>JAAFIB010000061.1 GCA_013297725.1 Sphingomonadales bacterium
GCAGCGGTGCTGGCTTTCATAGCGATCATCATCGTTACTTATGCACTGGGGCGCTTGCTGGCCAAAAAACTGGGCGAGAAATCGCGCAAGTCAGTGCTGGGTCCGGTGGACCGCGTGCTCGGCTTTGGCTTTGGCGCTGTCAAAGGCTTGATCGGGGCCAGCCTGATCTTTCTGTTCCTCGTCATGGCGTATGAAACGGCCTTTGGTGGCAAGGCTGAACGGCCCGAATGGATGACGGAATCGCGCACCTATCCATTGCTCAACGCCAGCGGTGATGCGCTGTCGACGTTTATCCGTGAACGGCAAGAAGACGGCGGTGGAGATGGCGGGGACAGCAGCAAAGCACCATGAGCAGCCCCAATGCCCATAGTCTTTACAGCCTAGAAATATTGCGGCTGGCAACCTCGCTGCCGCATAATGATTCCCTTGGCGACCCGCAAAGCACTGCAACAAGCCGTGCCCCGCTGTGCGGCAGCGAGATGACGGTGGATGTGGCGCTCGATGCCAATAACATCATCACCGGCCTAGCAATACGCGCCAAAGCGTGCGCACTCGGCCAAGCCTCAGCAGCGCTGTTGCGTGCAAAGGCTTTAGGACAAAATGCAACGCAGATCAGCGTCGTTCGCGACTCATTAAAAGCTGCATTGCAAACCGGCAGCGGTGATCTGCGATGGGCGGAACTTGAAGTATTCCGATATGCCAGCGACTTCCCCGCCCGTCATGGCGCAATTATGCTACCGTTTGATACGCTGATCGCAGCACTGGAAAAGGCCGCAAACTGATGGATCATTCTGGTGCGCATGTTTTGACAGATGTCTTATTCGGCGGCTCAATCTTGCTGGGCGCAGCTTTGCTATCGGTGCTGATCTTTCGCCGTTTGGGCTTGGGTGCGGTACTGGGTTATCTCGTTGCGGGGATCATTATCGGACCCGACGGCTTGGGCCTTATCGGAGAGGCTGAAACGATCCTTAGCTTTGCCGAGATTGGTATCATCCTGCTGTTGTTCCTTGTCGGGTTGGAGTTGTCGCCAAGTCGGCTGTGGTTGATGCGGCGTGACATATTGCTTTTCGGCCCGTTGCAGGTTGCGCTGTGCGGCCTTGTGATGTTCGCCATTATCTTTGCGATCATGCCCTTTAGCTGGGAGGCGGCATTGGTGCTGGGTCTGCCGCTTGGCCTATCATCTACCGCGCAAGTTCTGCCTCTGCTGCAATCGCGCGGGCGGCTTAAAACTGATTATGGCGAGAAGAGCTTTTCGATCTTGCTGTTTCAGGATCTTTCAATTGTCCCTTTGCTGACTATTGTTGCCGCACTGTCGCGCGCACCTGCACCCGAAGGCGCGCCGAGTGGGTGGACGCTTGCGCTTTATGCTTTGCTAGCGGTGGTCGGGTTGATCTTGGCTGGGCGCTATCTTCTTTCGCCGCTGCTGAAACTTGTCGGCAAAGTATCCGAACGTGAACTGTTCATCGTCACCGGCTTGTTTGCGGTCTGCGCCAGCGCAGCGCTGATGCAATCCATTGGCGTCTCGGCAGCTCTTGGCGCGTTTGTCGCAGGGGTAATGCTCGCCGAATCGCCTTACCGGCATGAGCTTGAAGCGGATATCGATCCGTTCCGCTCCATCCTGCTCGGGCTATTTTTCCTTGCCGTCGGCATGATGCTCGATCTCGATGTGATTGCGCAGCAGCCGATGTTGGTGGTCGCTTTGGCCGCGGCTCTTGTTATCGTCAAAACCGGCGTCATTTTTGCGCTCGGGCGGTTTTTCGGGCTTAGCAACAGCGCCGCGATCATCATGGCTTTGCTGCTTAGTCAGGGCGGCGAATTCGGTTTCGTCCTCTTCACTGCCGCCCAATCGGCGTTGCTTATCCAACCAGAAGCAGCCAGCCTGTTCGGTGCGGTTGTTACCCTATCGATGGCAACTACGCCGTTCCTGATGATCCTTGCGGGCAAGCTTGCCGAACGGAAACAAAAGTCAGAGGTTGCGCTTGACGATCCTGAACTTGCCGAACGGGCCAATGTCATCATCGTCGGCCATGGCCGCTTTGGCCAGAATGTCAGCCAGATTATGCAAGCATCGGGGCGCAGCGTTACGCTGATCGACCAAAAGCCCGAACAGATCGATGTCGCGCAAGAATTTGGCCGCAAGGTTTTTTATGGCGACGGAACGCGCATCGACCTGTTGCAACGCGCGGGCGCCGCAGAGGCTTGTGCCATATTGTTCTGCATCGATGATCGTGATCTGGATGCAGAGGCGCTGATGCCAGTGCGAGAGACATTCCCCAACACTAACCTGTTCGTCCGCGCCTATGACCGGCGGCAAGCGATGGAGTTGATGGGGGATGCCAGCCTGAAGATTACCCGCGAAGTTTTTGAATCGTCCGTCACGATGGCTGAACAGGCGTTGCTGGCGCTGGGCGAGCAAAAGGGTCGGGCGAGCCGCGTCGTTTCTGAATTCCGCAGGCGTGATCAAGCGCGACTAGACGCACAGTTTGAGGCTGGCGACTTGCATGCCGGATCTCGGCACAGCTTTGGCGGCGTTGATTCCGATGATACTATTTTGGACGATGCATAAAGTAGGAATGCCCTATGCTTTCCCGCGCCGGCCATGTTCATCAAACCGTTTATCGGGCGGAACATCAACGCGTGGCGGTCCAGCACGCTCGGCCAAGGCCTGATCGAGCCTAAACACAAAGGCGAGGATCGCGGCAACCGCGATATACAGATCCTCGCTGATTGTCCGGCCTGCGCGTGAGGTGAAGTAAATCGCGCGGGTCAGCTGCGGATATTCCAGCGTCGGCACCCCGCGTTCCTTGGCCAGCGCCTTTATCGCCAGCGCCACTTCGCCGCGACCGCGCGCGGCAACAACAGGCGCTGCATCAATCCCGGGCCGGTAACGCAAAGCAATCGCGAAATGGGTCGGGTTGGTCAGGATGACGGCTGCCTCGCTGACCGCTTTATGCGCCGAATTGCTGAGCATTTCATGTTGGCGTGCGCGCCGTGCATTCTTCATTTCAGGCGAGCCCTCGCTTTGCTTCATCTCGTCTTTCATTTCCTGATCAGTCATCATCAGCCGTTTTCGCCGTTGCAGAAACTGCGCGGGAACATCGATGCCAGCGATAACCAGCAAGCCCAACGACAACGCAAAGACTGCACCGGCTATGGCTTGCCCGGCGCGGACGACGGCGATTTTGATGTCGACTGCTGCCAGTCCCATGATCGCGGGCAACTCGTTGCGCAGCACCCAATATCCGATCGCGCCGAGCACCAGCACTTTGGCGACGGCTTTGACCAGCTCAGTTGCGCTCTGCGCGCCGAACATGCGTTTTAGGCCGGACAGCGGGTTAATCCTGCTGCCCTTAAAGGCCATCGAACTTGATCGCCAACCAAGGCTGCCGATCAAGGCCGGGCTGGCGATGGCGGTGAACAGCGTCAGCGCGAGCAGGCTCGCAAAAGGAAGGCCAATGCCCACCACTATTTGCGCGGCGTTTTCCATCGGCGTAAAATTGCGGTGGTCGTCTGCGGACAGAGCAAGCCCCTGTTTGACCAGACCCAGGTTGGCCTCGAAAAACCAGCCGCCTGCAAGATACAGCCAGCCTGCCGCGGTCGCCATCATCGTCGCCGACGCAAGCTCCTTTGACACCATGACATCACCATTACGCGCGGCATCCGCTTTGCGCTTTTCCGTCGGCAGATGCTTTTTTTGATCGGTGTCGGGATTGTCCGTCATGCATCAGCGCCCGATAATCATGTCAGCATTGTCGATACTATGCCGCATGGTCGCGGTAATCGTCTCTGCCATGATCGGGGTAGCGACCGCCAGCAAGACGACGCCCGCAAGCAACGTCGCGGGTAAGCCAACGGCAAACAGGTTCAGCGTCGGCGCAGACCGCGCGATCACGCCCATCATGATCTGCACAATAATCAACGCAGAGCCAACGGGCAGCGCAATGGACAGTCCAGCGGCGAATAACAGCACGCCGAAATTGGCGATCTCTGCGATGGTTTCAAACGACAGCCACGCATTGCCGGGCGGCAACGCGGAATAGCTATCAACGATAATCGCGATCAGCGCCAAATGGCCATCGGTGGCCAGCAGCAAAAACGTCGCCAGCATCGACAGATACTGGCCAATCGCGGGGCTCATCTGGCCATTGGTTGGATCGGCAATCGCGGCAAAGGCGATGCCCATCGCATTGCTGATCGCCTCGCCCGCCAGCAATGCTGCGGCAAAACCGATTTGCAGGGCAAAGCCGATGGCAAGGCCGACAATCACCTCGGCAAGGATCAGCATAAATCCTGTCAGCGAGATAATACCCTCAGCCGGAACCGCCATGCCCGATGCGCTTGCCGCAGGAACCCCGACCGCGAGCGCCAGCACCAGCCGCAACTGCACCGGAACGTTGCTGCCGCCAAAAATGGGCGCGGCAAGGAAAGCTGCACCGGGGCGGATCATCGCGAGCATCCACAGCTGCAGCATTGCTTCTGCATTGACTAAGGTGAAACCTTCCACCTGCCGTCATCGCACCAAAGTGGGGATTTGCGTAAAAACCTCACGCGTGAAATCGGTGAGCAACATCATGATGCTGCTGCCGAATAAAGCGAGGCAAAATGCGACGAGGATCAGTTTCGGTACAAAGCTGAGCGTCGCTTCGTTGATCGACGTTGCTGCCTGCACCATGCCGAGCAAGACGCCAGCGACGAGCGCGGGGATCAGGATTGGCGCCGCGCCAAGGGCCAGCACCCACAACGCCTGTTGCGCGATGCCAATGAAATATCCGGACTCCATATCATCCCCCTCCAAATGATGACGCGAGTGACCCCATGGTCAGCGCCCAGCCATCGACCAAAACGAACAGCAACAGCTTAAATGGCATCGAGATGATCGTCGGAGACAGCATCATCATACCTAGCGCCATCAACGATGATGCCACGATCAGGTCGACGATCAGGAATGGCAGAAAGATCAAAAAGCCGATTTGAAACGCGGTTTTCAACTCGCTGGTGACAAAGGCGGGGAGCAGTATCGAGAACGGCACATCAGCAGGCTTTGCGATCGCAGGCGCTTTAGCGATCCCTGCGAACAGGGCGATATCGGCCTGCCGCGTTTGCTTGATCATAAAGCCGTGGAGCGAGCCCGCAGAGACTTTGACCGCCTCTTCCAGACTGATTTGTTCATTGCCATAGGGTTCGATAGCGGCGCGGTTGATGTCAGAAATCACCGGCTGCATCACAAACATCGACAGAAACAGGCTGAGCCCGACGAGCACCTGATTGGGCGGGGTCTGTTGCAAGCCCAGCGCATGCCGCAGGATCGACAGCACAATGATGATCCGCGTAAAGCTGGTCATCATCAGGATCAGCGACGGCAACACCGTCAGCAATCCCATCAGAAGCAGGATTTGCAACGATAGCGACAATGGACGGCCATCGCCCGCGATCTGCCCGACGGCGCGGTCTAGCCCGCCTGACGTTGCGGCTTGGGCGAATGCGGCGTCTGGTATCAACACCGTAAGCATAAGCGCAAAGCCGATAGCAACGCTGATTTTCTTAACCTTGGCCAGCATCGAACTCTCCCTCCCCATCATCGGCAATCAGGGTGATCGCATTGCGCGAGACAGCGATCAGCAAGCGCCGCCCGCCGAATTCGACAACGGCCAGCTTGCCGCCGGTTCCCATCGGCAGCACATCGACCATGCGTGCGGCACGGGCAGCTTGCGGGGCCAAGGGCAGACCCAATTGCACCCGCCGCCATAGCCATAACGATCCCCATGCAAGCCCGCCTACCAGCGGCACAAGCAGCATTAGACGAAGCAGATATTCAAAAATCATTGCCGCCGCTCCAATCCGGTTAGCCCGCGCTCTGGTGCAACAATGTCGATCACGCGGATGCCGTAGCGGCCATCGACCGCGACGACTTCGCCCTTTGCAACCAAGGTGCCATTGGCGAAAATATCGAGCAGGTCGTTGGCCTGACGATCCAGTTCAATGACGCTGCCCTCGTTGAGGCTCAGCAGTTCGGCAAGTGTCAGCGAGGCAGACCCGACCTCGACCGAGATGCGCAACGACACACCGGCCAATAGGTCAAAATTCTGTTCGGCGCGGTCGCCGGCTTTCACTGCCCGCGTTTGCGGTGCTTCGGTCATGTCACTCATGCCAAATGTCCTTGTGTCATATTTTCGATTTTGATCGCGACCCGGCCGCTGGCTTCGCCGACATTGCCTTGCGCAAAATGCCGACCGCCGACTGTGACCGGCACATGCTGCGGCAACAGCAACGGAATGATGTCGCCGGGTTGCAATGCCATCAGTTTCGCAACGCTTATCTCTGGCCGGGCAAAAATGGTCCGCACGGGCAGGCGGATGGAGAGCGCGGCAGCGTTTACCCGCGCGCTCCATTCAGCATCGGGTGTTGCGGCGATGGACGTTTCCTCGCTTTGCCCTACCTCGGCACGCAATGCGGCGAGGGGATAGACACATGCGATTCCCGCTGCTGCGAAATCCTGCACGAGAACAGCGTCGTTTACCGGGCGAAAAGCCTTAGCTTCGCTCGACAAGGCCACCGCGCCAAGCACCGGCCGCGCGCCTGTCCAACACGTCGCCAGCATCGCTGTAAATTGAGCCGCCATGCGGTCAGCAAAGCGAAGTTCTGCGGCGGTTAACGCATCGCGCGCCTCGACTTGCGTTCCAGCGCCGCCGTAGAACATATCCACCAGCCGCAGCAGCATCGGCACAGGAAGCGCGATCAGCACTGATAGCTTTTTCTGCAAGCGAAATTGGAACAACATGTCGGCCCCGCGCATCGCTTGCCAATGGCTAAACGGCATCACATGCGACGCGGGTGCCTCCATGCCGCCATCGCCGAAATCCAGCGTCGCCAGATAGTCTTTCAACGCCCGCGAAAATTGCAGGCCGACTCGGTCCGACGCGGGCGACGATTCCTCGTTCTGTGGCTGACGCAACAACGACATCGGCTGATGGGCGGCACTGCTCACTGGATCACCAGATTGGAAAAATAGACGCTTTCGATCCCGCCAAATCCCTCTTTGTCGCGTAGCACCGTGTTGATCGATTTGGTTAGCTGTGTTTGCAGCGCCAGCTTTCCCTCGGCGGTGGACAGCACAACCGGGTCTTGTTCAGACAGGATCATCAGCACAGCGGAACGGATCGGCACAGTCTGCCGCCGGATATTGTTGATGATGCTGCCATCATAATAGGTCGCAAGGCTGATGCCGATTTGCACAAAGCCCGAACCATCGGCGAGATTGGCGGTGAAGCTTTGCTCCAGCGGATAATAAGTAATCTCGTATTTCTTTGGATCGATCTTGAACCGGTCATTGGGGACTGTGACCGTTCCGGTTTTCAGCGGAACGTCTTTGTCATCGCCGCCCTCGGCTGGTGCTGTCGGCTCGCTGCTGCGTTCGACCAATTTGGGGTTGTTGTTGTCAGCGACTTTTTCGTGATCAGACATCGGTGCAAGGAAGTACGCCCCAGCCCCCGCGCTGCCACCCAGCAACGCAAGCGCAGCGATGCCGATCATCAACTTTTTCTTCATTCCGCCTTTGGGGGCTGGCTCTTCGGTTTTGTCTTTGCTCATGGCTTTGGCTTTCTTTGATTATGGGAACCGGCTTTGATTATGCGAACCGGCCGTTTTGCGGCTGGCTTGTATGGATTGGTGCGATGACGTTGCTCGATGGCCGCTCAAATTCGGTGATGATTTCGGGGCGGACTTGTTGCCCGTTCTGCTGAGAAAACGAGGGATGACCCGATCCGGCATTCACTTCGCTGCCGGCAACACGCACGCCTTGGGATTTGAGTTCCTCGACCAAGCGTGTCTGCGCACTGCCAATGATCTGCGCAGCTTCATCGGTCTGCGTGCTGAAATTCAGCTGCATCCCGGATTCGCTGGTGGCGATTTTGACGTCAAGCTGGCCAAGCTGCGCCGGGATTAAGCGGAACGAGAGTTCGCGGTTATGATCTTGTACCGTGGCAATGTCCCCAGCCAGTTGATCGAGCCAAAGGCTACCGCGCGCAACATCAAGCGCACGTTCGGCGACGGCGCCGCTGGTGTCGGTTGCCGGGCGGACGGCGGCGTCCGCGATCCGGTCAGTGACGAGTGTTTGAAAACCGGGGGTAGTGCCAGAATTGCTTTCAAGCGGAGTGGCGGCGAATAGCCCAACCACGTCAGCAACAGGGATCGCACTTGCTTGGTTTAGCATCAGCGGAATCTCTTGCTTATTCGGCGTTTGGGGCGTCGCAGCGATCTGCCGCACAGGAATGGTCGGAACAGGCGCAGGTTCAGAGTGAGCGTTAACCTCAACATCGCGCTCCATTACAGGCGCGCTATTTTTATGTGCAACGGGTGGCGCAGGCGCGACCACCGGTACTGGTACTGGCACTGGCAGCGCAAACTCTGTGCCCTCACGCAAAGCGGGTTGAGCTTCATCACCTTCGTTTTCGGGAACGCTTAACTCGTCGCTTTCGCGTATTTGCGCTACGGCGGAAACTGTGTGTGGCGCTGTGCTTCCATCAAAAACGGCAAGCATCGGCAGAATGCGTGCTTCAATATCGGCTTGCGGAGCGGCCACGATAGCGACCTCGTTCTCCTGAACCACAACGGGCGAATTTATGGGTTCACCGGGCACGGCAGGAAGAACCGGCAGCTCGGCAACCGCCCCTGTGGGCGCCGAAAGTAGCGCCTCAAAGCCTGCCGCTTGCACCGGCAGCAATACCGGGTTGAATGCTATAACGGGAAATGGCGACACTGAAATGGCAGGTGTCATGGCTGCACCTCCCGTTCGTGCTGCGACATCGACTGCGCAATACGGCGGCTAGGCCGGTTAGCATCCGCACGCCGTTCGCTCTCGACGAGTTCAGCCACAACGCTGCGGTGCAGCAGCCGGATTGCGCTTTCCTCGCGCGCCCATGCGATGCTGCGTTTGCTATCCATGGCAGTTTGGTGATCGAACGCAGACGCCATCGGCGTTGCCAAATCGGCACCAGCAATTTCGAGCCGCGATGCCATTTCGCCCAACGACTTCAGCGCCTGTCCATCAACCATACCTGTCCCTGCACAGGCCTGTGTGCGCAATGCATCGATCCGGTCGGCAATCTGTTTCAGCGTCTGCAAACGCCGATCCGCATCGGCCAACCCTTGCTGTGCAATGCGGTGTTCGACCGCACGAACGCGCAGGATGCGCCTGAAACGAGCGGCGGTCATCGTCCGAAGGCCTCTAGTAAGGCGGCGCGCGATGTAGCAAAATCAACCTTCGCATTCGCCGCTTGTCCAATAAAGCCATGCACTTCATCGCGGCGGGCAACGGCCTCATCCAGCAGAGCATCATTCCCCGCCGAATAGGCTCCCATCAGCAATAGGTCGCGGTTTTCTTCATAGGTTGACCACAGTTGGCGAACATGGGCCGCTGCCCGCAGGTGTTCTGCATCAACCACATCCACCATCGTTCGCGACAGCGATTTGGCGATGTCGATTGCCGGGAACAGCCCCTTTTCAGACAAGGCCCGCGACAGGATAATGTGACCGTCGACAATCGCGCGCGCCGCATCAACGATGGGATCATCAACGTCGCCACCATCGGCCAGCACTGTGTATAGCGCGGTGATTGACCCGCCGCTTTCGCGGTCAACACCTGCGCGTTCGACAAGGCGCGGGATCAGGCCAAGCGCTGACGGCGGATAGCCTTTCATCGTTGGCGGCTCACCCAGCGACAGTCCGATTTCGCGCTGCGCATGGGCAACGCGGGTCAGGCTGTCGATCAACAGCAGCACGCGCTTGCCCTGACTGCGGAAATATTCGGCGATGGCGGAGGCGCGCATCGCGGCACGTAGCCGCAGCAAAGGTGGATGGTCGGCAGGGACAGCAATGACCATAGATTTGGCGCGCACATGCGGCGGCAATTTGGTTTCGACAAAATCGCTGACTTCGCGGGCGCGTTCACCGACCAACCCGACGACGATCACATCGCAATCCGATCCTGCCAGCATCTGTCCCATCAGCACCGATTTGCCGACACCGGAACCGGCGATGATCGCGACCCGCTGCCCTTCGCCTACAGTCAGCAGTGCATTAATCGCGCGAACGCCGATGTCCAGCGGACGGGTGACACGGCCGCGCGACAACGGATTGGATTGGCGGCCGGTTAGCGGCCAATAACAACGGCTGGTGATTTGGGCTCCGCCATCCAACGGCGCACCATGCGCGTCGATCACACGGCCCAGCAATTGAGGACCACAGGCAACATTGCCGCCGCTGCTATGCGCGACAACGCGCGCGCCAGTCTTCAACGACGCATTTTGTTCAAACGGCATAATCAGGCTGCGGTCGCCGTGAAAGCCGACAATCTCTCCACCGATGAATTTGTGGTCGGTGGTTGCAACGCGGACATTGGTGCCAAGCGGCATGGGGAAGCCAGCGACCTCAAGCATCAGCCCTTCATGCGCGGTAAGTGCGCCGATGCGGCGCGGCAGCGTTGCGGCGCAGTCGAGGCCGTGCAGCGTGCTAGCGGATTGGATCAAACGGCTAGTCATGCGCTGTCCTCCACCGACAAAGCAGTGCGCAAAGCATCCAGATAATTGCTGCGTCCATGTTCGATCCAGCCTGCGCTGCAATCGATGCGAATTGATCCGCGTTCGGCCTCTGCGTCGGCCATGACTGGCAGCGGGAATGTTACTGTGTCGATCAGCGCGACATCATCGGGGTGCAGCCAGGCTGTCCGTGCGCTGTCACATTCAGATATGGAATCGGCAGCCTTATGCGCCTGTGCCTGAAGCCAGTCTGCGTCGATGGGGGCAGTTTCGATGATCTGGCGGACCAACCGAAACACAGTCTCGCTGATCAGTTGCGCTAGTTCTTCGCTGGGTTCTGCTTGCAGGTTTTCGGCTGCGTTCAACAATGCGCGAAGTTGCAGCCGCTCTTTGGCAAACGTCGCCTCAGCAAGTTCCTGTCCATCGGCCAGGCCGCGCGCATACAGGTCGTCGCTGGCTGTCGGTATCGCACCAGTTGTAACGACGCTCTCACGCAGCATCGGACGAAAGCCGGAATGGGCTTGGCGTGCATCACTGACTGACAAAATCTGCACGTTGCCATCAAACATAATCGTCGCCTTTGCCGCTCATCATGATTGTGCCTTCGGCGGCCAGTTGGCGGGCAACGGCGATGATCGCGCGCTGGGCGTCCTCGACATCGGTGCGTTTCACCATTTCCATTTCGGACATTTCGTCGCGGATCGTTTGCGCCGCCCGCGCCGACATGGTGGCAAGGAAGCGGTCGGTGGTGGCGCCATCTGCGCCCTTCAACGCCAGCGACAGCGCATTGGCATCGACCGAACGCAACACAGTTCCCAAATTCTTGGCATCCAGATCGTTCAGATTTTCAAAGACGAACATTTCCTCTTCGATGGCCTCGGCCAGCAACCGGTCGCGTTTCTTAACAGAGCGCAGCACGCGTTCGCCCAGTGCTTTAGGCAGGCTGTTGACGATTTTTGCGGCATCGGATTTCCCGCCAAGCTTCATTCCGCTTTGTCCGGTGTCAGCGTTCGCGGTCTGGACGAGTATCGCCTCCAAATCCTCAATCGCAGCGGCAGGAACACTGGTCAGCCGCGCGGCGCGATAGACCAGCTCGGCCTGCAATCCTTCATCAAGACCGGACAGCGCATCGCCGGCAATATCGGGCGTCAACACTGTCAATATGATCGCGCCGACCTGCGGGATTTCCTCGATCAGCAACCGGCGAACCGTCGCCACATCCATCCAGCGCAACGTTTCCAGTGCAACTGCGCTTGCCTGCGGGGCTATGGCGGACAGCAGATTATCGGCGCGAACATTGCCCAGCGCATCGTTCATCACAGTACGGATGCGGTCCTCGGTTCCGACAGATAGCGACGACACAGACCGGCTGCCGATGACAAAGCGGTCAAGCGCCAGTTCGATATCCGCTTCGCTTGCCTCGGCCACGTTGAACATCGCTTTGCCGAGCAGGCGCACTTCATCGGGCTCAAAATGCTTCAACATCGTTGCCGCTTCGCCGTCTTCTAACAGCATCACGAGAATGGCTGCGGCCATATCGCCTGACATCACAGGTGCGATTGGCGCTTCGTTCAGCTCAGCTTCCACGCGCGTTCTCCTGCATCAATTGGCGAACGACCTGTGCCGCGCGCGCCGAGTCCTGCCGCACAAAGGCGCGGACCAGATTGGCTCTCGCGTCATAACTTGGCGCGGCTTCGATCATTTCCAGGGTGACGGTGCGGGCGGAATGGGTGGCTAAAGTGGCTTGATTGCTGCTCCCTTGGAGTGACAGCAACTGCGCCTCCAATTCGCTATTGGCAAGTTCACGCGCGGCGGCGCGTTTCTTCATCGCTTTGATAAAGGGCCGACCGATCAACAGGAACGCCAGCAATGCAGCGAGCAGTGCACCCCCTTGACGCACTAAGGGCCAGAACCACGGCGCATCCCAGACCGCCACTACAGGCGGCGCGATCTCGACAAATGCTCGCTGGCTGATCGCCACAACATCGCCGCGCTCGGCATTAAAACCGACAGCGCCTTTGACGAGGCTTTCGATCTTGGCGAGCTCGGTCGCATTCAATGCCTTTGCACCGTTCACTTGACGCAAAGCGACCGCAACCGAAACGCGGTTCAGGCGGCCTTGCGGCTGATGCGTGACCGATATTTCGCGTCCATTATCGAATGTGCGGGTGAAATTCTCGGCGACGTCGCCTTGGCCCGATTGCGGCGGAACCGTTTGTGCACCGCCTGGGGTATTGGCGATCTGCGCATTGGCGGGCGGCTGATTGGAAAGCGCGCCGGGAATGCCGATTGCTGCATTGGCGCTTTCCGTCGAGCTGGATTTATTGCCCTCTTCGCTGCGGATCGCGCGGTCGTTGGCCGGATAGGTTTCGCGCGTCGCTTGGCTCTCGGTCATGTCGACCTCGGTGTTGACCTCGACCGAAAAATTGCCTTGCCCGATCATCGGCGCCAGCAATGCGGTTAGTGCTTGGCGGTAACGTTGCTCCATCTGCATTTGCAGCTGGAACGCGCGGTTGTCGGAACCGCCTGCATCGTCTGCGGATAGCAAAGCGCCTTGTTGATCGATCACCGAAACCTGCTCGGCAGCAAGGCCGGGGACCGATGACGCAATTAGGTGCTGGATCGCCTGCACCTGCGCGCCCGAAAGCGACCGGCCATCTTGGATCGTGAGCATCACTGATGCCGCCGCCGGTTTGTTATCGCGCACAAAGACGCTGGGTTCGGCCATCGCCAGATGCACACGGGCAGAACGCACCGCGTTGATCGCCTCGATTGTGCGGGCTAAATCAGCCTCGCGCGCCGCCCGCAAAGTTTCGCCCTCAACCGCGCGGCTTGACCCCATCGGCAGCGACGCGATCAGGCTGTCGCCCGATGGCAGTGCTTTGGGTAGGCCTTGCCCCGCCAGCAACATCCGCGCGGCGTGCAGCTTATCGGCATCAACTGACAGAACGCCGCTGCCCTGATCAAGCGTAAATGCGATGCCAGATGTTTGCAGCGCCTCAGCCACTGCTGCTTTATCTGCCTCTGCAAGGCCGGAGAATAACGGCGTCTGCGGCGGCGTTTGAAATGTGAAATAGGCGAGCGCCGCAATTCCGATCGCGCCGCCCACCGCCAATGCTGGCAAGGCGCGGACGACCGCAGGCTGGCGGACAAAGTCTTGTAACACCGAAAAGCGCGCCGCGCTTGCGGGCATTAAAGCATTGCGGTTTGAAAAGGCCGCATCGGGCGCAAGGATCTGTTGTTCAGCCATGGATTATACCGGCATGTTCATGATGTCGCGGTATGCAGAGAGCAGCTTGTTGCGCACCTGCACCGTTGCCTCAAAGCCCAATGAGGCCTTTTGCCGTTCGACCATCACAGAGACGATGTCGTGCGTATCGCCGCGTTCATAGGCTGCCGAAATGTCCGATGCCTTTGATTGCTGCGCGTTCACCGCCTGCAATGCATCGTTCATGGTTTTGCCAAAGGATACCGGTGCCGCTCCACCAAGTTCGGCGCCGGGTGTAACCTCTTTACCCGCCGCACGCTGCAGCGCAGTGTTCTGGCTCAATATGGTCGACCGCATTTGTAAAAGGCGGTTCTGGTCGATCCCGGTCATTGCGGTTTGCTCATCTGGCTATGCGGACGTGATTGCCCGCCCGTAACAAATAGCAATGCCTGTGCCAGATCAGGATTATCTATATATTATAAGATATTACCGGATTTCTATTCAGCCAACTCCGCGTAATGACAGGATTTTGACAGCGCGATTTAAGGTTCGGCAAAGCCCGCCGTTACTGCTTTCGTGGCCGCTCCGTTCGCAAAGGCCGCCAGAGTGGCATTTCGCCAGAGAAAGGATTTAACATGACAGTAATCAACACTAACGTAAGCGCTCTGCGCGCCCAGAACAGTTCGCGCGTTGCCAACAACATGCTCGGCACCGCCATGGAGCGTCTGTCGACTGGTAAGCGCATCAACAGCGCAAAAGACGATGCTGCAGGCCTTGCGATTGCAACACGCATGGACGCCAAAGTGCGCGGGCTTAATCAAGCCATCCGCAACAGCAATGACGGCATTTCGCTGGCACAAACCGCTGAAGGTGCATTGGGCGAAGTTACCAACATCCTTGTCCGTATGCGTGAATTGTCGGTTCAGGCCGCCAACGGCACAACGGCGGCATCCGATCGTACCGCAATCCAAACAGAAGTAACGGCATTGCTCGGTCAGGTTGACGATATTGCAGGCCGCACAGACTTTAACGGCACTAACCTGTTCGATGCCGCTGGCACGTTCAATATCCAGACCGGTGTTGATACCGGGCAGACCGTCGCCATTGCCTTTACCAGCATGAACGCAACGGGCCTTGCAGTGAACACTGTCGACATGTCGACTGTTGCCGGTGCATCGACTGCGATGGCCGCAATCAGCACAGCGATTGATACGGTGGCGACACAGCGGGCTGGCCTTGGTGCGGCGCAAAACCGGCTGGATGCGACTGTCAACAATTTGACATCGACTGCCACCAATTTGACAGACGCTAAATCGCGGATCGAGGACGCGGACTTTTCGGCGGAATCAACCAAATTGGCAGCGGCGCAGATCTTGTCACAGGCGTCCACAGCAATGCTGGCACAGGCCAACCAAAGCCAACAGGGTGTAATGAACCTGTTGCGTTAAACTCTATCAGTTTCGGGCTTTGATTCTGGTCGATCACAGCCCAACGAAAATGCCCCGGTGTTGCCGGGGCATTTTTTGTTTCAGCTG
>JAAFIB010000062.1 GCA_013297725.1 Sphingomonadales bacterium
TTCCGGACACAAGCGGCAATCCATTGAGTACGACAGTGCCTGTCTTGGCACTACCCAAAGACAGGGTTTCATCGATCAGCCCGGCGTTGGAAATCAGTTCGGCAAGAACCATTGCGGTGGTTTGCAACGCCTCGATTTCAACCTCTTCATATTTGCGCGGATCGGCATGTTGAACTGCAACAACACCAACGGCTTGCCCGGCGCGCACAATGGGAACACCGGCAAAGCTGTGAAAGCGTTCTTCGCCAGTTTCGGGCATGTAGCGAAACGCAGGGTGCGCGGCGGCTTCATCAAGGTTCAGCGTATCTACCTGCTCGGCTATTGTGCCAACAAGCCCCTCACCAAAACCCAATTTAGTTACGTGGACAGCGTCTTGGTTCAGCCCGCGTGTTGCAAACAGTTCCAGCACACCATCGCGCAATAAATAGACCGAGCAAACCTCGCTAGTAAGCGCCTCGCCAATGATATTGACGACTTGGTTCAGCTTTGCCTGCACAGCCGAATTGGCAGCCATTACATCATGCAGGCCGGTCAAAATATTACGAGCAGAACGCGCAGCAGATTCCATATCATTAGCGCTAGCAGAAGCATTTGGTCTGCGCGATAGCTACTATCGCCCAATTTAACGAATTTTGGCCGAACGAATTTTCGGCGCTGACGCTACGTCAGGCGGCCGCTGCCTCTTGCATCAGAATATCTTTGATATGCAGCTTTTGCTTTTTCAGTCGGTGGATCAAGGCATCATCGGGGTGCGGTCGATTATTTTCGGTTTCGATCTTTGAATCGAGTTCGGCATGTTTTGTCTGCAATGCAGTCATATGACCATTATTCACCGCGATCTCCTTTTATGTATTGGACTGTACCAACTTCCTTTGCGACCCCGGCGACTCGTATCCGGGTGAGAGAATTAAATCACCAATTTGCCCCTATGTCTCGACCAAAATGGATCAAATGCGACGGCGTGCTTTTTGCGGGTGGCAAGCAGAGTTTTGCAACGCTAAGGCATACAGCAAGAGCGAACTACTGCGGAGACACAGCCCCATGAATGACGATGGCATTCGCCAGCAATTGGAAATGCTGAAAATCGATCATCGGGATATGGACGCCGCCATTATCGCTCTTCAGGGGCAGGCAGTTCCCGACCAGTTGCAGATCGCCCGGCTAAAACGCAGGAAACTCGCGCTGAAAGATCATATCCTGCGGCTTGAGGATCAGTTGGTTCCTGATATCCTAGCGTAACTTGCGGCTGTGATCCGTTCCAAACCGGCACATCACACCATAACGGTGGATAAATCAGGTTAACGCTGCTGACTCCGCGCCGTGCATTCTGCATGTTGCAATCATGTTAGACGCGAGTCATCCAATTACGCCCAAGCTGGTCGATGGGTTATATACTGAATCTATGCTGTTAGCCGATGAGGCACGGTCCTATTTTGATAGCGATCGTGCGCGCAGTATCAGCCCTGCCGAAGTTGCAGTGGCGTTCTCGTGTGAATCGCTAAAGGTAACAACGCGGTTGATGCATGTGATCGCTTGGTTGCTGAACCAAAAAGCGTTGCGCGCAGGCGAGCTTTCGCTTGATGATATGGCCTCGCTTGAACAGCTGGGCTATGCTCCTGCGACCGATGATTATTGGATCGACGAACTGCCCGAGGAGGCACGGTCGTTGATCATGGCCAGCGAAGACCTGTATTACCGCGTTCAGCGTATCTGCGAGGGCATGATACGCCAGCCTGTCGAAGTGCCCGAGCCGCTGGCGATGATTGAACGCATCCGCGCCGCATTCTAACGCCGCAGACTACTCTGCCTTTTCCTTGCTCAACCGCGACATCAAAATCGCTGCACGTTTGGCTTGGCGCTTGATGCTGTTCAGGTCGACCGTTTCCCCTGGGGCATGATCGCCGCGGCTGGCAGTGCCAAGACCTACCAATCCGTCCACATCACTTGCGACAAAGCTGATATCGCCTGCACCGCGCTTTAACGGATCAAGCGCTTCCATTTCCACCAGACCCAAATCTCGATTGATGGCATTCAACCGGCCCAGCAGTTTCGCGTTGCCCTCGGTCGGGGCCATCGCCGGATAAGCGCCCGGATCAAAGCTGAGCTTTGCATCCGTCATCGGCGCATGGTCGGCAACGATGGCCGCCATTTTGGTTTTCACCCGCTCAGTCTGTTCAGGCGACAAGGTACGGAAATCGCCGCGTGCCAGCGCGATGCCGGGGATGATATTGGTTTTGCCCTTAGCATTCATGCGGATGCCATCGGGGTCGAGCGTTGCTTCTTGTCCGCCTGCGATCAAGCCGACGTTAAAAGTTAGATTTGCCTCGGGCAATTCGGTGCGGAAACGGTGAATGATCCGCGCCAGCTCGTTGATCGCACCGTCGCCATAGGTTTCGTTAAAGATCAGCGAGCTGTGGCCGGTCTTGCCGCTAGCCTCTAGCTTCCAGCTGTTTGATGACCGGCGGGCGATGGTGCCCATGTCTTTGCCGTTGTCTGTCACCAGACCTTCAAAATCTAGCGCAACATCGGCGCGTTTTCCCGCCGCAATCAACGGTGCGCGGGTGATTTCAATCGGATCGCCGCTGTCTTCTTCGTCACCGGTCATGTGGATTTCGATATTGGCGTCTTTCAAGGTTCCCGCCGCTTGCATCGCGCGGAGGGCAGCGACGATGACCGTCATGCCGCCCTTATCATCGCCAGCGCCCGGGCCTTCGGCTTCGTCGACAGCTCCGTCCTTTTTGCGAACGAAAGTTTGAAACGGGCTGTCGGGTTCGAAAACGGTGTCGAGATGGGCGATCAGCAACAGCTTTTTATTGCCCTTTTTACCAGATTTGGTCGCCACCAAATGCCCCGCCCGTTTGGCCGCCGCCATGTCCTGCCATTCCAGCTTGAAACCCAATGGCTCTAGTTCGGCGCGCATCATGTCGGCGATTTTGCGGACACCTGCAAAATTCATTGTCCCCGAATTTTGGTTGACCATGCGCTCCAGCAACGCGACTGAGCGTTCATATTCGGCATCGACAGTTGCAGCCATCTTTGCCTCGGCCTTGCTGAGTTGTGCAGTCGCTGGAACTGAAAAACCTAGCGCCAGCCCCATGCCCAAAAGGGTTAGGGACCGGCGCATATTCTTTGCAGAGAACATCAAGCAGGCAAGCCGCTGATCGATTTAGTTTCCATAAAGTCTTTCAGACCAAATACACCGCCTTCGCGGCCATTACCTGATTGTTTATAACCACCAAAGGGTGCGCCGGGCGCCGGACCCCAGCTGTTGATCGCAACCATCCCCGCTTGCAGTTTTGGCGCAACGCTAGCAGCCTTTGCAGGGTCGCCAGAGATAACAGCGGACAGGCCGTATTCGGTGTCGTTTGCAATCTCGATGCCCTGTTCCAGCGTATCATAGGCCATGATCGTTGCGACCGGACCGAACACTTCTTCCTTGGCAATACGCATGTCGGGGGTGACGCCAGAGAACACCGTCGGTTTGATGTAATAACCACGGTTCAGGTCTGCCGGACGATCTGTGCCGCCGGTGTGCAGCTGTGCGCCTTCGTCGATGGCTGATTGGATCAAGCCTTGGATCTTCTCGTATTGCGCCTTGTTGACGACGGGGCCGATATGGCCGCCCTCTGCCATTGGGTCGCCGACCGTTGTGCCTTCAAACATCGCGGTGATGAAACCGGCGGCTTCGGCCTCGCGTTCTTTGGCAACCAATATGCGGGTCGGTGCAATGCAGCTTTGGCCGGTGTTGATCAAAACGCCAGATACTGTGCCGGGAAGCACCGCAGCGAAGTCAGCGTCGGGCAAAACCAGATTAGGCGACTTGCCGCCCAGTTCCTGATGTACGCGCTTGACTGTGTCCGCCGCTGATTTAGCGACCAGAATGCCTGCACGGGTGGAGCCGGTAAAGCTGACCATGTCGATACCGGGATGCGCAGAAATTGCCGCGCCCACGGTAATGCCATCGCCTTGCACCAGATTGAATACGCCGGGGGGAACGCCTGCTGCATCCATTACCTCGGCAAAGATCGCTGCGTTGCCGGGGCATTCTTCGGATGGTTTCAACACCATGGTATTGCCTGCGGCGATGCATGGTGCAACTTTCAACGCGATCTGGTTTAGCGGCCAGTTCCACGGTGTGATCAGGCCGACTACGCCCATCGGTTCATAGACAACAGTGTTCTTGCCATGCTGTTCAGTGAAAGCGAAATTTTCAAGCGCTGGCACAGTGCCAAGGAAACCGCCAAGACCAGCGGGTGCCTGTGCCATGGTAGCAAAGCTAACGGGCGCACCCATTTCAGCAGCCATGGATTTGGCGAAATCGGGAATACGTTTTTTATATTCCTCGATGATGCGGCCCATCAAAGCGAGGCGCTCTTCGCGAGTCGTCTGGCTGAAAGTTTTGAAAGCTTCTCTCGCAGCAGCGACGGCGGCATCAACATCGGCGGCTGTGCCTAATGTAATCTCGGTGCAGGCTTCTTCGGTCGATGGGCTAATGACTTGGTGACGCGTGCCGCCGATGCTGTCGACCCATTTGCCATTGATGTAATTTTGCAGATAGCTGTCCATCATATCTCTCCTAAAAGCCATGCGAGTCGGGCGCGACCCGCGCTTAAGTTTTGATGTGGGACTTTTTAGGCGAAGGTCAACCGCGCGTTTCAATTGTATGATTAAAAACCAACACTAAATGTGGTTTGCGCAATGAGAGCAGCGATCAGTGCTGCGTCAGATTTTGGCGGTTGGCTTATAATGCTCCAACACAAAATGCGGCACAGTCAAAATTGAAATCAGCATAAAGGCAGTGCGAATGATGCCTGATTCCATCTGTACCCCGCCTTGTCCCATGAATAGCGCTACGCCGATTGCCAGTGACAACAGGAATACAGCGGCGATAATAAAGCCCTTTTTGGCCGATGATATGCCTGCACTTTCGCGCAATGCCTCGGCCATATGCCGCGGCGAGTGCAGGCCGCAAAAAAAGATTGCAAAGGCAACAAGTGGCGGGAGGAAAATCGCAGCCGCCATACAAGCGATGACATCAATGGCATTTTGAAGCTCGTTGTTTTTGAATGCCCAAAACGCAAAGACCAGACTGCCGAGAGCTGCGGGAACTGAGGCACACGCGAGCAACGCAGATATCGTCGAACCGGTTGGGCTGCCCGTTAACAGTGCAAAGATGTCAGATACGGCCTGAGGATGGGATAGTGCAGGCAGCGAAATGAGCGCCCAGCCGACCATCATTGCCAAAAATGGATCCGCTCCGCCACGCCAATCGAGGCCGAAATGAATGATCGAGATGACAAGGAAAAGCGTAAGCGCAATCGCCGGCGCGATCATCCAGCACAACGCCATCCCGGCTGCGCACAACAAATACCCTGCAAGGATACTGATCTTACCAGAGGTGCTAGAGGTGCCAAAGCGGGTAGTCGCTATTTCAATATCCAGCGTTCCGTGCGGAATACCGATAACAACAATCAGCATCGCGGCGATCATCGTCGCCTGAACAGAGTTCAAATCTGCAAATACGGCGTTAGCTAATATCAAGCCACCCGCCAAAAACGGTAAAATCCACAGACGCAACAATGGAAGGATTGTTGCGCCTGTGGACTTAGGGATAGGAATTACAGACATATAGGTTGATCCGGACTTTGGGGTGCCGGACCAAATCTATTTATGCGTGCGCTGCCTGTCCATACTCTGCTTCAGATTTGCGTACTGCGATCAGGTAGATCAATACACCCAAACCTGCTTTCGCGATCAAATCTGCAATCGTGTAACCCACTTGCACGCCGACTGTTACGTCTGGCCCAGCAAGGTTAGTGTAGGGGATCATGTATACGATTGGATAAAAGCCCCATGACGCAAAGGTCAACAAACGTGCTTTTTTCACCAATCCGCGAACATTTTCCGGCTGATTATTAATGGATGCACCAAGGCCTGCGAACAGCTGCCATACGATATATACAAACGGTATCGACGACAGTGTTCCCCACAACATGCGTGCAGAGTTATCTGTTGCTATCTCACCTGGGTATCCAAGAATAATCATCAATGCGGCGGCGCCACCAAGCTTCACCGACATCGAAATTGTTTCATTCGAAGACAAGCGCATCACTAGGATGAGCTCGATGAGCAGCAATGGCACTGTCAACAACCAGTCGACATACCGATATGCATCGTTGAACGCTACGCCGGACATGGCGACTGCGCCGTCTTTGATCGTGTATGCTGATTCCCAGCTCTCAAAAATGCGGAAATAGTGGTACGCCGCGATTGCGCAGACCAAACCAGAAATGGTCAAAGCTGTTTTATAAGCGTGACCGACTTGTGACCGCCCAAGCCACAAAAACAACGTTGCCGCTGCCATTGTGGCGAAGGTGAACGAAAATGCGTTATAAACCAGAGAATACTGGCCGTAAGATAGTGTTTCCATAGCGATTGCCCTTCTTTTTTTGTTTCTAGTCACGAAACATTCGCGGGAGATTACGCCTAGCTTGACGCGGGACAACCTATACGAAATACTATGTTTCGTCCGGGAGGGGACGGTGCATGAGAATAGAGATGGATAAGGTGGCGGCTATGCCGCCAGATTTGGATCATAATATAGGTGTAAAACAGCGGCTGGATGCGCTTATCGCTAATAGCCCCATTGCTTCGGTGATCAGCGATCCCAGGATGAAGGATAATCCGATTGTCGCTTGTAATGCCGCATTTATTGAACTGACCGGATATTCAGAAAGCGAGATACTCGGTCGTAATTGCCGCTTCCTTGCGGGGCCAGCAACAGAGCCTTGGTTAACCGAAGCGATCAGAGACGGCGTGCGGCGCCATGCCCCGGTCCTAGTCGAAATTTTAAATTACAAACGTGACGGTACGCCATTTCGCAACGCCGTTTTGGTTGCGCCGATATTCGACGATCATGATGAATTAGATTATTTTCTGGGGTCACAGGTTGAATTGCCAGCCGATTCGTTAACACCAGCTGCGAATCGCCGTGTTGCTGCGGCGATCGCGGTGAAAGCTTTAACCAAGCGGCAGCGGGAAGTGCTTTCCGAAGTTGCCCTGGGCCATCTCAATAAACAGATTGCGCATTCGCTAGGGCTATGTGAGCAGACCGTAAAAATGCACCGTTCCGTGTTGATGAATAGGCTCGGCGCGGCCACGACGGCAGATGCCATCCGCATTGCGGTCGAGGCCGGCCTGTAACGCAAAAAGCCCAGCGAGTTTCCCCGCCGGGCTTATATGGTACAGTATCGCGTGAGGCGTTATTGCAAGTAAGCTGCGCGCAGCTTCTCAATTTCCGCAGGGCCAACGCCTAATTCTTTGGCCAAATAGCCTTCGACGCTGCCATATTCCTTATCGACATAGGCGAAAAACTGGAGGAGGTGCGATACACCGCTTTTGGAATATAAAGGCTCAGCCTGAGCCCCGCCCGGCTTTTTCGCAGCGTCGGCATAATATTGCACAATCAAATTGCCAGGATGCTCGGCTGGATCGAGAGCGGGCATTTCCCATTTTGGGCGGCGGCTGGGGGTGGAGAGATGATAGTCCTTAAGGATCGTCTCGCGGTCTACGCCAAGCGCGCTTAAAACCAACGCGCTTGCCATACCGGTGCGGTCCTGCCCGGCCGAACAGTGATACATGACTGCGCCTTCCTCGGCGAGCAGCCGCGCAAAGATCGCGCGATATTGCGGCTTAAGAAGCTTCTCCATGCCGACATAAACATTCTCGCCATTTTGCGCTCCAAAGTTGCGCATCAACGGTTTAAGCGAATAATCATTGCTGATGAACAACGCGCCGGTGCGGTCGTCCAGTTCGGTCGCGGCAACTTCGCGTTCGTCCAATGAACGCAGATCGACGATCGTTTTAATCTTCAGGCCTCCGAGCAAGCCATAGTCTTTTTCCGATAGCATTGGCAGCGCGCCTGACCGGAAAATCTTGCCCCATTTGACAGTTTTTCCGCCAGCCCCGACATATCCTCCGACATCGCGAAAATTGCTGCCCTGCTCTAATGGAAAAAGGCGTTCGGCGACTGTAACGGACTTTTTGGTCTTGCGGTCGAACAGTAGGAAATAGTCGCGGCTTGATGCGGGAGATGTATAGACATGGACACCATCGTCATCTTTGGCCGATACCAATGTTGCCGATGATAAAGAGGCTGCAGGGTCGCTTGTCACATAAACATCAACCGGCGTTGTGCCGCTCCATGTAATGGTCAGCTCGCCGGGCTTTGATCGTTCTACGTTGGCATTTTCCGTTGCATGAACCGGCGATGCCATGACGCCGCAAAGGATGACCGCTGCAACCATCTGGTTGCGATATCGTTTCAAAGTCGTCGTCATGGCAGTCCCTTTACATCTTGATTTTGGCTTCGATACCAAAGGTGCGTGGTTCGTTGAAAAAGCCCTGCACGCCGCTGCGCGGTGCGCCGGATTTGTAAAACAGATGTTGGTTGTTAAACAGGTTTCGTGCCCAAATTGCGACAGTCAGCTTTGCATCAGAATCGGGCATATCGATATCAGCAACGGATAACCGTCCGTTAAAAATAAGCGCCTTTTCACCCTTTAGCTGCGCATAGCGCACGGCCCTGGTCACTGGATCATACTCTGAATCGGTATAATTGCCATAAAAGCCATCGTTGAAATTGCCATCGAGGTGCGCTTTCAGCGTGAAACCTTCAAATGGCAGTTCGTAATCAATAGACGCGCTGGCCACATTTTCGGGCGTATAAACTTGATAGATCGGGATCGGCACCGTGATGAATACGCCGCCAGTTTGTGGAAACGGGTTCAGCGTCGCCGGAATCTTGACGCTGTTATAGGCATAGCTTGCCGACAGTGTCAGGCCATCAACCGGTGCCAGATTGAATTCAGCTTCAAAGCCTTTAAGTTTGCCCGTGCCGGGGGCGTTGACCGTGTCAGATGTGGTGCGCGTGGTGACGACCCGCACGCCGTTGACGACATCCTCGTACAGGCCGAAGAAGTCGAGCTGGATCGATTTATAGCGTCCGGTATAGGCAGCTATATTCAGCCGTGCCCGTCCATCCCAGAACTCTGTCTTTGCGCCAACTTCGAACATCGAAACAGTTTCGGGATTAAACGGCGCATAGTTCAACGAGCGCGAATTAGCACCGCCCGATTTGTAGCCAGTGCTCCATTTGCCATAGATATGGATGTCCTCTGAGGCATCAACTGACAGATTGACCAAAGGATCGAACCGCGACCAGGATGCGTTAAGCGGCACCGGACCAACGCGGTTCACCCCGTTCACAGGGATAACGGGCGGCGCGCCGTTGATGGTGAACAATTCTCCCACCTTTTTGTCGCGTGTCCAGCGGCCACCTAGCGTCAGGTGAAAGGCATCGCCAGCGATTGGCGGCGTGTAGGTTGCCTGACCATAAGCACCTATGCTGGTAGTTTTCACGCGGCTGGCGCGTTGTATGGTTTGCGTTGCATAATTGATCTGGCGAAGGACAGCAACTGTACCAGCAGCATCGGTGAACTGCAGGGTGTTAAACGCCTGCGCAGCGTCTTCGACATTTTCCTGATAATATAGCGCACCTGCGGCAAATTTCAGGCGATCAAAATCGCCGATCACTTGAAATTCCTGGCTCAACTGATCCTGATCGAACGGGGCGATACTGTAGCGGCCAAACTGGAAATTGACAAAGCTGCCGGTCGGGTTCGCCGCGGTCAGCGGTTGTTGCAGTGATGGGATGTTGATCGCGTTGTCATACTGGGTCTGCTGCATGTTTCTATAGGACGAGATTGATTTCAAAGTTAGATTGGACGTCGCATCCCAGTCCAGGCCAAGGCGGATGCCATTGGTTTTACCAATGCTTGCCTGTTGCGGTGTGCCGACAGGTGTTCTGGATGCTCGCCTCGGCTGCACGATAGGCAGCGCGGACAGGCGGTTGGGAAGAATCGCAGGAGCAGTTGCCGTTGCGGGCAAGCCTACGGGAGCCTCTACCAGTTGAAGATAGTTGGTACTGGTTGCATCATAGGAAACATCAAAGGCATAGTTTGCGCGGAACCTGTCTGAAGGCTTCCACTGTACTTCGGCACGAAAACCGCGTTTGTCGAAACTGTTATAATCAAGCGCGCCTGGAAACGGATTTTCGACGAAGCCATCGCGCTTGGTAAGAATGCCATCGAATTTCAGGCTGATATTATTCACCTCGGGCACATCAAGATGCACTTCGGCCTTGTAACTGCCATAGTTGCCTACACCAAAGGTTGCGTCCAGTTTGAACTCGCCGCTGGGCCGTTTTGTGACGATGTTGACTGCGCCGCCTTCGGTATTGCGACCAAACAGCGTACCTTGGGGGCCTTTCAGCACTTCGATATTTTCGACATCATATAGTGCGGTGCCAAGCCCCTGTGCGCGGCCCAAATATACGCCATCAACATAGACCCCAACGCCCTGATCACGCGCAGGCTGGTTACTATCAGACAGCACACCAACACCGCGGATGTTGATGATCAATGCGCCGGGGCGCGAGAAGAACGGTGCAACACGAAGCGAGGGGATTGCACCATCGCCCAAGTCGCCAAGCGACTGGATATTTCGGTTTTCTAAACCTTCGCTGCCAAGCACCGAGATTGCAATGGGAACATCCTGAAGATTTTCGACGCGCTTTTGAGCAGTGACGACGATTTCCTGCAGGCCGGTTTCATCATCAGCCGGAATTTCCTGCGCAAATACTGGCGATGCAGACATGGTTAGGCCCAAAGCAACCGCCGCTTTGCATGCAGAATGAAAATGATTCGGAGATAGTTTTTTGAAATTTTGCATCATGACGCCCCTTTGCTTTCGGGGAGTCAACTAGGTGTCGATCATATCATTTTGATGCGATTCTCACGTCAGTTTTTTGCAATATAAATTATAGTAATATGACAACGGCATCAAAGCGCTTTCATACGAAAAAGCCCGGCGAGTTTCCCCGCCGGGCTTTCCGTTAGCATAGGGTACAGTCAATAGACTGTCCCCAAAATCAGCCGCTGTAATACATGTCGAATTCAACTGGTGAAGGCGCGGTTTCCCAGCGTGATACTTCTTCCCATTTCAATTCCATATAGGCCTCGATCTGGTCCTTGGTGAACACATCGCCTTCGAGCAGGAAGGCGTGATCTTTGGTCAGAGCTTCCAATGCTTCGCGCAGCGAACCGCACACCGTCGGAACTTTCTTCAGCTCCTTTGGCGGCAGGTCATACAGGTTCTTGTCCATCGCCTCACCGGGATGGATCTTGTTCCGGATGCCGTCGATGCCCGCCATCAGCAATGCCGATGTTGCAAGATATGAGTTTGCAAGCGGATCAGGGAAGCGGAATTCAACGCGTTTTGCTTTGTCGCCTGCACCATATGGAATGCGGCACGATGCAGAGCGGTTGCGCGCAGAATAGGCAAGCAACACAGGTGCTTCGAACCCTGGAACCAGACGCTTATAGCTGTTGGTCGTCGGGTTGGTGAAAGCGTTGATGGCCTTTGCATGCTTGATAACGCCGCCGATGAAATACAGGCAGGTTTCCGACAGGCCAGCATAGCCGTTACCGGCAAAGGTGTTTTTGCCGTTGTTCCAGATCGAGATATGCGTGTGCATGCCCGATCCGTTATCCGCCTTGATCGGCTTCGGCATGAACGTTGCAGTTTTGCCGTATGCATGCGCGACCATCTTCACGACATATTTGTAGATCTGAATCCGGTCGCAGGTCTCGACTAGCTTGCCGAATGTCAGTCCCAATTCGTGCTGGCTGGCCGCAACTTCATGGTGATGCTTGTCCATGGGCAGGCCCATTTCGATCAGCGTCGATACCATTTCGGCGCGGATGTCAGTGGTGACATCGACCGGCCCTACAGGGAAGTAACCGCCCTTGGCACGCGGACGGTGGCCCATGTTGCCGGCTTCGTACTTTGTGTTTGAATTGGTCGGCAGTTCGGTGTCGTCCAGTTTGTAGGAGCTAGCATTATAGCTGTTTTCAAACGTCACATCGTCGAACATGAAAAATTCCGGCTCAGGGCCGATATAGACGGTGTCGCCAATGCCTGTTGTTTTCAGATAGGCTTCGGCGCGCTTTGCAGTCGAGCGCGGGTCGCGCGCATACAGCGCACCGTCCGAAGGCTCAACAATGTCGCAGATCAGAATCAGCATCGGCGTGGCTGAAAACGGATCAATATATGCGGCATCCAGATCAGGCTTTAGGATCATGTCGGATTCGTTGATGGCTTTCCAGCCTTCGATCGACGAACCGTCAAACATCAATCCGTCTTCCAGCTCATCTTCGCCGATGACGCTGCTGCACATGGTCAGGTGATGCCATGCACCGCGCGGGTCGGTAAAACGGACGTCGACCCACTCGATATCCTCTTCTTTGATGCGCTTGATAATGTCCTTGGCAGTGTTGCCCATGATGATTTCCTTCTTCGGCTTATCGGTTTTGGATTTATCGGATTTTTTGGATTTAGACGGCATCGCTATCACGCTCGCCTGTGCGGATACGAACCGCAGTTTCGACTGGGATGACAAAGATTTTGCCGTCACCGATGCGGCCCGTTTGCGCGGCAGCGGCAATTGCCTCTACTACGCGGTCAGCAAGGCTATCGTCCACGACAACCTCCAGCTTCACCTTTGGCAAGAAATCGACGACATATTCAGCGCCGCGATATAGCTCGGTATGGCCTTTCTGACGGCCAAAGCCTTTGGCTTCGGTCACGGTAATGCCGGATACGCCAACTTCGTGCAGCGCTTCTTTGACTTCGTCGAGCTTGAACGGCTTGATGATCGCTTCGATCTTTTTCATGGTTATCCCCATTATTGGCGCACGAACAGAAACGCGCGTGCGCGAGTATTGTGTTCACTTATCAAGGATCGTGCCAGTTTTGGGGACACGGTTTATCGGCAATCTTGTGGCCTTGCGCATCCACATGCCCAAAAAGCACTGCCTATTTTTTAGGCAGATGATCGAGAATCGGGCATCCTAAGCGCCTCCTTTTTAGGGAAGGAGCTAGTGTTTATTTCGCAGCCCGATATTTATCGTCATTTGCTTTCGCAAAATGCCCGCGAGCAATCAGATACGCACGGATGCCTTCAACTTCTTCGGCAGACAGAACCGGCTTGAAACTGGCCATGCCATTTCCTGCTAACACTCCATCAATCAGGATAGACTTAAACGTTGCTGCATCCGCTATTGTGCCCGATTTGCGAAGGTCGGGCAGTACACCTGTACCAACCGCCCCGGGGCCGTGGCAAACAAGGCAGTAGCGTTGGTAATTCGACGCGCCAGCTGCGATTACGGTTGGTGAACCAATCATTGCAGGCGGGTTCCAAACCCATTTTTCCATAGGCGGTAGTGCGGGTAGCTTGCCCGTTCCGCCGATCTTTAGAACAATCAGGCGGGGGATATTGGGAACCTCTTGGCTCTTGCCCGAAACATAGCCTGAAACAAACGGAAACGCGCCGCCTTTACTGGTCATAAAGGCGACATATTGTTCGCCATCAACCAGATAGGTGGAGGCGCCGGTCAGCACGCCTGATTGAACGTCTAGGTTGAATAGTTCTTTGCCTGTGTCAGCCGCAAAGGCGCGGAATTTTCCCATGGCGTCGCCCTGAAACACAAGGTTCCCCGCCGTTGTCATCGTACCGCCATTCCACGGAGCGGGATAATCGACCGTCCATTGCGCTTTGCCGGTCTTCGGATTGAAGGCGACAAGTTGCCCCGTCGTTGCGGCTTGGATCGCTTTCACCATATTCAGATCGTCGGGCAGGTCTGCGACCGCCATTGCCGTTCCGGAATTGAAACCCATTGATTTGCGGTCTTGCTCGTTCGGTGCTGCTTGCGGCAGGTAAGCACCACCAATTTGTTGCGCAGGAATATAGACCAGACCGGTTTTCGGATTGAAGCTCATCGGGTGCCAATTATGTGCGCCCAAAGCAGACGGATTGGCCAAATAGAGCTGCCCAGTTTTGTCATAACGCGCAGCGGGATTTTCAACAGGCCGTCCAGTTTTCAGGTCATAGCCCGTCGCCCATGTGATCCCCTTGATAAACGGATCAGCAGAGAGCAGCTTTCCGTTGGTCCGGTCTAGCGTGAAGAAAAATCCGTTCTTTGGCGCGTGATACAGCACCTTCACATCCTTGCCGTCGCGTTTTTCAGTGGCGAGGATGATGGGCTGCGTTGCTGTGTAATCCCAAGTTTCGCCGGGCGTTTCCTGATAATGCCATAGATATTCACCGGTTTCAGGCTTTAACGCGACGACCGAGGACAGGAACAGATTGTCGCCTTCGCCATTTGACCGGATGCTATGGTTCCACGGATTGCCATTGCCAACACCAAGGTACAGCTGGTCCAGTTCGGCGTCATAGACAATCGCGTCCCACACAGTGCCGCCGCCGCCAGATTCGCGCCAATCGCCTTTCTTTGGCGTTTGGCTCCACGTCTTATTGGCCTTTTCGGCAAAGACCTTGTCACTGGCAGCATTGTCGGGTTCGCCCTTGGGATTGGGTGCGGTGTAGAACCGCCATGCCTGTTTGCCGGTCTCAGCATTATAGGCGGTCACATAGCCGCGCATCCCGAATTCTGATCCGCCATTGCCAATAATGACCAGCCCTTTGACCACTCGGGGAAAGCCGGTGATTGTGCCGTTGGATTTGGGATCAAGCGTTTGTTCTGACCAGATTTCGCTGCCGGTTTTGGCATCCAGTGCGATCAGCCGCCCGTCGATGGTGCCAACGAACACTTTGCCTTTCCAAAACGCAACACCGCGGTTGACGACATCGCAGCACGCTTTGACGCCGCGGGCTTTGTCGACCTTGGGGTCAAACGTCCACACCGGCTTTCCGGTCTTGGCGTCATAGGCGAACACCTTGGACCATGGCCCGGTAACGTACAGCGTGCCGTCCACTTCAACCGGGGTCGATTCATGGCCGCGTGCGTCGGGCATATCTGCGAACCAT
>JAAFIB010000063.1 GCA_013297725.1 Sphingomonadales bacterium
ACAGGCAGGCGGCGTTTTTGCTGAACAAGTGATCCGGCCCACCGGCCTGATCGATCCGCCGGTTGAGATCAAACCCGTTGAGGATCAGGTGCAGGATTGCATCAACGAATGCCGCAAAACAGCCGAGGCGGGATACCGCACGCTTGTCACCACGCTGACCAAGCGGATGGCAGAGGATTTGACCGAGTTTATGCACGAGGCGGGCTTGCGCGTGCGCTATATGCATTCGGACGTGGAGACATTGGAGCGGATTGAGCTGATCCGCGATTTGCGGCTTGGCGTTTATGACGTGCTGGTTGGCATCAACCTGTTGCGCGAAGGGCTCGACATTCCCGAATGCGGGCTGGTGGCGATTTTGGATGCGGATAAAGAGGGCTTTTTGCGGTCGGAAACGTCATTGATCCAAACCATCGGCCGTGCCGCGCGTAATGTCGATGGCCGCGTGATCCTATATGCTGATCGCATCACCGGCAGCATGGAACGCGCGCTACGCGAAACCGACCGGCGTCGCGAAAAACAAGAGGCGTATAACCTTGAACACGGCATCACGCCCGAGAGCATCAAGCGCGATATCCATAACATTGTGGCCGATACATCAAACCGCGACGGCGTGTTGGTAGAGATAGACGCCGAAGGGGCCAACAATCTGGTCGGCCACAACCTGCGCGCTTATATCGAGGAGCTAGAAAAGAAAATGCGCGCAGCGGCAGCGGACCTTGAGTTCGAGGAAGCTGGGCGGTTACGCGATGAGATACGCGGACTAGAGGCCGATGAGCTTGGCTTGCCACATGAACAAAGGGTCGCGGGACCAAAGGGCCGGTCGCTGGAAGGCAGGCCGGGGACACGGAAGACAAGGTATGGCAAGTCGCAGCGAAAGTTCGGGCGGTAAAATTCTTGCGGGTAAAAGCTGCTTTTACCCAACCAATGGATTGGGTGGGCGCAAGCTCGCGGCTATTGGCCTTGTTAGGGCTTGAATGACAGGTCCGTTCAACTGGAGATCGTGCCATGCCTCCCGATATTGACAAATCCCCAAATGTCCTTTATGAAGGACAAATCGTTATTGTTGAGACAGAGCTGTTTCGCAACTGGCTTGACAGTCTGCGCGACCGGAAAGCCCAACTCAGAATTGACGACCGGCTGAGGCGTCTTGCGGACGGCAATGCTGGCGATACAAAGTCAGTCGGCGATGGCGTGCAGGAATTGCGCCTGCATTTCGGGCCCGGCTATCGGGTTTATTACATATGGCGGGATGGTGTTCTGATCATCCTGCTGTGCGGTGGAGACAAGGGCTCACAAGCCCGTGACATCGCGAAAGCCAAGGAACTGGCGAAGGAAGCAGAGAATGGCATTGAAGGTCTTCCCATTTGATCCGGCACGACACCTCAAGACCGAGGAGGACATCCTCTATTATCTGGAAGCCGCGATGGAGGGGAATGACCCCAAGCATATCGCCCGCGCCTTGGGTGACGTTGCCCGTTCCAAAGGCATGACAGAAATAGCCAACAAAACCGGCCTTGGTCGGCAGGCGCTCTATACGGCGCTTTCGGAAAACGGGAACCCGACGCTGGAAACTCTGATGGCGGTGCTTGGTGCTCTCGGTCTTGAACTAGCTGTGCAGAAAAAGGCCGCATGAGCCGTGGCGCATGTTCATAAAGGCCAGCTGACTGCGACGAAGGAATGGGCGAAGCACCTTCGTCCTTGGTGGAAACGCGATTTTTGGAAACGGGAACGGAAGGTCGGGCGGTTAGAGGGTTTTGAACGGCTCAGCGATTGATGCCGCATTGAGAACTGCAAAAATAGGGGCGCTCGCCTTTGGCGACCAAGGCACGAAGGTAATAAGGCGCGAAGATTTTTGGCGGTGCATTACGCGTTGGTTGCGCACAACCGCTTTGTGTCTTTGCGTCTTGGTTGCCGTAGGCAGCCGCCAAAACTTGCTTCAGCTTTTTGATTTACGCGCCTTACGCTCCTTAGCAGCGCCCTTTTCGATCTCGGCTAATAGTTTTGGCGACAGGCTGAAGGTTGCTTTGGGTTTGCTTGCCACCGCTGCGACTTGAACGGCCGGCTTAACCGGCAACTTCGCAGCAGCAACCGTAGCTACAGGCTTCTCGACACTCTTTGGCGTATAGCCCAGCAGCGTAGCAACCGCCTGCTTCCCTTCACCCCAGCTCCGCGACTTTGCTGGATAGATAAACCCGCTCAGCGGCCATTCGGTCGTGCCTAGCGCAGCATTCGGCGTATACCAAACACGCACCCGGCTCCAATCATTCGCTTCGGATGCATCGACGACGCGGACGTCTTCTTCGATATGGCCGCGTCCGCCATTGATCGTTGACCAGTTGGCATGGCTGATAATCACGGTGCGTTTGTCCACTATCCGCCGCACTGCCGCGACATGGCCCAGCCGCATGTTGCCGTGCGGGCGAAACGCCATGATTGCGCCAACCTTTGGCGCTGAACCGCGCTGATAGCGTCCCTCGGCCTGGCCCCACCACGTATGCGCATCACCGCGAATCTCGATGCCCGTCAATGCACGCGCATAGGGCACGCATTGCAGCCCCTCGTTCAAGGCCTGCACCGGTGTTGCCAGCAACAGCAAAGCTAAAATTCCCATCCGCATAAATGTAATAGTGTCAGATAATTGACACCATCCGCCTAAACGGGATGGTTAATTCACATTAACGAAAAATCCGGCGATGTAATGTTGTAACGTCGGGCAATCCGTGCCATATAGATTCGTGAAGGATCAATAATGCTGTTTATGGCAAAGGCAAATTGGCGCAGCTGGCGCTGGGACGGGCTTGGCCTAGGCATTGCCGGGCTGTGCCTGATGCATTGCCTTGCGACCGCGATCATCCTTGCATTATTCGCAGCCGCAGGTGGCGCGTTGCTGCATCCGGCGATCCATGAAACTGGTTTGGTCTTTGCCATCGGCTTTGGGGTGCTGGCTCTTGGCCAAGGCATTTTGCAGCATGGTTTCATCCTGCCCGCCGCCATCGGCGCGCTCGGCATCGGCATGATGAGCGGCGCGTTGACTCTGCCGCATGGCGGGATCGAAGTGTTCTACACTGTGCTTGGCGTAGGCGTGCTTGCGCTCGGCCATACGTTGAACCACCGCGCCGGTAGCTGACGCTAACCCCGCTTGCGTTAATGCCCGGCGGGCGACGTAACTTATTGCTATAAATCGACAGCACAATTGATAGGATGCAGAACAACCGTTCGCAGAACCCTTTTCGATTGTGGCCCTATGACCAATTTTGCTCGCAGAGAATTGCTATCGCTGGCGCTTGCAGGGGCAGGAACCGCCGCATTGGCAAACGCTGCGCCCCTGCGTAAGTCCAAATCCATGCAGCTATATGAGCCCAATTTTGAAAGCCTGAACCAGCATACACTGCCCGACTGGTTCGATGATGCAAAGTTTGGCATCTTCATCCATTGGGGGCTGTATTCGGTGCCCGCCTTTGCCCCCTTTGGCCCCAACCCTAATCCTACTGCGCCGGATATGATGCGCACTAACCCCTATGCCGAGTGGTATGAAAATACGCTGAAATTTCCCGATTCCGAGACGACGGCGTATCACAAGAAAACCTATGGCGACGCGCCCTATTCCGATTTTCGCAAAGGCTTTGAGTCAGGGGCAGCTGCCTTTTCGCCCGACGACTGGGCAGACATATTTCGCGACAGCGGCGCGCGCTATGTTACGTTAGTCACCAAACATCATGATGGGTATCTGCTGTGGCCCAGCAAACATAAAAACCCCCATCGCCCTGATTGGCAAAGCAAAACTGATATTGTGGGGAAAATGGCCAAAGCGGCACGCAAAGCGGGGCTTCGTTTTGGCACATATTATTCTGGCGGGCTTGACTGGACGTTCAACCCGGCTCGCGTCGACAATGGCAAAGCAATGATTGCATCTATGCTGCGTGATGATGCCTATGACCGGTATTGCCTGAACCACTATTACGACCTGATTGATCGGTATCGCCCCGATTATTTGTGGAACGACATCGGCTATCCAACCACAAAATCGATGCAGCAAGTTATTGCATATTATTACAACAGCACCCCGCAAGGCTTGATCAATGATCGCTGGTTGGCGGCGCGTGAATTTTTCTCTGGCACACCAGAGGAGCAGGGCGAGCGCTTCAAACGTCTGCAGTCTTATTTCAAACAACACCGCATTGCGCCGCCACCGCATTATGATGTGATTACCCCTGAATATTCCCCCGACACCAAATTGCTGGAAAAGAAATGGGAGACAACACGCGGCATCGGTTTCAGCTTTGGCTACAACCAAATGGAAACTGACAGCCAATTGATGAGTGCAGAGGCGATTGTCCATCTACTGATCAATTGCGTTGCCAATGGCGGCAACCTGTTACTGAATGTCGGCCCGCGCGGTGACGGCACTTTATGCCCGATGCAGGTAAAGCGGCTGCGCGATGTTGGCACATGGCTGCGCGCCCATGGCGATGCGATCTATGGCACAAAGCCGTGGCGGATCACCGAAGCAGCGACCAAGGATGGCAGGCAAGTGCGGTTCACCCGTAAGGGCAACACACTCTATGCGCTTGTCCTTGATGGATCGGACAAACCATTGGAGCTTGCAGACATCGAGGGATTGTCTGGCCGCGAAGGGAAATTGATCGGCGGCGAAAGTGCATTGGCGCGGGCTTGGGCCTTTGACGGTATGAATTAGGCTGTGCTTGCTTATGCAGCTGTGAAGGCCTAAATTCAGATTATGGCACAAACACACTACCATCACGAACATGCAGGCGAATCGCTGGAGACTGCAGCTGCAGCAGCTTTGACCGCAGCTGGCGAGCAATGGACCGACATGCGCGCCGATATCTTTGCGGTGCTGGCGACGTTTGAAAAGCCCGCCTCTGCCTATGACATTGCCGATCTGGTATCGCAGCGGCGCGGAAAGCGTGTAGCGCCAAATAGCGTTTACCGGATCCTTGACCTGTTTGTGCTCAACAATCTGGCGCGGCGGGTGGAAAGCGCCAACGCCTTTATCGCCAATTCGCATCCGGGATGTCTGCACGACTGCATCTTTTTAATCTGCGATACCTGCGGCAGTGCGACGCACATCGACGACGATAGCGTCACCGGCAATGTCCGTAAAGCCGCCGAGGCTGCGGGCTTTAGCGCGGTTCGCCCTGTGGTTGAGGTGCGCGGCACTTGCGCCGATTGCGATTAGCCAATAACTCTGGGCGACTGCACCGTTTCTGCACCAAAACCTGTTCGCGTGACCGCAATTAACCTGTTCGACAGCGCACAAAAACATCGTTATTGCTGCATATTATGACGAAGACATCACAGACACCTTTGCTCGATACGGTGAAGTTTCCTGCCGATTTGCGGGCTTTGCAATCCACACAACTGCGCCAGCTGGCCGATGAATTGCGCGCCGAAACCATTGCCGCAGTCTCTGTTACCGGCGGGCATCTGGGGGCTGGGCTCGGCGTGGTCGAGCTGACCACCGCCATCCATTATGTGTTCAACACACCTGATGACCGGTTGATCTGGGATGTGGGCCATCAATGCTATCCGCATAAAATCCTGACCGGACGGCGCGATCGTATTAGAACGTTGCGCACTGGTGGCGGGCTATCCGGCTTCACCAAACGCACCGAAAGCGAATATGATCCGTTCGGTGCGGCGCACAGTTCAACCTCTATTTCGGCAGCATTGGGCTTTGCGGTTGCCAACAAGATTGCGGGAAAGCCCGGCAAAGCGATAGCAGTGATCGGCGATGGATCGATGTCGGCGGGCATGGCCTATGAGGCGATGAACAACGCGCAGGCTGCTGGCAACCGGTTGGTCGTGATCCTGAACGATAATGATATGTCGATTGCGCCGCCAGTCGGGGGCTTGTCCGCCTATCTGGCGCGGCTGGTTTCCTCCAGCGAGTATCTGGGCCTGCGCAAAATCGCCAGCAAGCTGACCTCTAAACTCTCGCGCCGTGTGCACAGCGCCGCATCGCGTGCAGAGGAATATGCGCGCGGCATGGCGATGGGCGGGACATTGTTTGAAGAGCTGGGTTTTTATTATGTCGGGCCGATTGACGGGCACAATCTGGATCAACTGCTCCCAGTGCTGGAAAATGTGCGCGATAATGCAGAGGGGCCAGTGCTGATCCATGTCGTCACCAAAAAGGGTCATGGCTATGCGCCAGCCGAGGCGGCAGCGGACAAATATCACGGCGTGGTCAAGTTTGATGTGATCACTGGCAAGCAAGATAAAGGCCCGGGTGGTGGTCCGCCTGCGTATCAGAATGTCTTTGGCGAAACGCTGGCGAAAATCGCCGATACCGATCCGCGCATCGTCGCCATTACCGCCGCGATGCCGAGCGGCACCGGCGTTGATAAATTTGCGCAAGCTCATCCTGATCGCGCATTCGATGTCGGCATTGCTGAACAGCATGGCGTAACCTTTGCCGCTGGTCTTGCCGCACAAGGGATGCGGCCTTTCTGCGCGATTTATTCGACCTTTCTGCAACGTGCCTATGATCAGGTTGTGCATGATGTGGCGATCCAGAACCTACCGGTGCGCTTTGCCATCGATCGGGCCGGCCTAGTCGGTGCCGATGGCAGCACCCATGCCGGATCGTTCGACATTACCTATCTGGCAACACTGCCCAATTTCGTGGTGATGTCGCCAGCGGACGAGGCGGAATTGGTTCACATGACCTATACCGCAGCACTGCATGATAGCGGGCCGATTGCATTCCGTTATCCCCGCGGCAATGGCACAGGCGTTGCGCTGCCCGAAGTGCCGCAGCAGTTGGAGATCGGCAAAGGCCGCATAGTTCGAGAAGGCAAAACGGTTGCGATCCTATCGCTCGGCACACGTTTGGCAGAGGCGATGAAAGCTGCCGACACGCTGGATGCCAAGGGGCTGTCGACCACTGTCGCGGACCTACGCTTTGCCAAGCCATTGGACGAGGATTTGATCCGCCGGTTGATGGCAACGCACGAAGTTGTCCTGACCGTTGAGGAAGCATCGGTTGGCGGCCTTGGCGCGCATGTGCTGACGCTGGCCAGCGACCTAGGCCTGACCGATGCGGGTCTGAAAATCCGTACGCTGCGCCTGCCCGATAAGTTTCAGGAACATGATAACCCGCAGAAACAATATGACGAGGCGGGCCTTAACGCGCCGCAGATTGTCGATGCGGTGCTAAAGGCGCTGCGCCACAATAGCGCGGGTGTGGAGGAAGCCGGGGTTCGGGCTTGAAGTTCAAATTTGCGCTTTTAGCAATTGCGGGATTGAGCGGTTGTTCCCCGCCGCAAAACACTGATCTGGGTTGTTTGTCCCGCGTTATCACAGCAGTCATGAATGCTGATAAGGCCAGTGATCCCGGAACCACGCAAGGGGCAGTAGCGATTGCAAAAGCAGAAGCATCGATATTGCGATCTGTTTCAAGCAATGGCTGTACAACTCAGCAGCGTGCTGAGATCGCCGCAATGGCCGATGAACGACAGGTTTTGATCGACGTAGGTCAACGGCTTTTGGCGATTCAGGCTGGAACTCTAAAACCCGAATCGAAAGCGCAAGAGCTCAATAGAGCCGATCAGGTTGAAGCGGCTACCGCATCCTATCAAAAGCGTTTTGACACACTTATCGTGCGTCTTGGGAAATTATCTAAAGAATCTGAACGCTAAGCCTGATCCTTAGCCAACCGCCGCTCCGCCAATTCCGCCACTGAACTCGCCCGCATAAACGGGTTAGTGGCGCGTTCCAGGGCAATGCTAGTTGGCACCGTCGGTTCGCCGCGTTCGCGCATTGCCGTTACCATCGCCATGCGTTCGGCCAAAGCCGCATTGTCCGGCTCAACGCTTAACGCAAAGCGACCGTTCGACAACGTGTATTCGTGCGCGCAATAAATGGCGGTATCATCGCCCAGCGCCTCAAGCTTTCGCATGTTATCAAACATCTGTTCTGCTGTGCCTTCGAACAACCGGCCGCACCCCATGGCAAACAACGTATCGCCAACAAAGGCGATGCCTTCGTAACCGAAATGATAGGCGATATGGCCCGCTGTATGCGCCGGCACATCAATCACCGCTGCTGTGGTCGTGCCAAATGCAACAACATCGCCGCCGCGCGCAAGGACATCCAAGGTTGGTATGCGTCCGGCCTCTGCGGCGGGGCCGGTTATGATGCAACTGCCGCCTTGCGCCTCGACAGCTGCTTTAATCTCTGCATTGCCGCCAGTGTGATCGGGGTGCCAATGCGTGTTCCAAATCTGGGTGATCTGCCAGCCTAGCTCCGCTGCCTTTTCCAACACAGGCGCTGCAACCGCAGGGTCAACGACCATCACTTCACCGCTGGTATTTTCGCGGACCAGCCAGACATAGTTGTCGGAGAGGACGGGGATACGGACCACTTCAACGCTCATCTCACCAGCTCCCAACGTTCGCCATGCTGGCCCATGGTTCGGCAGGTTCCAGCCGGTCGCCCGCCTGTAGCAGTTCTATCGAGATGTTATCCGGCGTGCGGACAAACGCCATATGGCCATCGCGCGGTGGGCGGTTGATCGTGACACCGCCGTCCATCAGCCGCTGGCAGCTTTCGTAGATATTATCGACCTTATACGCCAGATGCCCGAAATTGCGTCCGCCGTCGTAACCGCTTTCGTCCCAGTTATGCGTGAGTTCGACCTGCGCATCCTCATCACCCGGAGCTGCCAGAAAGATCAACGTAAACCGCCCCGCCTCGCTATCAAAACGCCGCAGCTCTTTAAGGCCCAGCAGTTCAAAGAACGCGACTGTCGATACAGGGTCGCTAACGCGGATCATCGTGTGGAGATATTTCATCGCTCATAAACTCCATTCATCTCTATTAATACACGGTTCATCGCTGTAACTTTATGCAAAGGATCAGCGAGGTCGACGCATATGTGGGCGTTCCAGCCATCCCGCGCAAGGGGCGTAGAGGAAGCGGAAGGCCGCAATTACAGGAGCGAGTGCCATGACGGATGTTTCTTCAGACGTTGCAAAAGACGGATTTTTCGCGCGGCTGACCGCCAATCAGGGAAAGGCATGGCTGGCGGGAACCGGCTTGCTTGCCACGGGGCTGATCGTCGGCGGCTATTTAATGGGTGACGGGCTTGTCCGCATGAAGCAAGCCGACCGCGCCGTTACCGTGCGCGGCCTTGCCGAGCGTGAAGCAACCGCAGACCTTGCCACATGGACCATCGCCTACTCCGCCAAGGGCAGCGACCTGCAAAGCGCACAAGCCAAAGCCGACACGGATACTAAAGCGATCCGCGCGTTTTTTGGATCGCTGGGTTTTGACGGTGAAGCGGTGCAGCCCACCGGTGCCAACGTATCGCAATATAGCGACCAGGGCGTGACCACGTATACTGTCAAACAGCGGATGTCGCTGCGCACCACCGACATCAAAAAGGCGCAGGACGCGGTGAAGCGCCAGTTCGATCTGGTCAAACAAGGCGTCGAATTGGAGGAAGGATCAGGCATGGCCTTCACCTATACAAAGCTGAACGCGATCAAGCCCGAGATGATCGCGCAAGCGACCAAAGATGCGCGCAAATCGGCGGAGCAATTTGCCAAGGATAGCGGCACTGATGTGGGATCAATCAAATCCGCCAGCCAAGGCTATTTCGAGATCACATCGCGCGACGGCGACGGTGAAGGCGGCTGGGGCGTATCGGATAGCCCGTATAAAAAGGTTCGCGTAGTGACGACGGTGGAATATTATCTGGATTGAACGAGCAGCCAAAGTGAAGGGATAGAAACATGCGATTATTGAACAGAATTTTGATCGTACCAGTGATATTGGCAGCATGCTCCGCATCGGCAGCGCCCAAGGACAAAGCGTTTGAAACCAAAGGCGAAGGTTATAGCTTCAGCTATAGCTACCCCAACATCGTACAGAAATTTCCGGCATTATTCGCCGAGATTGAAAAAAATCGGAATGAGACCCTCGCCGAAACACAGGAAGAGGGCAGCGCCTGGATAAAGGACCGGCCAAATGATTATGGCGGTATGACAATTGACCGCAACATCACATGGCAACAAGTCACAAACCTTCCCGGGTATCTAAGTCTTACGGTAGACGAATATCGTTTTGATGGCGGGGCGCATGGCAATTTCTGGCGGTCCAGCGTTATCTGGAACAAAGCCGCTGCCAAAAAGATGACCCCGGCAGACATGTTCAACAACCAAGCCGCATTCGACAAAATCGTGCAAACGCCGTTTTGCGACAGGCTGGATATCGAACGCAGCAGCAAACGCGACGGCGAAAAGGTTGACCGCACCCAAACCGAAGATTGGAGACAGGCCTGTCCAAAACCCTCTGAGCTGATCGTCATTCTGGGTTCGTCCGATGGGAAGGCGTTTAACCGCATGGCGATCTATGCCGCCCCCTATGCCGTTGGACCCTATGTCGAGGGCGCCTATGAGATTGATTTGCCGATCACCAGCGCATTGCTGGCGGCGGTGAAGCCTGCCTATCGATCTGCATTCGCGGTAACACCAAAGGGACGGAAATAACGCGGGATTTTTCGTTTTGCGCTAAAGGCACAACCATCGCTTGCTAGCTTAAGCCCGAAGCGATAGCCTTTGCGTTATGCGCAAAACACTTCCCCTTATCGCTCTGCTACTGGCGGCCTCGCCCCTTTCAGCTCAAACAGAACCCGCACCGCCCAAGGACCAAGGCGACCGGTATTCTGGCGCACCGGGCGCAAGCCGTTCTGCCGTCATCGCCCAGAACGGCATGGTTGCGACCAGCCATCCGCTGGCGACACAAATTGCGCTGGATGTATTGAAAGAGGGCGGCAGCGCGGTGGACGCGGCGATTGCGGGCAATGCGGCACTCGGCCTTTTGGAGCCCACTGGCAACGGCATTGGTGGTGATTTGTTTGCGATCATCTGGGATCCGAAAACCGGGAAGCTGCATGGCCTGAACGCCAGTGGCCGCGCGCCGATAGGGATGACGCCCAAACAGTTTCAGAAATGGGTAGATAGCAAGCCGCTGTCGAAACGCGACGAACCCGGCACGATCCCCGATTGGGGAGCGGCCTCTGTCACCATACCCGGCGCAGTCGATGGCTGGTTTGAAATGCATGCCAAGTTCGGCAACCTGACGATGGCGCGCATATTGGCGCCGACGATTGATTATGCCGAAAAGGGCGCGCCAACACCCGAGCTGATCGCGCGCTATTGGAAGACCAATACCGAGGGATTTGAGGCGCTGAAGCAAGAAGGCGTGATCGAAGAGATCGAGAATATGCGCCGTGTGTTCATGCCCGGTGGCAAAGCTCCGGCGGAGGGGGAGGTTTACAAAAATACCGACCTCGCCCGCACGCTTTCGGTGATTGCAGCACAAGGCCGCGATGCATTCTACAAAGGCGAGCTTGCCGCCGCGATGGATGGATATTTCAAACGTATCGGCGCACCACATCGCACCGCCGACTTTGCCGCGCATAAAAGCGAATGGGTCGATCCAGTGTCCACCAACTATCGCGGCGTCGATGTGTGGGAATTACCGCCGAACGGCCAAGGCATCGCCGCGCTGCAAATGTTGAACATCCTTGAAGGGTACGACCTGAAAGCCATGGGGCGCGGCAGTGCAGATTTCTGGCATGTCTTTGTCGAGGCCAAGAAGCAGGCATTTGCCGACCGCGCGCTTTATTACGCTGACCCCGCCTTTGCCAAAATTCCGCTGGAAACTCTGTTGTCAAAAAACCGGGCGACACTGCATCGCCGAGCCATCGATATGGCAAGGGCAGCGCAATCGGATATGCCGCCGACCCCGTTGGACAAAGTTGCTACCGACACAATCTATATGACCGTCGCTGATAAAGACGGGATGATGGTCAGCCTGATCCAGTCCAATTATCGCGGCATGGGTTCGGGATTGATCCCCGATGACGGCAAAGGCGGAACGCTTGGCTTTATGTTCCAAGATCGCGGTGCACAGTTTTCGCTTGATCCAAAGCACGCCAATAGCTGGCAGCCCGGCAAGCGGCCGTTCCATACAATCATCCCCGCATTCCTGACCAAAAATGGCAAGCCATTGATGGCGTTTGGCCTAATGGGCGGCGCGATGCAGCCGCAGGGGCATGCACAGATTGTCGTCAACATGGTTGATTTCGGCATGACTGCGCAAGCCGCAGGCGACGTCGCGCGGTTCCACCATGATGGCTCAACTGACCCCGAAGGCGGTAAGCCGATGACCACTGGCGGTGTGCTGGAGATTGAAAGCGGTGTGCCCGCAAGCGTAGCCGAAGAATTGCGACGGCGCGGGCATGTAGTGAAATATGCGGTCGGTCCCTTTGGTGGCTATCAGGCAATCTGGCGCGACCCGGAAACGGGTGTGTACTGGGGTGCGAGTGAGTTTCGTAAGGACGGGCAAGCGGCGGGGTATTGAGGTTCGTTACGGTTGCATTGCTCCGCGATGTCTTGCCATTTGGGGGTTTGAAAGAAATAAGAGTAAAAAGAAATAAGGGCGTTGCCCTTCCCTAACATCCGGCACGTAACAGCACCCCAAAGGTAGTTGCGAGCGCTACGCGCCTTTTTTCTTATTACCCTTTTTTCTTCTAACCAAATCCATGGCGCAGCCTTCCCGCGCATCACACACTATCCGTCTACCAGCCCCGCCACCGCATCAATCAGCAGCGCAATATCCGCCTCGCGCGATAACCGGTGATCGCCATCTTTAATCAACGTCACTTGCACATCGGTCGACTGCAAAGCATCCGCCAGTTTCAGCGCGATTTTCCATGGCACATCCGGATCAGCCTGCCCCTGCAACAGCCGCACCGGACAATGGATTGCAATGTCAGTGTCCAGCACCTGATGCGCAACGCCTGATTCAAACAGCGTCCGCCAAGTCGGCGTTGGTTCCGGTCCATAAGGATTGTCGGCATAGATCACACCGTCACGGTAGATGACCATCCGCTGTTCGTCGGTAAAGCCCCAGTCGGTGAAGTCGGGGGCCACTGCGATTCCGACCAGCGCCTTTACATCACTGCCAAGGGCGAGCGCTGCAAGCAGCATCAGCCACCCACCCATTGACGATCCGATCAGGATAACCGGCCCGCGCACCACCAACTCAATCAACTGCACAACATCATCGCGCCAGATATCAAATGTACTGTCGGCAAAATTGCCGTCGCTTTCGCCGCAACCGGAATAGTCGAACCGCAACATCGCATGGCCATTTTTGATCGCCCAAGCCTCTAGCGCGAGCGCCTTTGTCCCTTGCATGTCCGACATATAGCCGGGCAGGAATACCAATGTCGGTGCGCCTTTGCCGCGGTTGCCCGTCACATGATTAAAGGCAATGCGGGTGCCATCCGGCTTTGTGAAATACGACGTCATAACGCCAGACTCAAATTTGAGTCGTTGCTAGAAAGTGGCGTCAAATCACCCAATCCACTGTTAGCATTTGGGTGACGTCTTGCCCTTTCGCGCGGCGTTGGATGACCATGATGTTGTTGAGCCGCTCGATCGTGCGGCTGCCTGTTGTGATGCACCAGCCCGGAACAAACGCATGCACCAACGCGCACAATCCGCCCCAGATCATCGTGAAGCCAAATTTGCTGGCAACCGCAAAATGTTCGACATAGTTTTCGTCAACACTTTTGGGATGGTCGATGAACAGGCGTTTGAACATGAGATGGCTCCGAACCGTTAGTGTTCCATCCCAATAGCCCGCACGATCACCCTATGTCAAAACCCCAGCCCGATTTCACGTCACGATCCTGTGCGCACATAGTTTTCAGCTCGGTCCATTCATCATAGGTCAGCGACGGCTGATAGGTTTTGCCTTTGACCCGGCTTTTGCGGAACAGGTTTTTGCGATCATCCGATAACGGGTGGCTGGATGTGTAATTTGCCAAAGCGCGGCCTTGGCCGTTTTTGTCCATACGGTCGCTGCCATCCATCCGCGCCAAGCGTTCAAAGAAATCCGACGTGCCCTGCGGAGAGATGGACGCTTTTGCCATCGCCTTGATCGAATGGTCATCCGCCTCTTTTTCGGATTCGCGCGTATAGGTGGTCGACAGCAAATTGTTCAGCGTTGCTCCGCCATTGCCGTCAAACCCGCCAAGCACAACCGCCAGCCCCATTTGACGCAGCAAGCCCTGCATCACATGACGTTCGCGAACATGGCCGATTTCATGCGCCAGCACACCTGCCACTTCATCGGCCGATTTCGCTTGATCGAGCAAGCCTTGGAACAGTACAACTTTTCCGCCCGGCAGCGCAACAGCATTCAGCATGTCGATATTGGCGACCTCGACCTGCAATTCGTCTGCTTTGGGGTCCAGCGATTTGGTCAGTTTGGCAAGCGCGGCACGGCCCTTTGGCGCATCGCAAAAGCGCCCGCCAAAATCACCGACCAGCGCATCACCGAGTTTCTTTTCTACGCCGACGGGAACCAAGGGCGCCAACCATTGCGGGCTCATCACCACCACAGCCACCGCTGCGACACTGGCAAGGGCAAGCGCGATACTGGCTGGACCAAGACCGATGCGGTCAATGAACCCGCCATATTTGCGCTTTGCTGGCAGCTTTTGGACAAGCTCGTCAGGGACTGGCCCATTCAGGCCAAGCCGCCAGCCATCATCGCCATCCAGCCTGTAGACATCAGCGCCGCCCTGTTCGCCAACATAGCGCAGTTCGGCAAAGCCAAACGGGCCATGGCGTCTTTCCGTTTCAACCAACAGAAAGCTAGCGCCAACGACCTCTACATCAACCTTGCGGCGCACCGCAGTTTTGCCATCAAAATGCCATGCGGAGAAAAACTGCGTCATATCGTCCTCAAATCGCCCCCACGTCAAAGG
>JAAFIB010000064.1 GCA_013297725.1 Sphingomonadales bacterium
ATTTTCGCGGGAAGGCATTAATAGCCCAGAACAACTGATCAGTTTTCTCTCAAGCAACGGTAACGGCCTAGATAATCTGGCATCCAATGCGGACGTAGTTGGCGGCGCTCAGCGCGGCAATAACGGGGCATCGTCTGCCAACCTGCGGGGCCAAGGGGCGAACGCGACGCTTGTCCTGCTGAACGGGCGCCGCGTTGCAGCCCACGGCCTGAACGGCGGCGTTGTTGATATCAACCAAATTCCTTTCTCTGCGCTAGAACGGGTTGAGGTGCTGAAAGACGGCGCATCGGCAATCTATGGCACTGATGCAATTGGCGGGGTGATCAACTTCATCACCCGCACCGACTATCAAGGCTTTGGCACGCAGTCATCTATGGACATCACCCAGCGCGGTGGCGGCAACACCTACCGCATATCTGGCATTGCCGGTTATGGCGATCTGCAAGAAGATGGCTTTAACGTGATGGCGGCAGTCGGTTATAGCTGGAACAAAGCGTTGCGAGGCAACCAGCGCAGTTTCGTCAATACTTTTCAACCCGACCGCGGCCTTTCAGTCGATACGCGCGGCACACCATTTGCGACAATCCTGCCGCTGGCTGGTACTGCATTTCCCAATGCAGCCGGTACTCCCTTTGCAATCGGCAGCACCACAATCCGAACGAATGGCGGCATCAACGTGCTCGATCTGCCGGGTGGTCCTGGCTGCGGAGTGATCGATGGCCAAGCCCCTTATGACAATGTGCTATGGGCATTTCCCGAGGCGCAATATGCCTGCGCTTGGGATACTGGTCGTGCTGCCGTCTTGCAGCAGCCTCTGGAAACGCTGACCTATCTGGCTCGCGCAGTGTTCCGTCTTGGTGATCATGAAATTTCGGCTGAAGTAACGGGTTCAGACGCAGATGCTTCAAAGCGTTTCTCAAACCTGCAAATAACCCCGAACACAACAACACAGCGTTATGCCTATAACCGCATCGCAGGCGTTAATGATGCGTCGTTTGATGCAGTAGCAAGCCGGTTGGTTGCCGCCTTTCCGACAACTGCGGCGCAACTCGCTGCGAACCCTTCATTTTCCTATCGCTGGCGCTGTATTGAATGTGGCCCGCGTGAGATTAACACCAATACCAAAACGAACCGCGTAGCATTGGGCATAGATGGTCCGATTGCCGATGGCTGGGATTATCGGGCAGGCTTCTCTTACGCGTCATCAGAATCACAATCGAAGCTTGGATCGGGTTATTATTACCGTGGCACCACCGCCACGGGTGCAAATGACCTAAATGCCCCAATCGCGCCCGGCGCAACCCAGCCGGGCATCATCGGCGTTCTAAACAGTGGTCGCTTAAACCCCTTCCTGTTCCCGGGCCAAACACAATCTGCTCAAGCACTTGCGATGCTACAGGCGGTATCTGCCGAGGGCGTCATCCTTTATGGCGGCAAATATTCGGTGAAGCAGTTCGATGCGTCCATCTCTGGCGAGCTTTTCGATCTTCCCGGCGGCATGGTAAAGATTGCAGCAGGCGTCGATTATCGCACGGAGAATTACAAATTCAACGGTGATGCTCGTGCTGCCGCCGCTCGCCCGATAATTATCGCAGCGCCTTTTGATGATGGCAACGCGCTGCTCGGCGTATCGCGCGATATCAAGGCTGCGTATGCCGAAGTCCTGATCCCCCTGTTCAACGGATTTGAAATTACCGCAGCGGCGCGGATTGACGAATATGAAGGTTTTGGTTCGACCACCAATCCAAAGGTCGCCTTCAAATACCGTCCTGCCGACTGGATGATGTTCCGCGGTTCCTACAACACCGGCTTCCGCGCCCCTTCGTTCAACCAGATATTCAACGGCCGGACCGAAGCGCTGTATACAGGACGCGGCTTTGCTGATCCTGAAACCTGCACAACCCCGCTAGCACCCAGCCCAACGACACCGGGTTGTGCCGTGCTAACCGCTGTTAACATCATCAACGGTGGTCAGCCTGACCTTGGGCCAGAAACCTCTGATCAGATGAGCCTTGGCGTAGTGTTTGAACCATCCCGGAACTTCAGCGCCTCGCTGGATTGGTGGATGGTCAATCGTAAAGGCACTATACAAGTGCTGACCATTGATCAGCTGCTGTTGAACTATGACGCACTATCCGAACGTTTCGTTCGCAATGGCTCAGGTGCTTTGCTCGCTATCGAGAACACTTGGGTCAATGCTGGTGAAACCAAGACGCAAGGACTTGAAGTTACATTGCGCGGCCGGACAGACGCGCTGGGCGGAGAACTCCGCGCAGGGCTCGACGGAACGTACCTCCTCCAGAAAAAAGAAAAAGTTCTGCCAAGTGCACCTTTTTCTGATCGTATTGGCATCTTCACCTTCGCCGGCGACCTTGGCCTGCGCTGGAAGCATAATGCCTATATCGGCTACAACCGCGACAAGTGGAATTTCACCCTCTCGCAAATATACCGCAGTGGCTATGATAATCAGAAACTGCCTGGTGTTGCCAGTGGCGCGGTGAGCCCGCCGAACTTCAATGAAAGGGTCAACGACTATTTCCTCTACAACGCTTCGATCAGCTATGATGGTTTATTGAAAGGCACCACAATCACATTGGGCGTCCGCAATATCTTCAACACGAACCCGCCCTTTGCTATCACTTATGATAGCAACTTTGGTTCGGGTTCTAGCTGGGAGCCACGTGTAGCTGACCCACGCGGTCGTTCCTTCACTCTGCTTTGGGATTTCAAATTCTGACCCTTGATCGCAGACAAATAATGGCGGGGCTGGCGGCGCTTATGGCGGCGCCGGCCTTTCCGGCTACGCTTGCACCTGCTGCTGCCGGTCCTCGGGCAAGGCCGCCGCGTATTCGGCCCGGCGATACCATTGGCCTGATCGAGCCTGCAACGGCCAGCGACGAACCGTTCGACATTACATTGGTCGAAGAAGCGGTTGTTGCCATGGGGCTAAAGCCCAAACGCGGGCAGCATATCCTGAACCGTTATGGCTATCTGGGCGGGCAAGACAAAGACCGCGCTGCCGATGTTACCGCCATGTATGCTGACAAAGATGTGCGCGCGATATTGTGTGTGCGCGGCGGATGGGGTTCGGCCCGGTTGCTGCCTTTTGTCGATTGGGATGTTGTGCGCGCCAATCCAAAACTACTGATCGGCTATAGTGACATCACCGCTTTACATATGGCCGTTGCGGCCAAGGGCGGCGCCTATACGCTGCACGGACCAAACGGATCGAGCGCATGGGGCAAAACCTCACTCGAAAGTTTCAAAGCGGTTGCCTTTGACGGGGCGATGCAGGTCTATAAAAATCCGGTGGCAAGCGATGACCGGCTGGTCCAGCGCAAATGGCGCACGCAAAAACTAACGGGTGGCAAAGCGCAAGGGCGCTTGCTTGGCGGAAATCTAACGGTGCTAACCGCGCTTGCTGGTACGCAGTACCTCCCCAGTTTTGACGACGCGATCCTGTTTTTAGAGGATGTCGACGAGGCCGAATATCGCATCGACCGGATGCTGACCCAATTGGGACAAGCAGGGGTATTGTCAAAACTGGCAGGGGTTGTTTTTGGCCAATGCACCAGTTGCAGTGACCCCGATGGCAGCGGTGCAGGCGGCGGATTCACTCTGAACATGCTGTTGCAACAACATCTCGGCTCGCTTGGCGTGCCGGCGTTTCAGGGGGCATGGTTTGGCCATATCGCTGATCAACATAGCCTGCCCGTTGGCGCACTCGCCGAAATTGATGCTGATGCCGGAACGTTGCGTTTGCTTGAATCCGCAGTGGTATGATCCGAACCGGCTTTCGCTGGCTGCTGGCAATCTTTTATTTCATCGCGGGGGTCGCGCACCTGCGAAGTCCGGTAGGCTTCCTTGCGATAACGCCTGATTGGGTGCCGTTCCCGGCCGAGGTTGTCGCCTTTACCGGCATTGCCGAGATATTGGGGGCAATCGGCCTGCTGATCCCGCGCACAGTCATAGGCTGGGCGCGGCCCGCAGCAGGCATTGGCCTTGCGCTTTATGCGGTCTGCGTCTGGCCCGCCAATTTCAACCATGCGTTCAATAATATTCCTATGGGCGGGGTAACGGCAAGCTGGTGGTATCACGGACCAAGATTGCTGGCACAGCCGCTGATAATCTGGCTGGCGTTATGGGCCGGAGAGGCAATCAATTGGCCGTTTAGGCAAAGGGCTTGAATCGACCACAGCACATCCCATTTAAATATTATGCCGGCGGACAACTTCCCCGCCGATGCGGATATTTCCATGACCGATATGATAACCCAAAGCGGGCTGGTGGTTGAACACCGGCCCTTTGCAACGCTTGGCAAAGCTGATCATGGCTGGCTGCGCGCCAACCACCATTTCTCGTTCGCATCCTATCATGACTCTGCACGCATGCATTGGGGCGACATCCGCGTGTGGAACGATGATGAAATTGCCGGACAAACCGGTTTTCCGCCGCATGCGCATGATAATATGGAAATCATTACCTATGTCCGCGAAGGTGCAATTACCCATCGTGACAATATGGGGAATCTGGGCCGTACCGAAGCGGGTGATGTGCAGGTGATGAGCGCAGGTACTGGTGTGACGCACAGCGAATATAATCTGGAGGATGGTCTGTGCCGCCTGTTCCAGATCTGGATATTGCCCCGCGAACTTGGTGTTGCGCCTGCATGGGATCAGCGACAATTTCCGAAAGCTAACCGGTCGCGCCGTTTCTCTGTACTCGCCAGCGGCTATGGCGAAACGGAGGCACTTTCCATCAACGCCAATGCTCGCGTGCTGGGTGCAACTATTGGGGCAGGCGAAAGCTTGACCCACACACTGGAAACGGGACGCTGCGCCTATCTGGTAAGCGCCAAGGGCCGAATCCGCGTGGGAGGCATCGAAGGCAACGCCCGCGATGCTTTTGCCATTACAGGCAACGGTTCATTGACGATTGAGGCTCTGGACGATGCCGAATTGGTCATGGTTGATAGCATCTAACTAAACCGTCTAAGGGCAGGTTATGCCATTTGACTTACCCGAAGACGCGCTGAGCGAAACCTTTCTCGCCTCCACGGGGCCTGGTGGGCAAAACGTCAACAAAGTCGCGACCGCGTGCCAGCTGCGCGTTGACGTGTTTGCGCTTGGATTGCCCGTCTTTGCCTTTCGCAAGCTAAAAACGTTGGCCGGTAGCAAGATGACGGCGGCGGGCGAACTGATTGTCACTGCGCGCAGCCACCGCACGCGAGAGGCGAACCGCGCCGATGCCCGCAAACGTGTTGTTGATATGATCAACGAAGCCTTTGTCCGCCAACCACCGCGCATCAAGACCAAGGTTGGCAAAGCGGCCAAGGCGCGGCGCGTGGATAGCAAAAAGGGGCGCAGCGAGGTGAAGAAGAACCGTGGTAAAGTGGCGCTTGATTGACTATCTAAGTCCCTATGTATGCATTTGATATCGCCTCTGATCGCCCGAAAACCGAACTTTATGATGAACTGCTAAAGGCCGCTGACGCTCTGACTGCGGGGGAGCCCGATGGCATCGCCAATATGGCAAACATATCTGCGTTGCTGTGGCAATTTTTGCCCGATCTGAACTGGTCTGGATTTTACCGGATGGTCGAGGGCGAATTGGTGCTGGGTCCGTTTCAGGGCAAAGCCGCTTGCATTCGCATTCCCCTCAACAAAGGCGTGTGCGGCGCTGCGGCGCGCACTGCAACCAGCCAGCTGGTTGACGATGTCCATGCCTTCCCCGGCCATATTGCCTGTGATGCCGATAGCCGGTCGGAACTGGTTGTGCCGATATTGCGTGATGGCGCAGTGGTCGCAGTCATCGACCTCGATAGCCCGATACCGTCACGTTTCGATAACGCGGACAAGTCCGGTATCGAGGCGCTAGCTGAATTGTTGGCCAGCAGGATCTGATCGTTCTGCGTCATTTTGGAACAATTGGTCGCAAGGCACCGCAATTTACATCCAACCAATTGGCGGCGCGGCAAAAAAAATGTTAAGAGACCTTTAACCATCGGGTTGCGCCATCTGCGTGGCTTTGGATGCTTAGGGAGCTGTTAACCATGAAGAATATCCTATTTGCTGGCATTGCGGCGGCATCGATGCTGATGATCAGCCCCGCGACAGCGGCAAGCGACTCGTTCGTACCCAAAGCCGAAAGCGGCAAATTGACATCGGTTGGTGGTATTTTTGAAGGTCGCCGTGGCGGCCGCGGTCACGGCTCTATGCCGCATGTCGCGCCTCGCCCAGCCGGGCCTGGAATCGGGAACCACGGCATGGGTCCAAATCATCGTTGGGGCCACCGGATGAACGGCCGCTGGTTTGCAGGCTATTATGCGCCCGGCGGCTGGAATGGTTATCTTCGGCCCAATATTGGTTACAGGCTGCCGACATATTGGGTGCAGCCCAGCTACCGCATTATCAATTATCCGGTTTACAACCTTCCTGCTCCGCAAACAGGCTATGGCTGGACGCGTTATTATGATGACGCCGTGCTGACTGACAGTAACGGCTATGTTCGCGATCGCCGCAGCGACATTCAATGGGATCGGTACGAAGGCGGTTACACTCGCGACGAATATCCAGAGCCTGATTTCGGTCCAGCTATGGGTGTTGACCAGAATGCCTATGATGATGAAGGCCGTGTCTATGCACGACAAGGCAACCCGCCACCGCCACAACAGCCAGTGGAATATCGGCGCGGCACGGGTGAACCGCAGTATCAGCAGGACAATTACGACCCGCGATATGATAATGGCGGCGCGCCTTCGGGCCAAGGCTATCGTAGCCGTTATGGCTTTGAAAACTATGAGCGTTGCTTAAACAATCGCGGCGTCACAGGTGCTTTGCTTGGTACCGTGGTTGGCGGAGTAATTGGCAATCGGGTTGCAGGCCGTGGTGATAGGCTTGCCGGTAGCTTGGCCGGAGCAGGCGTTGGTGCACTACTTGGACGGAGCATCGAAAAGGCTGCGAAAAAGTGTAAAAAATACCTGCCACGCGATGACCGCTATTATTACGATCAGGGTGGCTACCAACCCGGCGGCTATCAGGAACAGCCACAATATGCGCCGCCACCGCCGCCTGTGCAACAGCCCTATCCGCAACAGGGCGGCTATTACCAGAATGGCTGGTATTATCCTGCCCCTGTTGTGACCACCATAACAGTATCGCCTGCTGTCACCACAACGACGACCACGACCGAAGAATATTATTACGAAACGGTATCGGCTCCGGCCAAGAAAAAGGCAGTGCGTAAGTGGAAGCCAGCGAAGAAAAAGTGTCATTGCCACTAAACTTGGCTGCAAAGCCGACATGAAGAATTACAAAAAACCCCGCTGGAAACGGCGGGGTTTTTCTTTGCTTGCCTCCCCCGCAATTGCATCGCATTGTTGCGGCAACAGGAGGCCTTATATGATTATCAGAGCTTTATGCGTCGCAATCGCGCTTTACGCCGCGCCACTTGCTGCACAACAGGCAAAGCCGATGCAACTAGATATGGCAAATGGCTGGACGCATCAAAAAAGCGGGCTCCGCTTCCCGAAAGAAATTAAGGCTCTGCCATTTTCCAGCGCAACGCAATTTGCCGATGGCGAATGGGATGTTTCGTTGCAGTACAGTCCCGCTGATCAAAGCGACGCTGTATCAATCTATGTGTATCAGGCTGCAGTGCAGGATGTCGGGCTGCTGTTTGCAGAATCGCGGAACTCGCTGGAGAACCGCAAACAGGTTTACCGCAGCGTCTCACCACTCGCGCCAGTCGCGGCCTTTACTCCGCCAGGCCAAAACAACGCATCGGGTCTTCGCGTTGCTTACAATACCGAGGGCGCGTATAAATCAACGGCTCTGGCTATTGCGCCTTTGGGTCGCGACTGGGTTGTAAAATTCCGGGTGTCCTCAACTACATTGTCGGCCACTGAACTGGATGCGCGATTAACCGATGCGATAGGGCTGCTTGGATGGCCAGAGGACAAGTATAAGCATGTCGAAGGTATTGAGGCACAAAATTGCACCTCCAGCCTTCCGCCATTCAAAAAGGCCAAACGCATTAAAGCTGACGGAGGAAATGCATTGCTCAATGCTATTTTCGCCTCCGCGATTTCTGAGAAAGCAGACGAAGCAGAAATGGACGCGGAAGCAGAAGAGCAAAGCACGTCACGTTATTGCCGTGATCAAAGCACGCAATTTCCGTTCGGGATTTACCGCCCCGATAACGCCGTTGATCGCTATATCATTTCACTGGGCGACAGCGGCCGAGCGGTTTTTGTCGAACCCGATATGGCGAGCATGTTGTTGGATGACAGTGACACAAAAAAGGGCACGCATTATACCATCCGAATGATTGTTCCTGGCGTGGTTGAGACATACGCGACGCATGACCGTATGCCTTCGCCAGATCAGGTGGTTTCGGTCATTGAAAAGACTGCACCAGAGAGCAGTGTCGGTCGCGGCGACGATGACAAGACGATCAATCTTGACGCCGGGGCTTTCAAATAGCCCCTAAAGCGGAATATCCGCTGGCATACCTGTGTCAAAATCCACCCAGCCGCCCGGAGTTAATTTTTCCAGCGGGCGGTAACGGGTTTTATATTGCATCCGCGCTGCGCCCTCTACCCAATAGCCAAGATATACATAGGGCAGGCCAGCATCGCGGGCGCGCATGATGTGGTCCATGATGATGAAGTTGCCAAGGCCAGGGCGGCCCTCTGCCTCTGAATCATAAAAGCTATAGACCATCGATAGGCCGTCGCCCTGTTGATCGGTGATACATGCACCGACCAATTCTCCCGGGCGGCCATAGCGCGATGGCAGCCGGTATTCGACAACATGGCTGTGCACCGGCGTTTGTTCGACCATGTCGGAATAATCGAGATCATCCATTCCCGACATGCCGCCAGTGGGATGACGCTGCCCCAGATAGCGCTGCAATAAAGCGAACTGTTCAGCCGTTGACCAAGGGCGACACGCGCGCACCTCCAGATCGGCATTGCGTTTCAGGATTTTGCGCTGCGTGGCATTGGGTTCAAAACCGCCTGTCTGGATCCGCACGGCAACGCACGCCTTACAATCGGCACAGCTGGGTCGATAGGCGACATTCTGGCTGCGGCGAAAACCGATGCGGCCAAGCGCTTCGTTCAGCTCGGCTGCATGCACGCCCGACAGTTCGGTGAAAACCTTTCGTTCCGTTTTGCCAGGCAGATACGGGCACGGGCTGGGGCTCGTTACAAAGAAACGCGGAAAGCGGACAGGTGCGCTCATGAAACCCCAAACAAAACCGATAGGTTAATAACACAACGACTATGACGCGTTCGGTGCGTGCTGAAAAGAGCATTTACCACAAACTAGGTTGAACCGGCTAATTCAGTTCAACCCGCGCCACTGTGTACCCAGATGCTCTCAAATCATCGATCAACCGCTGCAACTGATCGGCATCGCGCGCCTCGCATTCGATGTCGGTGATAAGTCCCTTGGCAGGCAAGGTGGTAAAGATACGCTGATGGTAGATTTCGATGATATTAACCTGATGATCGTTGAATAGCTTCATCACTTTAAACAGCGCACCGGGGCGATCCTGTAGGGTAATCTGCAACCGCGCAAGGCGACCAGACCGTGCCAAGTCGCGTAACAAAACATTCGCAAGCAGGCGGGTATCGATGTTGCCGCCGCACAGAACAATGCCGATATTCTTGCCGCGAAACATTTCAGGATTTGCCATCACGGCGGCAAGTCCAGCAGCCCCTGCGCCTTCAACCACAGTTTTTTCGATTTGCAGCAACAAGCTGACGGCAGTTTCAAGCTGTGGCTCGGAAACAAGAACAATTTCGTCGACCAGCCCGCGAATGACTTTTGAAGTAAATTCACCCGGAACCTTAACGGCGATGCCCTCTGCTAACGTGTCACCCTCGCACGGCATTTGTTTGCCATTCAGCAGGGCATACATGCTGGGATACAGCTCTGCCTGCACACCAACCAGCCCGATATCAGGCTTTAACCCGCGCGCAGCTGTGCCCATGCCCGATAGCAGTCCGCCGCCGCCAATGGGCACGACCAGCATATCCAGCGCAGGCACAGCCTCTAGCATTTCCAGCGCGACCGTTCCCTGCCCCGCTGCAACATGCGGATCATCGAACGGATGAACAAACGTTAGCCCCAGTTCTTTTTCCAGCAAACGGGCGTGTTTATAGGCATCGTCGAACTTTTCACCTTCAAGCACCACTTTGCCGCCAACGGCCTCGGTCTGCATCACTTTGATCGTTGGCGTTGTTTTTGGCATAACGATCGTGACCGGCGCACCTAACCGCGTGCCGTGATAGCTAAGCCCCTGCGCATGGTTGCCAGCCGAGGCTGCGATCACCCCGCGCCTCAACGCCTCTGGTGGCAATTGCAGCAATGCGTTCAACGCCCCGCGCTCTTTATAAGCCGCAGTGAACTGCAGGTTTTCAAACTTTAGATAGATGTTCGCCCCTGTTAGCTGAGACAAAGTCTGGCTGTGCAGCGTGGGTGTGACGACAATCGCGTCACGAATACGGGCATGAGCCGCGCGGACATCAGCCAGCGTCAGCAGTTCATTGGGGGAAACATCAGCCATAGCCAATGGCCTCTATCGCATCTGGCTATTCAATTAAACAAACATTACAGCGGCCCTATGGCAAGAATAGCTTTTATCGGTTTGGGTGTGATGGGTGGCCCGATTGCCCGTCATCTTGGCGCTGCGGGTCACGACATGACGGTGTTCAACCGGTCACGCGCGAAAGCCGAGGCATGGGTCGCAGCACATGGCGGCGTCTTGGCCACATCGCCTGCCGAGGCAGCAAAGGACGCGGATGTCGTCGTCAGCTGCGTTGGCACAGATGATGACCTTGCCAGCGTAACATTGGGCCGTGACGGTGCGTTTGCAGCAATGACCAAAGGTGCGCTGTATATCGATCACACAACCGTTTCCGCGCGCATCGCCCGGCAACTGGGTGTTGAGGCCCGTGGGCGCAATTTGCTGTGTGTGGACGGGCCAGTTACAGGTGGTCAGGCTGGAGCCGAAAACGGAACGCTGGCGATCATGTGCGGCGGTACAGCTCCTGCAGTTGAAGCGGCACGCCCGATCATGGCCGCCTATGCCAAACGCGTTGTCCATGTCGGTGGCCCCGGCGATGGTCAGACCGCCAAAATGGCGAACCAGATTTGTATTGCAGGTGTCTTACAAGGATTGTCGGAGGCAATGCACTTCGCCCAATGCGCCGAGATTGATCTGGACCAAGTATTCGAGGCAATCTCTGGCGGAGCGGCGCAAAGCTGGCAAATGGACAATCGCTGGGCAACGATGGCAAAGGGCGAGTTTGATTTCGGCTTTGCCGTGGATTGGATGCGCAAAGACCTAGGCCTTGCCATCGATGAGGCGCGCGCCAACGGGGCCAGCATTCCATTGGCGGCGATGGTCGATCAATTTTTCTCTGACATTCAGTATATGGGCGGGGGGCGTCAAGATACGAGCGCGCTGGTGCGGAGGTTGCCAAAACGATGAAGAATTTGAAACTGTTCAGCGCATTGATGCTGGCCGCATGCGCCATTCCGGCTTTGGCTGATGGCCTGATCGAAAACGTCAACGGCATAACTTTGGATAAAGATGGTAAAGTCATCCGCTTTACCGGCCTGTTAATCGACCGGCAGGGCAAAGTTGCAAAGCTTATGATGCGCGGTGACAAGCCGCCTAAGGATCTGGATTACCGTGTCGATGGCCGCAGCAAAACGATGCTGCCCGGGCTGATTGACGCGCACGGCCATGTTATGGGGCTGGGGTTTCAGGCGCTAACGCTTGACCTGTCGGCAACCAATTCGCTAGCCGAGGCACAGGCCGCTATTAAAGCCTATGCTGATAAGCACCCCGACCGGCGCTGGATAATCGGGCGCGGCTGGAACCAAGAGAAATGGGGCTTGGGCCGTTTTCCGACCGCAGCTGATCTCGACTCCGTCATTGCGGACCGCCCGGTCTGGCTGGATCGCGTCGATGGCCATGCCGGTTGGGCCAATAGCCGTGCGATGGAGATCGCGGGCGTCACTGCGACCAGCAAAGCGCCAATGGGCGGACGGATCGAAATGGCGGGTAGCAAACCCAGCGGTATCTTTATCGATGCAGCATCGGAACTGGTCGGCAAACATGTGCCGGCACCAAGCCCGCGCGATCGCGACGCTGCGCTGGCCGAGGCGCAGGCCGCACTTTTGAAAGTCGGCGTTACAGCAATTGCCGATATGGGAACGACGATTGACGATTGGCAGGCCTATCGCCGCGCCGGTGATGAAGGCTGGCTGTCGATCCGCATCTTTGGCTATGCAGGCGGTCTTGAAAATATGACCGCGATTGCCGGATCAAAGCCAACGCCGTGGCTGTATGAAGATAAGCTGAGGCTTGGCGGCGTGAAGCTGTATCTTGATGGTGCGCTGGGCAGTCGCGGTGCATGGTTGAAAAAGCCCTATGCTGATGCGCCCGGTCAAACCGGTCTGCAATTCCATCCCAGTGCAGAGGTGCGCAACATGATGGTGCGCGCGTCGATGGATGGGTTCCAAACGGCAGTACACGCCATTGGCGACGCGGCCAATGACGATGCTATCGGGGCGGTTGAGGATCTGGCGGAAACCTATTCCAATGATCGCCGCTGGCGGATCGAGCATGTGCAGGTCGTTGACCCGGTCGACCTGCCGCGGCTGGCCAAGAACGGTATTATTTCCTCTATGCAACCGGTGCATCAAACATCGGACAGGCTAATGGCCGAGGTTCGTTTAGGGCCAGAAAGACTTAAAGGCGCCTATGCTTGGCAGTCAATTTTGAAAGCCGGAGGCAAGCTTGCGTTCGGATCAGACACGCCGGTTGAGGCACCAAACCCGTTCCACGGAATTTCGGTCGCCATCAGCCGAGAGGACGAAAAGGGGCAGCCGTTCGGGGGCTGGATACCGTCAGAACGCGTGACCCGCGAACAAGCACTGGCGGGATTCACTACTGGCGCTGCGTACGCCTCGTTTGCCGAAAGCAAAGTCGGGACATTAATGCCCGGCTACCGTGCGGACTTCGTGCTGGTCGATACCGATCCGCTGCTCGCAACTCCTGGCCAGATACGGGCAACAAATGTCCACGAAACATGGGTTGGCGGTTTTCCAGTATATCAACGCGGAAAGCGGCCTGACGAAATTATTATGCCCGGTGAAGAGCGCAGATAGCGATTTTTGTTGCATAATTGCCGCAATTTTTGAAATTCTATGGGAAGATAGGTTTCATTAGCGTGACCTATCTGATGAAATGGCATAGCTATGCCGTTCTAAATAAAAGACGCTAACGGGAGAATATGATGTCTGAATTGCTTTTGCTCCGCAAAGCGGGGCTTGCACTGTCCACTGCAACGCTCGCTCTTGCCGCCCCCAACATGGCCTTTGCTCAAGACGAAGCGCAAACGGATGAAACCGAAGCGACCGGCGATGAAGGCATTCTTGTTATTGCGCAGGGCCGTGAGCAGTCCCTATCTGATGTGCCATTGGCAGTGTCGGCTATTGGTGCTGAAACTATGCAGAACAGCGGCGCGAACGACATTCGCCAGTTGAACCAGGTTGCGCCGTCACTGCTCGTTTCCTCGACTGGTAACGAAGCAAACGGATCTGCGCGTATTCGCGGCATCGGTACTGTGGGCGACAACCCCGGCCTTGAAAGCTCGGTCGCTGTATTCATTGATGGCGTTTATCGTTCGCGTTCGGGCATCGGCCTGAATGAACTGGGCGAGATTGAGCGCGTCGAGGTTTTGCGTGGACCGCAAGGCACGTTGGGCGGCCGCAATGCATCAGCAGGCCAGATCAGCATCATTTCGAAAAAGCCAGAATTCCAATTCGGCGCAAAGGGTGAGATCACTTATGGCAATTTCGACTTCCTGCGTGTGACAGGCAGCGTCACCGGGCCAATTTCCGAAACGCTCGCTGCGCGCTTGGATGGCGTTTTTGTAAAACGTGACGGTTTTTACAATGATACCGCCAACAACACCGATGTTAATGATCGCAATCGCTACTTTGTGCGCGGGCAATTCCTGTGGGAGCCCAATGATGATCTCGGCATCCGACTGGTTGGCGATTACACCAACCGCAAAGAAAAATGCTGTGCGGCGGTTTATCTTGATCGGACGCTTAACCCCTTTGTTGGCGATCTGAACAATCCATCAACTCCACTGTCGCCGTTGCAAACAACGGGCAACAACATCATCAACGTGTTGCGCGATCTTGGGCAGTCACTGACTGCTTTCAATCAGGGATATGGCCGGACCATTTCATCGACACCAGGCCGTACGTTCAAAGGTAAAACGACCGACGGCGGTATTTCGATGGAGGTCAAAGCTGATCTCGGCGGCGCTAACCTGACATCGATTACGGCATATCGCGATTATAAATCGGGTCAGGGTTCGGACACCGATTACGGCACGGTGGATATTCTCTATCGCGCGCCGGGCAATGACAATTACCGCCAATTTAGAACCTTTACGCAAGAACTGCGTTTGCAGGGCGAAGCGTTCGACGGAAAGCTTGACTGGTTGGTCGGCGGCTTCTTTGCGAATGAAAAACTTCAAGTTCGGGACAATCT
>JAAFIB010000065.1 GCA_013297725.1 Sphingomonadales bacterium
GGCATTACCGCGACTGATCTTGTGCTGACCTGCACCCAAATGCTGCGCGCGCATGGCGTGGTTGGCCGCTTTGTCGAATATTACGGGCCGGGTCTGGCCTCGCTTAGCCTCGCCGACCGCGCAACGCTTGCGAACATGGCGCCGGAATATGGCGCGACTTGCGGCTTTTTTGGCATTGATGACAAGACGCTGGATTATATGCGCCTAACCGGGCGTTCGGACGAAGCGGTTGCTCTGGCTGAAGCTTATGCCAAAGAGCAAGGTCTGTGGATTGACCCTGCGGTTGAGCCAATCTTCTCCTCTACGCTTTCGTTAGATATGGGTAGTGTTGTGCCTTCGCTTGCCGGGCCAAAACGGCCGCAGGATAAGGTCATCCTGACGCAAGTGGATGATGTGTTCAACGGCGATCTGGGGCGTGATGCAAAGCGCGTTGCGGTTGAGGGCAAGAGCCATGACATTGGCGACGGCGACGTTGTAATTGCTGCGATTACGTCGTGTACCAACACGTCGAACCCCGGCGTGTTGGTTGCCGCCGGTTTGGTCGCAAAGAAAGCCAATGAGCGCGGATTACGACCAAAGCCTTGGGTGAAAACATCGCTTGCGCCGGGATCACAGGTTGTGACTGACTATCTGGTGAAGGCCGGACTACAGGAGCATTTGGACGCGGTTGGCTTTAACCTTGTTGGCTATGGCTGCACGACTTGTATCGGCAATTCGGGGCCGCTGGCAGAGCCGATTTCAAAGGCGATCAACGGCAATGATATCGTTGCTGCGTCGGTAATTTCCGGCAACCGCAATTTTGAAGGCCGCGTGTCGCCCGATGTGCGCGCAAACTTCCTCGCCAGCCCGCCGCTGGTGGTTGCCTATGCGTTGAAAGGCACTGTGACCACCGACTTCACAACCACGCCCATTGGCCAAGGGTCTGACGGTGCGGATGTGTATCTAAAGGATATTTGGCCGACTAATCAAGAAGTTGCAGACTTGATGGCCGCCAATGTCAGCCGCGATATGTTCGTCAGCCGCTATGCATCGGTCTATAAAGGCGATGAGCATTGGCAAGCCATTCAGGTTGAAGGGTCTGAAACCTATAACTGGCGCGCAGGTTCCACCTATGTCGCCAACCCGCCCTATTTTGAGGGCATGAGCATGACCCCAGCACCGGTCGCCGACATCATCGAGGCAAAGCCACTTGCGGTTTTGGGCGACAGCATCACCACTGATCACATTTCGCCAGCCGGTTCGATCAAAGCTGACAGCCCCGCTGGCAAATGGTTGATGGAGCATCAGGTCGCAAAGGCTGATTTCAACAGCTACGGCGCGCGCCGCGGCCACCATGACGTTATGATGCGCGGCACATTCGCCAACATCCGCATCAAAAACGAAATGGTCCCCGGCATCGAAGGCGGCATGTCGCACTATAAGGGTGAGACGATGCCGATCTATGACGCCGCGATGAAGCATAAGGCCGATGGCACGCCGTTGGTGGTCATCGCGGGTAAGGAATATGGCACCGGATCGTCACGTGACTGGGCGGCAAAGGGCACCAACCTGCTCGGCGTACGCGCCGTGATCGTGGAAAGCTTTGAGCGTATTCACCGCTCCAATCTTGTCGGCATGGGCGTGTTGCCTTTGCAGTTCAAGGATGGCGAGAGCCGCGCGACATTGGGCCTAGACGGCGATTGCAGCTTTACTATCACCGGCGTTGCCGACTTGAAACCGCGTCAGGATGTGACCGTAAACGTCACCCGCAAAGACGCCTCCACCTTCACCTTCACAGCCCTATGCCGCATCGATACCGCCAACGAAGTCGAGTATTTCATGAACGGTGGGATTCTGCATTACGTGCTGCGGAAATTGGCGGCGTAAAGGATAAGCTCGCACGAAGACACGAAGGCACTAAGATGATTTTTCGGCGAAGCCGCACAATCAAAATTGCGTTGCTGCACACGAAACAGTTGCGATTATGAACTGCGCTTCGCGCCTAATTCCCTTTGTGTCTTTGTGTCTTCGTGAGAGCTCAAATTAGCTACGATTTTTCAGCGTCGCTCACCTCTATCCGAACCAACAAAGCGTCAACCTGCACCTGAGCCCCAGCGGTGGCATTCAACTCCGCCACCACCCCGTCAAACGGCGCAGTCAGGCTGTGTTCCATCTTCATCGCCTCCAGCGTGAGGAGCTTCTGGCCCTTGGTGACGGTTTGGCCTTGGGTGACATCGACCGCGATAATCCGCCCCGGCATGGGGGAGAGAATCGAACCGTCACTTGCTGCGCCTGCTGCGGCTCCACTGGTCCGCTTCAGAAGCACGCCAAAGCTCTGACCGTTAAGGGTAACTAGCGCGCCCGCATCGCCGATGGTGGACGCGTAAATGTCGTCTACAGGTTCATGGTCGGCTTCGATTTCAAAAGGCTGCCCGTCCACCTCTACATGAACTGTCCTGTTAGTCGGGCCATTCAGGCGGAACCCGGCAGGCGTTGCGTCAAATTTGTCTGCATACCGCTGGACAATAACTTGGGCCGCTTGCTTGAGCATTAGATCGCTTGGCACATCAGGCGGGACAAGTTCATTCTGATGTTCGGCAATAAATCCCGTGGTGACGTCCCCTGACCCGAATGTTTCATGGCCAAGGGCGTTGAAGAGAAACGCTGCATTGGTTTTGACCGGCCAAATCGCCAATCCTTCCAGCTTCTGCCGCAAAAGTGCGATAGCATTTTCCCGGCAGTCGGCTTCGACAATAATCTTGGCGATCATTGGATCGTAGAACGGACTAATGTCGGAACCTTGCTCCACCCCGGTTTCCACTCGCACATAGTCTTCCGGAAAATAACACCGCTCCAGCCGCCCGATACTCGGCAAAAACCCCTTCGCCGGATCCTCAGCATATAACCGCGCTTCCATTGCCCAGCCGTTGATGCTCAGCTCTTCCTGCTTCTTGGGGAGCGGTTCGCCCGACGCCACGCGGAGTTGCCACTCGACCAGATCAACCCCGGTGATCTCCTCCGTCACTGGGTGTTCGACCTGCAGCCGCGTGTTCATTTCCATGAACCAGATGCGGTCGGCGCGCAGGCCTTCGCTGGCGTCGGCGATGAATTCGATTGTGCCCGCGCCGACGTAATCGACCGCCTTCGCCGCCTTCACTGCCACGCCGCACAACCACTCACGGGTCGCCTCATCCATACCCGGCGCGGGGGCTTCCTCGATCACCTTTTGGTGGCGGCGTTGCAGGCTGCAATCGCGTTCGAACAGGTGGACGATATTGCCGTGGGTGTCGCCGAATACCTGCACCTCGATATGACGAGGCCGCTGGATATATTTTTCGATCAGGACATGCGCGTTGCCGAACGACGCGGTGGCCTCGCGCTGGCAAGAGGCGAGCGCATCGGCGAAGTCAGCCGCTACCTCAACCTTGCGCATCCCCTTGCCACCCCCGCCCGCGACCGCCTTTATGAGCACGGGATAGCCAATCATCCCCGCCTTTGCGGCAAGCAATTCGGGCGACTGATCCTCACCCAAATAACCCGGCGTCACAGGCACACCCGCCTCCGCCATCAATTTCTTGGCCGCATCTTTCAGCCCCATCGCGGTGATGCTGGCAGGCGCAGGCCCGACCCAGATCAGCCCCGCATCAATCACGGCCTGCGCGAATTCCGCGTTCTCGGAGAGAAACCCATAACCCGGATGAATCGCCTCTGCACCGGTGCTTATCGCAGCCGCGATGATCTTCTCGCCCACCAAATAGCTCTCCCGCGCCGGAGACGCCCCGATATGCACCGCCTCATCGGCCTGCCGCACATGCAGCGCCTTGGCATCAGCATCCGAATAGACCGCGACCGTGCGAATGCCCATGGCGCGCGCGGTGCGGATGATCCGGCAAGCAATTTCGCCGCGATTGGCGATGAGGAGGGATTGGATCATTTTGCTTTTACTTTCGGGATGCCAAAGAAATCGAGGATGACTTCGGTTGCCTTAAACTCTTTTGTCGGTGTCCCGCTGATCGCTTGAATGAAGCCTTTGGGAAACTCGCCCGGCCAGATATGCCCGCCGCCAACAACGACATAACGCTCCATCGTCTTGCCGTCTTTGCAGCCGGAGTAGCGGTCGATTACCACCGAAGTTTTGTCGCTTTTGTCATTGTCAAAGCGCGTTGTGGAGGGCGTGGTCTTGCAACCATTGGCCTTTAGCCAGAACGCCATCGAAGCATCCGACGAAAGCCCCTGCCCGCGCGAAGCCTTGTTTTTCAAACCAATCTGACCGCCCTCAAATGGCGTCAACGGGTCGGCATCACCCACTATGTTCAGAATGGAAATCGCCGTTTTCGGCTTACACTGCTGCGACAAGACTGTGCCGAGACTCGCCACCACAGGCGCGACGCCCGCAAAGATATCGGGCATTTCACACGCCAGCCGAAAACTCATATGCCCGCCATTGGACATGCCCGTGGCGAACATGCGTTTGGGATCGAACGCCAGTTTTTGCGCGGTAAGGTCCGCAATCATCGCCTTCACAAAGCCGACGTCGTCAGCCTTCTCCCGCACCTCTGGCCGCCCGTCATTCCAGTTGAGCGACCGGCCATCGGGCATGATGGCAATAAACCCCCGCTCCAGCGCGGCATTGCCAAGGCCAGTCTGCCGGTCAAACTGCTTGCCCGAAACGCCGGGAACGCCGCCGCCGTGGAAGCCGAACACGACCGCGCAGTTAGCGTTCGCGACTTTGCATGCGGCAGGGACGACTTGAGTGTAAGTGCGTTTCAGCTCGCCCACCTGCACCGACCGATCCTCCACGCCAAGCGTTTGTGCCGAGGCGCATGAGGTGGTGAGAGTTAGCATAGCGGCGGCCAGCGCAGTGCGGATGATCCGGCAGGCGATCTCGCCCCGGTTGGCGATGAGGAGGGATTGGATCATTTTTAACCCCTATTAATTTTGGATTTGCACTGCTGCATTGAAGGATATTCTGCGGCAAACTCGAATGATCCGCCATCGCTATCGCCTTGAATCATCGCCACTCTAGTTTCCGATTGAGATCGGTCACTTCTCTGGGTTTCGACCAAGAAGCAAATCTGAGCAAAAAACATGTAACTGTCGCCATCGGGCTTGAAGTTATATCTATCGATAACTTTCGTAAGCAATGGATGATAGTGACCGTTAAGCGCGTTCATTATACGCGCCTCGGTATCTCTATGCACCTTTGCTGAGAATGCGAAATACGCCAATAGGATCCCAAATGCCGTGACAGAAAGGGTAATGAGGCAACCATTTAGCCATGAATTTTTGATTGGATTCTGGCTTCGTTGATTTTCATTGCTCACATCCGAAACACCCCAAACCGGGGCGCCTCCTCAACGGGCGCGTTCAGCGCCGCCCCCAGCGCCAACCCCAGCACGTCGCGCGTCTGCGCCGGGTCAATAATCCCGTCATCCCACAGCCGCGCGGTGGCGTAATAGGGATTGCCTTCATCCTCATATTTCTGGCGGATCGGGGCCTTGAAGGCTTCGGCCTCCTCCGGTGTCCATTTCTCGGCATCGCGGTGGACGGTCGCCAAAACTGACGCCGCCTGTTCGCCGCCCATCACGCTGATCCGCGCATTGGGCCAGGTGAACAGGAAGCGCGGCGAGTATGCCCGCCCGCACATGCCATAATTGCCCGCGCCAAAGCTGCCGCCGATCAGCACGGTGATTTTGGGCACCTGCGCGGTGGCGACGGCGGTGACGAGTTTCGCGCCATGCTTGGCGATCCCCTCCGCCTCATATTTGCCGCCGACCATGAAGCCGCTGATATTTTGCAGGAACAGCAGCGGTATCCGCCGCTGGCAGGCGAGTTCAATGAAATGCGCGCCCTTTTGCGCGCTTTCCGAAAACAACACGCCGTTATTGGCAAGGATCGCAACGGGCATCCCCCAGATATGCGCGAAACCGCAGACGAGGGTGGTGCCGTACAGTGCTTTGAACTCGTGAAACTCGCTGCCATCGACCAGCCGCGCGATCACCTCATGCACGTCATAAGGCGCGCGGACGTCGGTGGGTAGGATGCCGTAAAGTTCTTCGGCGTCATATTTTGGCGGGCGCGGTTCTTGCGTAAGGAGTGTCCCATTGGGGACAGTCCCCGGCGGCGTGCCAAGGTGGCTGACAATATCGCGCACAATCGTCAGCGCATGTTCGTCATTCTCGGCAACATGATCGACGACGCCTGATTTGCGGCCATGCAGATCGCCGCCACCCAGATCCTCTGCGCTGATTTCCTCGCCCGTCGCGGCTTTCACCAATGGCGGGCCGGCGAGAAAGATCGTGCCCTGATTGCGCACAATCACCGTCTCGTCGGACATCGCGGGCACATAAGCGCCGCCTGCGGTGCAGCTGCCCATCACACAGGCAATCTGCGGAATTTGCCGCGCGCTCATGTTCGCCTGATTAAAGAAAATCCGTCCGAAATGGTCGCGGTCAGGAAACACGTCCGCCTGAAACGGCAAGTTCGCGCCGCCGCTATCGACCAGATAGATGCACGGCAACCGGTTCTCCAGCGCAATCTCCTGCGCGCGCAGATGCTTCTTCACCGTCAGCGGATAGTAAGTGCCGCCCTTCACCGTCGCATCGTTGCACACGATCATCACCTGCCGCCCCGATACGCGCCCGATGCCACAGATGAGCGACGCACCATGCACATCGCCCTCATACATGCCATTTGCCGCCAGCTGGCCAATCTCCAGAAACGGCGAACCCGGATCAAGCAACCGCTCGACCCGTTCGCGCGGCAGCAATTTGCCCCGCGAAACATGCCGCTCGCGCGATTTCTCGTTTCCGCCAAGCGCTGCCTCGGCAACCTTTGCCCAAAGCGCGTCTTTCAACGCCACATTGTGCGCATAATTCAGGCGATATTGCTCGCTGTTGGGATCGGTGCTGGTCGGCAGGACAGGTGCAGTCATGCAGCGACTATAGCGCGCAAAATACCATTGGGAATACGCAACTTTATTGCGCTACTCCCCCTTATTTGAAACCCGATACCGGTGCCTGATAATATACCTGCGCGCCCGGCCCCAATGGCAGGTCAAAATAGACCCAGCTGACCGTCATCGTAATGCCAACCGCCATAAAGGTCAGCGCATAAGGCAGCATCAGCGCAAGCAGCGAGCCCACGCCCAGCGATTTATCATACCGCCGCGCAAAGGCGAGGATCAGCGGGAAATAGCTCATCAACGGTGTCATGATATTGGTGTAGCTATCTCCCATACGATAGGCAGCAGTTGTCATCTCCGGGCTGATCCCCAGCAGCATGAACTTTGGCACTACAACCGGCGCCATCGCGCTCCATTTTGCGGCGGCCGACCCGATGAACAGGTCGAGGAAAGACGACACAAACTGCACTCCGCCAAGCAACAATGGTGCTGGCACATCCATCTTTTGCAGCGCCAGCGCGCCATCAATGGCGAAAATTGGCCCCAGTCGTGACCAGTTGAACATGGCGACAAAGTGCGCAGCGAAGAAAACGAAAACCAGATACGGCGCGAGCATCCGCACCCCTTCTTGCATCATCGCGATGACATCTTTTGAGTTCTTGACGGTGCCGGTTGCACGGCCAAAGGCGATGCCCGTGATCAGGAACAGCAAGAAGAAGCCCGCAACGAGCCCTGCGTAAAACGGCTGAAGCTGTGCAGTGCCTTCTTTTGTCTCGTCGATCAGCGGGGTGTAGTCAGGCCACAGCGCCAATGCGGCAAAAGCGCCTGCGACAAGCAGCGCCGCCAGCCCGGCTGCACGCAGACCGCGACGTTCTTCGGGCGTCACTTCTGAACGCGCCAGTTCAGCCTTTAGTTCCTCATCAGGCTCGCTGCCCCATGTGCCAAGGCGTGGCTCAACAATCCTGTCGGTGATGTACCAGATGATCGGTGTAAAAACGACTACGATGGATAGGATGAAATACCAATTGCCCAGCGGGTTCATCGTCCAGTCGGGATCAATAATCCGCGCGGCTTCTTGGGTGAAACCAAACAGCAAGACATCCATCTGCCCCGGCGTGATATTACCGGCAAATCCGCCCGATACGCCAGCAAACGCCGCCGCCAAACCTGCAAGCGGATGCCGCCCGACGCTTGCGTACAAAATCGCCGCCAGCGGAATAAAAACTACATAGGCCGCATCCGATGCATGGTGGCTGACCATTCCGATAACCGCAACAATCGGGGTTAGAATAACACGCGGAGCTTTACGCAGGCTGGCGCGGATCAATGCGGAAAACATGCCGCTGCGCTCTGCAACCGCTGCACCAAGGATCAGTGTCATGACAAGACCAAGCGGCGCAAAACCTGTCAGTGTTTTCGGCATTTCCGTCAGCAGCCGGGCGATGTTTTCTTGGGAGAAAAGGCTGGTCGCGGTGTAGCTTAACGTCCCGTCCTTCAACTCACCCCATTGCGGTGCCTCTTTGCCTGTATAAGCAAGCGAGGCTGACCAGCCCTGCGCCTGCCCCAATGCGGATAGCAGCATCAGGAACAGGATCAGCCAGACGAAAATCATCGCCGGTTCGGGAAGAAGATTGCCCGCGCGCTCAACAAAGCCAAGGAAACCGCGCTGGCGTGGGGATGTTTGTGTGGCTGTCATTCGGGCACCTGCAAAAATGGCCCGCTACGTTCGTAGCGAACTGTTTTCCCATTATCCCCGAATGTTCTGAACCCTAGCTGAAACGATTACGCAGGTCCAGTAGGGCCATCGCCGCCATTGCCGCCTCGCCGCCCTTGTCCTTTTGCTTGGGGTCGGCGCGAACAAGAGCCTGCTCTTCATTCTCGACCGTCAAGATGCCATTGCCGATGGCCATGCCGTCCATGGTCAGCGCCATAATGCCCCGCGCGCTTTCACCCGCAACGATTTCGAAATGATAAGTTTCGCCGCGAATGACAACGCCGATGGCGACATAGCCGTCATACAGGTCGCTTTCCGATGCCAGCGCGATAGTGCCGGGGATTTCTAGCGCGCCGGGGACGGTGACAACCTCCACCTCGTGCCCCGCGGCCTTCAACGCAGCCTTTGCGCCTGCCACCAACATATCGTTGAGATGATCGTAGAAGCGCGCTTCAACTATCAGGAATTTCCCCATTTTATTCTCCTATCCCAAAACAATTGCGGTAGCGCCCGCCACGATTAACATGCCGGCGCCAATGCGCCAGCGATCCATGCGCTCTTTCAGCATCAACGCTGCCAATACAAGTGCGATCAACACGCTCGACTCTCTTATGGCAGCAACCATGCCGACCGGAGCCAAGCGCACAGCGTAAGACCAGGTGGCAAAGGATACTAAAGTCAGCAAGCCCGCCTGCCAGCCGATCGTCCATGCGGGGCGCAATCGTGACATTGCCTCGTCTTTGAAACGGATAAACAAATAGGCGGGTAACAATATCCCGTCGGTAACAAACAGCCACGCAAGGAAGGCAATCACATCCTCTGCCTGTCGCATTCCTTGCGCCGCGACGAGATTATAGATGATCGTGGTAAGTCCGGTAAGTGCTGCCGCACCCCAACCGTGGCGGCTCATCCCTTTGCCCGCGGCCAGTGCCAAAATGCCAAAGGTGATTGAAACTATTCCGAGCATAGCTGGAACCGTCAACGTATCACCCAGATAAACCACGCCCAATATCGCCATAGCCAGCGGCACAACGCCGCGCGCAACCGGATAGGCGTGGGAGAAATCGCTAAGTTGATAGGACCGGACAAGCGTGAGCTGATTGATGAAACTCAACAAGGCAAAGCTGGCCAGCAACAGCCATAGATTCAGCGGCAAATTCCCGGCCCATAAAGCGACCGGCAATGCGATAGCCGCACATATCAGGCACGACCAAACTCGCACCACCAACTTGTCCTCGCCCGCCTTCAAAAAGGCATGCGACGTTGCCGCTGACAAGGCTGACACACCAGCAAGTGCAAGGCCAGCGCTGACCGACATTTACTTACTCGCCTGCTGTGCCCGGTATCGGCCGTTCACCCACAATCGACAGGCCATAGCCGTCCAGCCCGACCATAGTATGGTGCGTATTGGTCAACAGGATCATATCATGCACGCCCAATTCCGTCAGGATCTGCGCGCCGCCGCCATAGTCGCGCATCGCCTCAATCTCTGGCGCTCCGGCCTGTTTGCCCTCTGCGCGAAGCTGCATAAAGCGGGTGACGATGCCTTGCATTGGCTTGTTAATCACGACAACGACGCCGCTGCCCTCCGCCGCAATGGCCTCCATGGATTTAGAGAGCAGGCCTGAGCGTTCATGCTCCTCACCAAAGACATCGACGAACATCGACATGGTGTGCATGCGGACCAATGTGGGCTTATCAGGATCAATGCGGCCTTTGACCAGCGCCATCGTTTCCTGATCCGTTGCCTTGTTGAAAAATGTCATCGCGGTCCAGTCACCGCCCCATTTGCTGGCAAACTTCATCTCTGCGCGCTTTTCGACCAAATGGTCATGCTTGCGGCGATAGGCGATCAGGTCGCGGATGGTACCCATTTTCAGGTTGTGCATGCGCGCGAAGGACACAAGATCGTCCATCCGCGCCATTGTGCCGTCGTCTTTCATAATCTCGCAGATCACGCCTGATGGGTTAAGGCCCGCAAGGCGGCTAATATCAACTGCCGCCTCGGTATGCCCTGCCCGTACCAGCACACCGCCATCGCGCGCGGTCAGCGGAAAGACATGGCCGGGCGAGACGATATCATCCGGCCCCTTTGACGCATCCACAGCGACCGAAATCGTGCGCGCCCGGTCAGCAGCACTGATCCCCGTAGTCACACCGTCACGCGCCTCGATCGAAACGGTGAACGCCGTCTGCATACTTTCGCGGTTGATCTGCGCCATGGGTGCAAGGCCCAGCTGATCGCAACGCTCGCGGGTCATCGAAAGGCAGATCAGCCCCCGCCCGTGCGTTGCCATAAAGTTGATCGCATCGGGCGTCGCCATTTGCGCAGGGATAATCAGGTCGCCCTCATTCTCGCGGTCTTCATCGTCGACAAGGATATACATCCGGCCGTTGCGCGCTTCCTCAATAATCTCCTCGATCGGAACCAAGGCAGGCGTATCGTCATTGGCAAACAGATAGCTTTCAAGCTTGCGCAACGTCTCCGCAGTCGGGTTCCAGTCGGGTTGGTCCAGATCGCGCAGCGTATTGGCATGAAGCCCAGCGGCGCGGGCCAGACCAGAGCGGGACAGGCCGCCATCATTAACCAGCGAGCGAAGTTTTTCGATAAGTTGCGTCGACATTATCACATTCCAATGCGAATCGAGATCAGGATGATTGTCACGCCGTTCTTATTTTCACATTGTGATGTGATTAGCAACTACTAACTTCACATTTCAATCAGTTCGGCAGCAGCTGCCTGTGAATGTAAGACGGACTTATCGTTGCATCGATAACCGCATCGTCCGCCGGCACCATCCCGTCAAGCATCAGCATGGCCAGACCGTGCACCATCGACCAGCATTGCAGCACCGCCGCCCTCTGCTCATCAGCTCCTGATCCTTCGGGCAGCAATTCGGCGATACTCGCACGCAAAAGGTGCATGGCATCGGCAGAATCCGTATCCGGCGCAGGCAAGGGATAGCAATTCATCGCCAGCCTAAACAGCGCAGGATGCCGCAATGCAAAGCGAACATAGGCCCGCCCCGCCATCGTAAAGCCGTCAAGGCCGCCTCCCGCCGCCTCCAATGCCGCGCGCTGTTCCTGGCCCAGACGGTCAATGCCATGCTGCGCCAGCGCCATCAGCAAGGCCATCTTGTCGGGGAAATGCCGGTATAGCGCCGTCGCACTGACCCCAATATTGCGCGCGATCGCACGCAGCCCAACCTCATCAACCGAACTCGCCTCCAGCAGCCGCAAGCCTTCGGAAATGGCGGCAGAACGCAGATCACCATGGTGATAGGTCTTGGGGTTAACTCCTATGTTGACACTGTTAGCATTAGCCATCATGTTATCAGTGTAAACATAGCCGAGTCGTTTTTCAAGCAAAAGGATCCCCTCTTATGGCCAGCGCAGTCGAAACCCTGATCCGTAAAGCCGTCACACCGGCCATATTGAAGGTTGCTGAGTTTAATCGCGACCGGATGGAAGCGCCCAACGGCCCGCATCCTTTCGTCACCGGCCCGCACACCCCGATGACTGAGGAAAAGACGCTGGAGACGCTGACCGTCACCGGCAATATCCCTGTACAACTCGACGGTCGCTACCTGCGCATTGGCCCCAATCCTATGAAGCCAAACCTTGCCAACCATCACTGGTTCATCGGCGACGGCATGGTGCACGGCGTGCGGATCAAGGACGGCAAAGCACTGTGGTATAAAAACCGCTGGCTGCGCTCCAACGCCGTCAGTGCTGAACTGGGCGAACCCCCTGCCCCAGGCGCACGCAACCCGTTGACAGACAACGCCAACACTAATGTCATGGGCTATGCCGGGAAAATCTGGGGCTTGGTCGAGGCAGGCGGCTTTCCGGTTGAACTTGGCCCTGATCTTGAAACAGTTGCGCACAACCCGTTTGAGAACACTCTGTCGACCAGTTTTACCGCGCATCCGCATCTCGACCCCGAAACCGGCGAGCTGCATGCGATCTGCTATTCCGGGCCCGATCAGAACATAATCCGTCATGTCGTTATCGGAAAAGATGGCCGCGTCCGCCGCGAAGAACCGATCCGCGTGAAGCATGGCCCGATGATCCATGATTGCATGATCACTGCCAACTATGTGATCATCCTTGACCTGCCCATAACGTTCTCGATGAAGCTATTGCTGGCAGGACACGCCTTCCCTTATGCGTGGAACCCAGCACATGAAGCGCGTGTCGGCCTGTTGCCGCGTGAGGGCAAGGATGCCGACGTCATCTGGTGCAAAGTCGATCCGTGCGCAGTGTTCCACCCAGCCAACGCCTATGAAACACCCGATGGCAAAGTCATCATGGATGTGTGCGCGCACGACACGATGTTCGCAACCAGCCGCGTCGGCCCCGATTCCAAAAGCTGCCCGTTGGAACGCTGGACAATTGATGAGGTGGCCCAAACGGTGGATCGCAAAGTTGTCGATGCCGAGAGCCAAGAATTCCCGCGCCCTGACGAACGCTTCATCGGCAAACCCTATCGCTATGCCTTCACCACAGCGCTGCCCAAGGATTATTTGTTTCAACACGGTGCTGACACCCGCCTGTTCCGCCATGATTTGCAAGACGGCACACGCCAAGTTCATGATTTCGGACCAGAACGCCACCCCGGTGAATTCGTTTTCGTTCCGCGCAATGTTAATGCGCAAGAGGGCGATGGCTGGCTGATGGGTTTTGTGATTAACATGGCCAACGAGACCACAGATTATGTCATCCTTGACGCGATGGATTTTGAAGGCGCGCCGGTTGCATCCGTCCACATCCCCCACCGCGTGCCACCGGGCTTTCACGGGAATTGGGTTGCAGCCTGAATGACGCCATTGCTCCGCGCCGCATTCGGCACGCTCAGCACTATTTCCCCTCGGCTAGCAGGCATGCTTGCTTTGCGCCTCTTCACAACGCCGTTAAAAACAGGGCGTCTGACGCCTGCGGAAAAGCGGTTGGCAGAACGCGCCGATGCTAAGCTTAAACAGGCCGAAGACATCAGTTTTGATCTGGGAACAATCAGGATTGCTGCTTACCGGTTTCCGGCGAAAGCCAAGGCATCCGGTAAACGCATTGTCCTTGTCCACGGCTGGATGAGTGCGGCGCGTTATATGCTGGCCATGGCCGCATCATTGCAAGAGGCGGGACACGAAGTCGTCTGCCTTGACTTGCCAACGCATGGCGCATCCACCGGGCGCAGAACCAACCTGGTGGAATGTGCGCAAGCATTGAACGCGCTGCTCAATCAGGTTGGCGGGGCGGATATTATCGTTGCGCACAGCTTTGGCGGCGCTGTTACCGCGTATCTGCTCAGCCGCCTGAATCCGGCTGCTCTTGGTAGCAACGGTAATCTTGTGCTGCTTGCATCCCCCAACCAGCTGTCATCCGTTACAGCGTTGTTTTCAAAAGCACTTGGCATGAATGCCTCTGCTCAGCGGCATTACGAGGCCGCATTATGCGCACAAATTGGCGCGTCATTGGCGGAGATGGATGGTAATCTGATGTATGGCAAAGCTGGCTATCCGCTGCATATTTTGCACTGTATCGACGATGCCGAAGTCCCCATCGAACAATCACGCCGTTTTTTGCAATTGGGCGATCAAGTGCAACTGACCGAGCTATCAGGCCT
>JAAFIB010000066.1 GCA_013297725.1 Sphingomonadales bacterium
AGCGACATTTTGCCGCCGGGATGGCGCGCACGGCCTAATGCGATGGTATCGATCATCCGCGCCATATCGACACGTGGGCGGCTGCATTTCTCCAGCTCCATATTGAGGAAACCGAAATCAAAGCTGGCATTGTGCGCAACCAGCGGGCTGTCGCCCAAGAATTCGAGCAGCTCGTCGGCTTTATCCTCAAACAACGGTTTGTCGGACAGGAATATATCGGAAAGACCGTGCACTTGTTCTGCCGCAGCAGGCATCGGCCGTTTAGGATTGAAGTAACAATGGAAGGTAGGGCCAGTGATAACCCGGCCGATCATTTCGATGCAGCCAATCTCAACCATCCTGTCACCGGTTAAGGGGTCAAAGCCCGTCGTTTCCGTGTCGAAGATAATCTCGCGCATTCTATGAATGAATATCGGCCTATTTATTCAAGACTGCAAGGCTGTCGCGTAATTTTTTAATCAGCGCCTCCACTTGCCGCCGCGTTTCCGCGACAGGCTGGCCTGTATCGATCACAGCATCGGCCTTTGCGCGTTTTTCGGCATCGGGAGTTTGCAGTTTCAGGATGTTTTCAAATTTCTCAACCGTCATGCCGTGACGAGACAATGCGCGGGCACGTTGCTGATCGGCAGGCGCGGAAACAACAACGATATAATCGACGGATTGATGCCCTCCCTTTTCAAACAACAACGGGATATCAAAAACGATGATGTCCTTATCGGCGTTATCAGCAAGAAATGCGCTACGCATCGCGCCGACCGCCGGGTGAACAATCGCTTCCAGCTTGGCCAATTCCTGTTTGTTACCCAGCACCGCTGCACCAAGTTTTTGCCGGTCCACGCCCGTTGTCCCGGTTGTTCCGGGAAAAGCAGCTTCGATGTCGTCAACCAGCAAACCGCCCGGTCCTTGGAGGATATGGACAGCAGCATCGGCATCGAAAACCGGAACACCTTCATCCTCAAACATCGCAGCCACCGTTGACTTGCCCATCGCAATCGAGCCGGTCAGGCCGATGATAAGTGGTGAGGAGTGCGCTTGCTTCATTTCACCAACAATGCGCGTAATTCTTCGTCGCAATCGCCCGGTGGTGCGACGCCGAAGAACATCTCAAATGCCAGTGCCGCTTGTCCGACCAGCATTTCTAGCCCGTCAACCGTTTCCAAACCGCGCGTCTTAGCGGCCTTCAAAAGCTTGGTGTCTAGCGGAGTGTAGACAATGTCATAGACGCATGCGTCATCGGGCAGGGGCGACAGATCAAGATCAAGCGGCGGCTGTCCCGCCATGCCGAGGGGGCTGGTGTTGACCACAAGGGCGGCAGGCGGAAGCGCAGCATCCATTGCCAGCACTCGCCCTTTCAACCCAAAATGCGTAAGCAATGCGGCTGCCTTTAATGGACTGCGTGCCAGCAACGTCACCTCACCCACATCCGCTTGTGCCAAAGCAAAAAGAACCGCGCGCGCCGCACCGCCTGCACCAATGACGGCTACCGGCGCACCTACCCAATCGATATCCGATATTGGTCCAAAGAAACCAGCTGCATCAGTGTTTGTTGCTTGCAATTCTCCGTCCCGATTGCGGAAAATTGTGTTCGCCGCGCCAATGGAATCGCGCACTCCGCCGGGGTCAGCAACATGATCCAGCACTGCCAATTTATGCGGGATTGTGACATTACACCCCCGCCATTCGGGATCAGCTGTGCGCTCTGCAAAATAGGCAGCAAGCCCGTCGGTGGTCACATGATGCGCGCGGTAATCAGCGACGATCCCTAGTTTCTGCAACCAGAACCCATGGATCAAAGGCGATTTGGAATGGCTGATCGGATCACCGATCACTTCAGCATATCGGGTCATGTGGCAAGGATTCCTCGTTCGCGCAAAAAGCTGAGCAACGGCAATAATGGCAGGCCCATAATGTCAAAATGCCCGCCCTGAATCTGGGAAAACAATTGCGCGCCTGCACCTTCGATTTGGTAGCAACCGACACAGTGGCGGATCGCATCCCAGTTTACCGCAACATAATCAGCGATGAAGTCATCCGATAACGGACGCACCGTCATCCGCGATGTTGCGACAAAGCGCCACGCAGGTTCGCCGCGTTCTGCGACAACCACGGCAGAATATAGTTTGTGCGTTGCGCCCGCCATCTGGGCCAGTTGAGCGATCGCATCTTCTGGGCTTTGCGGCTTATTCAGCATCGAACCATCGGCGCATTCCAATGTTTGATCGCCGCCAATCACCAGAGCCGCTGGAAACTTACTCGCTAGCTTCACTGCCTTTGCCTCAGCCAATGCATCGGCGATATCACGCGCGCTGACATTATGATTCAATAGGCTTTGTTTGATAGAGTCTTCATCGACCATCGGTGCGAAAGCTTCGACGACAACCCCCGCTTGCGCCAACATCATGCGCCGCGCACTGCTTGTCGAGGCAAGGATCAGCTGCGTCATGCCTCGGCACCATCCTGTCCGCTACGTTCATTATAAAGATTAATGATCGCCGCTGCACTCTCCTCAATCGAGCGCCGCGTGACATCAATAACCGGCCAATTATTGTCGGCAAACATCCGCCGTGCAAAGGCTATCTCACGCTTAACCGCTTCCTCGGCAACATAGTCGGTGTCTGGAGTTTGGTTCAGCGACAGTAACCGATTCCTGCGCACCTGCACCAGCCGGTCTGCGCTGGTTACTAAACCAACAACCAAGGGGTGTTTCAGCGAGTACAGCGATTCCGGCGGCGGAGATTCCGGCACGATCGGGATGTTCGCTGTCTTATATCCGCGATTAGCAAGATAGATGCTTGTTGGTGTTTTCGATGTGCGCGAGACACCCGCCAAAACAATATCGGCCTCTTCCCAATTTTGATGGTTGAGCCCATCGTCATGCGCGATCGTAAATTGAATGGCATCGACGCGTGCGAAATAGGCGTCATCCAATGCGTGCTGCCGACCCGGCCGTGCCTTGGCTTCTTGACCCAAGATTCCCGATAGCGCGTCACTGACTGCATCGAGTGCCGCAACTGCCGGAAGACCAAGCGTGCGGCAACGATCCTCCAGCTTTTTGCGCATCGACAGATTGACCAAAGTAAACAAGACCAGTCCGGGATGCGCCGCAACATCGACCAAGATCCGGTCCAGATGCGATTCCGATCGCACCATTGGCCAGAAATGTTTGATCACCTCGATATCATCAAATTGCGCCAGCGCCGCTTTGGCAATATTCTCCAGCGTCTCGCCGGTGGAATCTGATAACAGATGAAGATGGATGCGGTCTGACAAATTTAGGTTTCCGAGATTTGGCCCTAAGCACAGCATTGTGGGCGGGCTGGGGATAAATCAAGGGACAAAAATATCGCTGCAATCTGTGCCCATCCCGTCCCGATTCCATTCCGGATTCGGCCACAAGCCATCCACAGGCTGAAACAGCTTTCCACAGCATGTGAATAACAAGCACAAGTGTTTCGAATCGCCCACATCAGCAAGCAGACCAGAGTCAATCTGTTGGCAAAATCGGTAGCGGAGCCTAAAGGCAGCGCTTACCCACAGCACAACATCTATCATCATCTTTATTATCTTTAATTATATATGATTGGAGTCTGCATGACCGGCGTTGGTCAAAAGCCGTTACTGGACGTTTTGAACGGAGCTGTGCTTGACGTGCCACCAATGTGGTTGATGCGTCAGGCCGGACGTTATCTACCAGAATATCGGGCTTTGAGGGCAGAGAAAGGCGGGTTTCTTGAACTTGCCTATGACAGCGATTGCGCCTGTGAAATTACGTTGCAGCCGATCCGCCGTTTTGGCTTTGATGGGGCGATTCTGTTTTCGGATATCCTGGTCATCCCACATGCGATGGGACAAGATCTGTGGTTCGAGGCAGGCGAAGGTCCGCGATTGGCGCCTAAGCTATCCGAAAGCAATTGGCGCGATTTGAAACCACAACCGCAGCGGCTTGACCCGATTTATGACACTGTGCGCAAAGTGAAAGCGGCTCTGCTCGACAGCACAACTTTTCTCGGCTTTGCAGGAAGCCCGTGGACGGTCGCTACGTACATGGTGAGTGGTCAGGGTAGCAAAGACCATGCAGATGCCCGCACCATAGCCTATAGCCAGCCTGAAGAGTTCGGTGCGCTGATCGATGCTATCATTGCAAACACCGTCGATTATCTCTCGCGACAGATTGAGGCTGGGGTCGATGCAGTTCAATTGTTTGACAGCTGGGCAGGGTCATTATCGCCCACCCAGTTTGACCGTTGGGTGATTGCACCCAACGCGGCGATCGTCACAGCGCTTAAAAAACTGCATCCCGAAACACCGATTATCGGTTTTCCTAAAGGTGCAGGCGCAAAGCTGCTGGATTATGCCAAAGGCGTTGGTGCAGATGCCATCGGGATTGATGAAACAATTGATCCGGTATGGGCTCATGAAAATTTACCAAAGGGTTTGCCGGTGCAGGGTAATCTCGACCCCATGGCCTTGCTTGCTGGTGGTGAACCTTTGGAACAAGCCGCGCATCGCATCCGCGCAGCTTTTGCCGGCCGTCCGCATATCTTCAACCTTGGCCATGGCATATCGCAATTTACCCCCATTGCGCATGTTGAAAAGCTGATTAGCTTAGTGCGCAATGGGTAACCAACGGGGCCCCGAACATAATGGACACTCTCAACGTGCTTTATAATTGGCTGACAGCCGCACATATTATCTTTGTGATATTTTGGATGGCAGGGCTGTTTATGCTGCCGCGGTTCTTTGTTTATCATCAGGAAGCTGCCGAAGGCTCTGAGGAGTCTGGGCGTTGGGTGGATCGTGAATCGCGGCTTATCAAAATCATTCTGAACCCCTCGATGATTATCGTCTGGATCCTCGGATTAATGCTTGCGTGGCAAATTGGCGCGATGACTCAAGGCTGGTTTCACGTAAAACTTCTCTTGGTTCTGGGCGTGTCTGGCTATCACGGTTGGATGATTGGCTATGCCAAAAAGCTGGCGCGCGGTGAGCGAACGATGACTGGAAAACAGCTGCGCTTGATGAACGAAGTGCCGGGAATAGCTGCTGCTGCGATTGTAATTTTGGTGGTCGTTAAGCCGTTTTAATTCTTGGTTCGGAAATTAAAGCCTGTCCTACAAGCTTCCGAATCTGGTATAAATCGCTCGATGAACGATTTGGATATTCTCTCACCGGCTTTTGGTTTTTCACGTGTTACAAAAACATGTTTATTGAATCGACTTAGCAACGGTTTAGGTGAGACTTTAGTGAGACCTTTCAGCGTTAGCCCGCAGTGATGTGCCGAGGCACCAAAGGCGCAATGGTTGACGCGAGGGTCGATGCGGGCTATTTGAAGGGTCAAGCCCGTCCTGGGCGCGAAGCGCTGTTTTATAACGCGCCACCTGAAATTCATATTCTAACTGGCTGATTTTCACGCCAGAAAACTATCCTAAAACGGACAAAACACATGCATTTAAAAGACTTAAAGGGCAAAAAACCTGCTGAACTCGTCTCGATGGCCGAAGAGCTTGAGATCGAAGGCGCATCAACCCTTCGCAAACAAGATCTGATGTTCGCGATCCTGAAAGAAATGGCCGAAGACGGCGAGCAGATTATGGGCGTCGGCACCATCGAAGTGATGCCTGATTCCTTCGGCTTTCTGCGCTCACCCGAATCCAATTATCTCGCTGGACCAGACGATATCTACGTGTCGCCCAACATGGTGCGCCAATTCGGCCTGCGCACCGGTGACACCGTCGAAGGCGAAATTCGCGCGCCCAAAGATGGCGAACGTTATTTCGCGCTGACCAAAGTGTTGAAGGTCAATTTCGATGATCCCGACGCTGTTCGCCACCGCGTGAATTTTGACAATTTAACGCCGCTGTATCCGGATCAGAAACTGACGCTGGACTCGCTTGATCCAACGGTAAAAGATAAATCAGCCCGCGTGATCGACATTGTCTCGCCGCAAGGCAAAGGCCAGCGCGCGCTGATCGTGGCGCCGCCGCGCACTGGTAAAACTGTATTGCTGCAAAACATTGCAAAGGCGATCACCGACAATCATCCCGAGGTATTCCTGATCGTCCTTTTGATCGACGAACGGCCAGAGGAAGTCACCGATATGCAGCGGTCGGTAAAGGGTGAGGTTGTCTCCTCCACCTTTGATGAGCCCGCCACGCGCCACGTTCAGGTCGCCGAAATGGTGATCGAAAAAGCCAAACGCTTGGTCGAGCATAAGCATGACGTTGTCATCTTGCTCGATTCTATCACGCGCCTAGGCCGCGCCTACAACACCGTTGTGCCAAGCTCTGGTAAAGTGCTGACCGGTGGTGTCGATGCCAATGCACTGCAACGTCCAAAGCGTTTCTTTGGCGCGGCGCGTAACATCGAAGAAGGCGGTTCGCTGTCGATCATCGCAACCGCACTGATCGATACCGGCAGCCGCATGGACGAGGTGATCTTTGAAGAATTCAAAGGCACAGGTAACTCCGAAATCGTTCTGGATCGTAAGGTCGCCGATAAGCGCATCTTCCCGGCCCTTGATGTCGGCAAGTCCGGCACGCGTAAGGAAGAGCTGCTGGTCGAGAAGGACAAGCTAACCAAAATGTGGGTTCTACGCCGCATCCTGATGCAGATGGGAACCATCGACGCGATGGAGTTCTTGCTCGACAAAATGAAGGATTCCAAGACCAACGAAGACTTCTTTGATTCGATGAACCAGTAAGGGGTGATGCATGTTTGAATTAATCATCTCGGCTGCCGCCGCGGCTGCACCATCTTTGGGTGGGCCTGCCGACATTTGGGCATCGATAGTCAAAGATTTTTCCAATATCGGTACCGCATCGGCGTTCACCGCGTTTCTACAAGTTTTGATGATCGACATCGTGCTTGCCGGGGACAACGCGATTGTTGTCGGAGCATTGGCAGCAGGTCTGCCTGCGGATCAGCGTAAGAAGGTTATCGCCATCGGTGTGATTGCGGCTCTTGTTCTGCGCGTTATTTTTGCCCTGATGGTAACATGGCTGCTTGGCATAGTCGGGCTAGTATTTGCCGGTGGTGTCTTGCTGCTGTGGGTGGCGTGGAAAATGTATCGCGATCTGGGAGCTGATCATGCAACAGATTCGCCCGGGTCGCCAGAAATCGCAGGCGACGAAGACTCAGGAATAAAGCCCGCTAAAAGCTTTGCCGCAGCCGCCTGGGCTGTTGCCATTGCCGACGTATCGATGAGTTTGGATAATGTTCTTGCTGTTGCAGGCGCTGCAAAGGACCATCCTGGCATTATGATCGTCGGCCTGATCTTTGCTGTGGCCTTGATGGGGATTGCGGCGAACATTATCGCCAAATACATCGAACGCTATAAATGGATTGCTTGGGTGGGCATGGCAGTGATCATCTATGTCGCTGGCAAGATGATCTATGATGGCTGGGTAGACCCGCAATTGGGTGTGGGCCGCTATGTCTATGCGCTGGTTGGTATGTGATGACTGACCCATGGCGCGACCAACCGGTGTTGGAGGGTGATCATGTCACTCTCCGCCCCATGGAACGCGCGGATGGACCGGCGATTGTTGAGGCAGCAAGCGACGGTAGATTGTGGGAACTGTTCTACACATCTGTACCCAGCCATGAGACTATTGAAGCTTATCTGGATAGTGCTGAGGCCGAGATAGGCTATGGCCGCGCGATGCCCTTTGTGGTGATCGACAAGGCAAAAGGGCATGTCGTCGGTGCCACCCGCTATATGCGGATGAAAGCTGAAGCAAAGCGGCTGGAGATTGGCACAACTTTCTACGCCCAATCTGCACAACGTAGCCCGATCAACACCGAGGCAAAGCAGCTGTTGCTAAGCCACGCCTTTGAGGTGATGGGCTGTATGTGCGTGCAGTTCCGCACTGACGCGTTCAACTTCGCCTCCCAGCGCGCGATCGAACGGCTTGGGGCGAAACGCGACGGTGTGCTTAGAAATCATAGTATCATGGATGGCCGTAATCGCGATACTGTAAGCTATTCGATCATCGCGAATGAATGGGAAGGCGTGAAACGTAATCTACAGATGCGATTGGCGCGGGGGGCGGGAAGAGGTTAGCTTTTCATTATGAGTGGCAAAATGGTTCCCTTGGCGATCATCGTTTCCCGATCAGAAACTTTGGTCATGGTGTCGATGCTTCAAGCAGCGGGAATTATAGTGGATGTCGGCGCGCTGAACCACGCTTCGGTATCTGTCAATTCGATCGCGCTTGGACATTACCGTCTTATGGTGCCTGATTGGCAGCATGATGATGCAAGTCATATTGTGGCGGCAACCTTTGCTAACGCAGACTATTGTTTTTCCGAGGGCTTGCAGACAGCGGTGATCCGGCTTTTGCTGGTAAAGTTCTTTGCGGATTTTGGCGTTATCCTGCTGATGGCATTGACACCAATACCACTCGCGATGTGGCATTTTGGCTTGCCGTTTTTGTTTTTGCTTGGAACTCCAGTGCCACCGCAGGGACGCGGCGATTACTTTCTGTCCGCGCTAGACATGCAAAGCGCCTGATCCAAACAATCACAATTTGCCCCTTTTGCTTATATGCCTATACTATGCCCAGCAATTCGCCAGAACAGGCTGGCAAAGGGGAGAGACGCCCATGAAGTTCAATATCGAAGTTGACACTACGCCCGAAGAAGTCCGCCGCTTGGTTGGTCTGCCAGACTTAAGCGAAGTGCATGAGGTGTATCTCGAGAAGTTAAAGGCTGTGGCGGATAAAGGCCTTACGCCTGATATGGTTCAGGGGATGATCCGCAACTGGGTGCCAATGGGCGACCAGAGCATGGATATGATCAAAGGCCTAATGGGCGGATTGATGAGCGGCGGCCTGGGCGCGAAAGACAAGAAATAAGCCGAATTGATGGACAATGCCGATACCATTTTCGCGTTGTCCAGCGGTGCGCCTCCTGCTGCGATTGCTGTTGTCCGGATCAGCGGCGTGCAAGCCTTTGATGGGGTTAAGGCGCTAACAGGATCGCTACCTCTGCCGCGACGGGCTTCATTGCGGCGTTTGACCGATGTGGCCGGTATAGTTCTCGATGATGCCCTAGTGTTGATCTTCCCGGGCCCTAATACCGCAAGCGGAGAAGATTTAGCTGAGCTCCACCTGCATGGCGGCAGAGCTGTCGTGCGCGGTGTTGAAGCTGCGTTGCAAGCAATACCCGGCCTGCGCCGTGCTGAACCGGGCGAGTTTACCCGCCGCGCCTTTTTGAATGGCAGAATTGATCTCAACGAAGCTGAAGGACTAGCCGATCTGTTGGCAGCAGAAACTGAGTGGCAGCGTCGCGGTGCTTTGCAAATGGCGGGCGGCGCGTTTAGCAAAGCTATCGAAGGCTGGCGTGAAGATCTGCTTGGGCTATCAGCTACTGTAGAGGCGCTCATCGATTTTTCTGACGAAGATGATGTGTCGCTAGAAGATAATATCAATATATCAAATAGATGTAGAGCACTTCATGACGTCATTGGGCGCCATCTGGCGATTCCCGGAGCGCAAAAGCTGCGCGATGGGTTGCGCGTGGTGATTGCCGGGCCACCCAATAGCGGCAAATCGACATTGCTGAACGCGCTTGTGGCGAAAGAGGCTGCGATTGTGTCTGACATCGCAGGAACCACACGCGACCTGATTGATGTGCCAGTAGCCTTTGGCGGCATCCCCTTCATTTTTACCGACACAGCTGGGTTGCGTGATGAAACCGATGACGTGATTGAAAGTGTCGGCATCGAACGGGCAGAGGCGGCGATAAAGTCGGCGGATATCCTTTTGTGGCTGGGCGACGAAGGTTCTGCACCTCAGCATGCTAATAGCCTCGAAGTGGAAGCGAAGGTCGATGATCCAGCTCATAAAGCAAAATCTACCAGCGCACTGAAGCTATCCGCTAAAACATCCCAGGGGCTGGCAGATTTAATCCAGTGGCTAACTGTTACCGCACAGACTTTGCTCCCTCCGCCTGACAGCTTTGCCATTAACGTGCGGCAAGAGATGTTGCTGTCTGATGTTGTGCGTTCATTAGCGGGAGCTGCCAGCGCAACTGATCTGCTCATTGCTGCTGAAGAACTGCGTCAAGCGCGGTTGGCGCTGGATGCTCTTACGGGTCGTGCAAGTACCGAGGATATGCTTGACGCACTGTTTGGACGTTTCTGTATCGGCAAATAGCGAAGATTGTTTCACGTGGAACATCCGCGCACTTTGACGGCGGGCGCCTCATCCTATAAGGGGCGCGACATGAGCAATAACGCTTCATCTTTTGACACCATAGTTATCGGCGGCGGACATGCTGGGGTTGAGGCCGCAGCGGTCGCCGCGCGGATGGGCGCGCGTGTTGGACTGGTAAGTTTTGCACGCGATACGATAGGCGCCATGTCCTGCAACCCGGCCATTGGCGGACTGGGAAAAGGCCATCTGGTTCGCGAAGTTGATGCGTTTGATGGCTTGATTGCGCGCGCAGCCGACCATGCCGCGATCCATTATCGCATGCTCAACGCGTCGAAGGGCGCAGCTGTGCAAGGTCCGCGTATTCAAGCTGATCGGCGGCTGTTCAAAGAATCAATTCATCAGCAGCTTGCAGCCACGCCAAATTTGACGGTGATCGAAGGTGAAGCAGCAGCGTTGCTCTTCGAACGTCGTAGCGATCAGCGAATTGCTGGTTTGAAACTGGCTGACGACACAAAGCTTTCTGCAAAGGCTGTCATTCTCGCTACGGGCACGTTCCTTGGTGGCACATTGTTTCGCGGTGAAGAGCGACTCACAGGCGGTCGTATCGGCGAGAATTCGGCACTGGAGCTCGCGCAGCAGATACGCGGTGCGGGCCTGCCAATGGCGCGTTTGAAAACTGGAACGCCGCCGCGACTAGATGGCCGCACCATTGACTGGGCGGTTCTGGAGGAGCAGCCGTCGGATGATGGTGACTGGACGATGTCGGCGATGACGAAGCGCCGCTATGTCCCGCAACTGTTCTGCGCAATCACGCGGACTAACCCGCATACGCATGATATTATCCGCAGTGGCCTCGATCGCTCGCCTTTATTCGGCGGCGCTATTCAGGGGCAAGGCCCGCGTTATTGTCCTTCTATCGAGGACAAGATTTTTCGTTTCGCAGACCGCGATGGGCATCAGGTTTTTCTGGAACCCGAAGGCCTAGATTCACATCTGATCTATCCCAATGGCATTTCAACATCGCTACCTGTTGATATTCAACTTGCGATGGTGCGATCTATGCCGGGCCTGAATGCGGTCGAGATGGTCGTTCCGGGCTATGCTGTTGAATATGATTATATCGATCCCCGCGCTTTGGATCGGACGCTGGCTGTCAGAGGCTTTGAAGGCTTATATTGCGCAGGCCAGATCAATGGCACGACGGGTTATGAAGAGGCAGCGGCGCAGGGCTTGATCGCGGGCATGGGTGCAGCATGCGCCGTGCTGGATAGGCCGTTTCCTGCGCTTGATCGCTCAAATAGCTATATCGCAGTGATGGTGGACGATCTTGTGCTGCATGGTGTGACTGAACCTTACCGGATGCTGACTGCGCGTGCGGAGTACCGGCTTCGTTTGCGCGCCGATAATGCGGGTACGCGTCTGACGCCGCTTGCGATCGCAACGGGGGCGGTAACGTTTGAACGAAAATCCGACTTTGAGGTGCGTATGCAGGCAAAGGCAGATATGCGTTCGGCTTTGGATCAGGCTGTGTCTGCCGATGCCCTTATCCAATCAGGCATTGATGTGAAGCGGGACAGTGGCAAAATGTCGTTGTTCGATTGGTTGCGGTTCCCCAATGTGGACTTGCAATCGCTGCTGAATGTTCCACGTGGAACGTCAGTCACCAAAGCTGAAACGCAAAATTGGCCCGCCGATGTTGTTGCCGAGCTGGAACAGGATGGTCGCTATGCGCCTTATCTTGACCGGCAAGCTTCGGAATTGCGGGATCTTGCGGCGAATGAAATGATCAGTCTGCCGAGTGATATGGACTATCGCGCTATCGCCGGACTTTCGAACGAAATGGTTGAGCGGCTTAATGCAGCACGTCCCGATTCGCTCGCTGCGGCTGGCCGGGTGCGCGGTATCACACCGGCGGCCCTTGCTACGATATTGGTGCATGCCAAGCGCGCGACGCAGAAACGCGCAGCATGACCGAGGAAGAGGCGCAAGGCTGGTTGGCCGCAACCTTCAATGTTTCACGTGAAACAATGGATCGGCTGGAGAGGTTTATTGCGTTCCTAAAGGCTGAGGCAAGGCTACAGAATTTGATATCCGCTGCGACGCTCGACCAGATTTGGGTGCGGCATATTGTTGATAGTGCGCAATTGCTACGATTTGCACCGGGCGAGGGTGATTGGCTCGATTTGGGATCCGGTGCGGGTTTTCCTGGCTTGGTCATTCCAATGCTGTCCAGCCACCGTGTGGTCTTGGTCGAGTCGCGGTCCAAGCGTATCGATTTTCTTGAACGTGCAATTACAATGTTGGGAATGGAAGACGTTGCTGTCGTTGCCGGAATGCCAGTGGAGCGATTAGAATCTGCCCCATATTCGGTCATTTCTGCGCGCGCTTTTGCGCCATTGCCCCGTTTGCTTGAGTTATCCTACCGATTCTCCACAGATAAAACTATGTGGTTGCTGCCAAAGGGTCGTAACGCGGCTAGTGAATTGCATGATGTCCGTGATCAATGGAACCTCGATTTTACTGTCGAACCCAGTATAACGGATAATGAAGCGGGCATACTGACGGGGGCGGTATTGGGACCAAGGTCGCAAAACCAAGCGGAAGGACGATGGAAGCCATGATCCGGATCGCAATTGCGAACCAAAAAGGCGGCGTGGGTAAAACCACAACAGCTATCAACCTTGCGACGGCGCTTGCGGCGTGTGGCCGCCGCTGTTTGCTGATTGATCTTGATCCGCAAGGGAATGCCTCGACAGGGCTTGGCGTCAAGTCGGCGGACCGTGACAATAGCAGCTATCACCTATTGATGGGCGAAACCACTGTGGCCGATGCTGCCATTGCAACGATGATCCCCGGGCTCGATATCCTTCCAGCAACCGTTGATCTATCCGGTGTCGAGGTCGAACTGGTTGACCATGCGGATCGTGCGCATAAATTGCAAAAGGCGCTGCGGGTTGCGAATGATCGTTGGGATGTGTGCCTGATTGATTGCCCGCCCTCGCTTGGCATGTTGACGATCAATGCACTTGTTGCAGCTGATTCGATATTGGTTCCTCTGCAATGTGAATTCTTCGCACTTGAAGGATTAAGCCAATTATTACAAACGGTTGAGCGTATTCAAAAACGCTTTAACGCGGATTTGTCGATCCTTGGTGTTGCGTTGACGATGTTTGATCGCCGCAACCGGTTGACCGAACAGGTTGCAGAGGATGTACGCAGTTGTTTGGGCGGATTAGTGTTCGATACAGTGATTCCCCGCAACGTCCGCCTGTCGGAGGCGCCCAGCCATGGCCTGCCTGCTCTGATTTACGATCACCGCTGTTCAGGCTCAGAGGCTTATATGGCGCTGGCCCGCGAATTGATTGGGCGGATACCGGTTCAGGAGCTGGCGGCATGAGCGATCAAGATAAACCCTTGCGCAAAAAAATGGGCCTTGGCCGAGGCCTCGACGCATTATTGGGCGAAGCTGCACTAGAACGTAGCGCTGGTCGCGTGGCAAGCGGCGGTACTGGCGGCGGATCAGCCGTCGCAGGCGAAGGCTATACGGCAATCGCTATCGCTGACATCCACCCCAATCCAGCACAGCCGCGCCGTCATTTCAGCGACGATTCGCTCGAAGAATTGGCCCTAAGTCTAAAACGCCACGGCTTGATCCAGCCGATTTTGGTCCGCCCGCACGCGCAGGGGTATCAGATTGTCGCAGGGGAACGACGCTGGCGCGCCGCGCAACGGGCGCAAATGCATCAGGTTAAAGCGATCATCCGCGATCTGTCCGATGAAGAAACGTTGGAAATCGCGCTGATCGA
>JAAFIB010000067.1 GCA_013297725.1 Sphingomonadales bacterium
CCTCGCCCTCGCCGTCGACGCAGCCCGCGCTCGCGCCACCCTTGGTGAAATATCCGACGCGATGGAACATGCCTTCGGTCGCTACAACACCACGCCAACGCCGGTGAAGGGCATTTACGGTCCCGCCTACGCCGCAGACACGCGCTACCAACAGGTGATCGAGGGCGTCGCCGCCGTCGAGCGCCGCCTCGGCCACAAGCCCCGCGTGCTGATCGCCAAAATGGGGCAGGACGGGCATGACCGCGGCGCAAATGTCGTCGCCTCGGCGTTCGGCGACATGGGCTTTGACGCGATCAGCGGGCCGTTGTTCCAGACGCCGGAGGAAACGCTGGCGCTCGCGCTGGAACGCCAAGTCGATGCCATCGGCGCGTCGAGCCTCGCCGCGGGTCACAAGACGCTGATCCCCGAACTCATCCGCCTGCTGCGCGAGGCGGGCCGCAGCGACATCAAGGTCTTTGCTGGCGGCGTCATCCCGCCGCAGGATTACCAGATGCTCCGCGACGCAGGCGTGGTCGGCATCTACGGACCCGGCAGCAACATCGTCGAATGCGCGGCGGATGTGCTGCGGCTGTTGGGGCATAACATGCCGCCTGAGGGATTGAGCGAGGCGGCGGCGTGAAAGTGCTCATTTTTCTCGTGACATCAGCCATATATGCACTGGTTGCTTCGTTCATTTGGATACAAATCTTGCTTAGCTGTGGCCTTGGACCCGACAGTCCCGCCGCCTGCAATGATCGTGCAGACCATCAAGCGGCAATCTTCGCGGGCATAGCAATCATCGTTTATGGCCTGTTCGTTATTGTCTATTGGCGATTCCGTCGCCCGGGGGTTCGTTAGTGTTCAAAAAAATCCTGATCGCAAACCGTGGCGAGATTGCTTGCCGGATCATCAAAACCGCGCGCCGCATGGTCATCGCGACGGTGGCGGTCTATTCGGATGCCGACGCGCGCGCGCCTTTTGTGAAGATGGCGGATGAGGCGGTGCATATCGGGCCTTCGCCTGCCGCGCAGTCCTATCTGCTCGCCGAGAAGATCATCGAGGCATGCAAGGCGACGGGCGCGGAGGCGGTGCATCCTGGCTATGGCTTTCTGTCCGAGCGCACCAGCTTTGCCGAGGCGTTGGCGGCAGAGGGCATCGCTTTCATTGGCCCGCCGGTGAACGCCATCGCCGCGATGGGGGACAAGATTGAGTCGAAGAAGCTCGCGATGCAGGCGGGCGTCAATGTCGTCCCCGGCTTTGTCGGCGAGATCGACGATACAGAACATGCGGTACGGATTTCGGCGGAAATCGGCTATCCGGTGATGATGAAGGCCAGCGCCGGTGGCGGCGGCAAGGGGATGCGGCTGGCATACTCCGAACAAGACGTCCGCGAAGGCTTTGAGGCGGTGAAGCGCGAGGGGCTGAACTCGTTCGGCGACGACCGCGTGTTTATCGAGAAATTCATCCTCAACCCGCGCCATATCGAAATCCAGATCTTGGGCGACCAGCATGGCAATATCCTCTATCTGAACGAGCGCGAATGCTCGATCCAGCGGCGGCACCAGAAGGTGGTCGAGGAAGCGCCTTCGCCCTTTGTCAGCCCCATGATGCGCAAGGCAATGGGCGAGCAATGCGTCGCGCTCTCGCGGGCTGTGGGCTATTATTCGGCAGGGACGGTCGAGCTGATCGTCTCCGGCGCGGACCCGAGTGGCGAGAGCTTCTACTTCCTCGAAATGAACACCCGGCTGCAGGTGGAGCATCCCGTTACCGAGTGCATCACCGGCATCGATCTTGTCGAACAGATGATCCGCGTGGCTTATGGCGAGAAGCTGGCGTTCACGCAGGACGATATCAAGATCGATGGTTGGGCAATTGAAAACCGTGTGTATGCCGAAGATCCCTATCGCGGTTTTCTGCCGTCGACCGGTCGCCTCGTGCGTTACAACCCGCCGGTCACAGGTTGGGAAGGCGGCATTCGCGGTGTTGATGGCGTGCGGGTCGATGATGGCGTGATGGACGGCGGCGAAGTGTCTATGTTTTACGACCCAATGATAGCCAAGCTGATCACTTGGGGGCCAACCCGCGATGAGGCGGCGGATTTGCAAATTGCAGCATTGGACCAGTTTGAAATCGAAGGCCTTGGCCACAATATCGATTTCGTAAGCGCGATTATGCAACATCCGCGTTTCCGTTCCGGCGAATTGACCACCGGTTTCATTGCCGAGGAATATCCCGGCGGTTTCCAAGGTGCGCCTGCATCTGACGAGTTGTTGCGACAAATCGCCGCTGTCGCCGGCTTTATGGCCTGCGCCAATGCTGATCGTGCGCGGCAAGTCGATGGCCAATTGGGTGACGATCTTGATCCACCGGGCGATTGGCAGATCACCGTAAATGGTGTCGCGCATGACGTCGAAATCGGCGCGGACGAGATTTTGGTTGATGGCGTTTCGATTAACCTGTTTTTGGAATACACGCCCGGCGATAAACTGGTCATTGCCGAGATAGACGACAGCGACTTGGCAATCAAAGTTGCCAAAACCGCGACCGGCTTTGCCATGACGACACGCGGTGCAACCCATAAAGTCCGCTGCTTACCCGCACATATCGCGCCACTGGCGCAGCACATGATCGAGAAAATCCCGCCAGATCTGTCCCGCTACCTGATCTGTCCGATGCCCGGCCTGATTACCGCAGTGCATGTGGAGGCGGGCGATAAGGTCGAGGCGGGGCAACCACTCGCGATTGTTGAGGCGATGAAGATGGAGAATATTCTGCGTGCCGAAAAATCGGGCACAGTGAAGATTGTAAACGTAAAAGCTGGCGACAGCCTTGCGGTCGATGCAATTATTTTGGAAATGGAGTAACGATTATGCCTCTGCCCATCACCGCCTTTGTTGCTGCCGTCTGTGCGATCATGCTGCTGATCACCGCGATCGACACCGTCCGCCAGCGTATGCGGTTAAAGACCGGATTTGGTGATGCAGGCGATGCAAAGCTGATCAGCGCAAGCCGCAGTCATGGCAACCTTGCCGAACATGCGCCCATCGTAATCCTGATGATCGGTATGCTGGAAATGGCAAGAGCGAACCATATGGTGCTGATGGGCATTGGTGCGCTGTTCCTATTTGGCCGTGCGGCGCATATCGTTGGGCTCTACACCCCATCCGAGCCCGGCAAGCCGCCCGTGCCGCGTCAGATTGGCGTGGTGGTGACTTGGTTAACGCTGTTGGCGCTGAGTGGGTGGACGATTTACCTCCTCGCGACGCGGAACTAGACGTCCAAAATCGCAACCGCCCTGATCCACCCCGCACTTGCCCGTTCGATCTTCACCGGAAAGCAGCTGAGTGTGAAACCAAATGCAGGCAGCGCTGCCAAATTGGTCAGCTTCTCAATCTGGTAATAAGGCATGATCCGCCCCGCTTTATGTCCTTCCCAGATTATGCTTGGGTCACGGGTTTCGGCCCAGCGTTTTGCAGTGTGACTGAACGGAGCGTCCCAACTCCACGCATCAGTGCCAACGACTTGGACACCGCGTTCGGTGAGATACAAGGTCGCTTCCGCGCCCATGCCGCAGCCTTGATCGGTGAAATTGTCGGTGCCGTAGATGGCGCCGGACTGGACCAGCACGATGTCCAGCGGTTGCACCGTGTAGCCGATCCGATCCAGTTCCGCCTCGACTTCCGCCGCGCTGACAACATGGCCCGCAGGCATATCCGAAAAGTCCAGCTTCACCCCAGGACGAAAGAACAGATCCAGCGGCGCTTCGTCGATCGACGGGGCAGGGGTAGCACCGCTGTCGGTCGTCGAATGAAAATGCCACGGCGCATCCATATGCGTGCCATTATGCGTGGACAAAGTCAGACTCTCCACCGCCCAGCCTTCACCATCGGGCAGATCCTCACGAGTCAGGCCCGGAAAAAACATGGCGATCTGCTCCCATGTATTTTCGTGCGTCATATAGGTGATCTGTGGCCGCATCACCGGAGGATCGGACACGACATCGTTGGTGATCGGGATGGATAGATCGATGAACTTTGGCATAAACACATAGTTTCACTATGCGCCGCAAAATGCCAGTGCGAAAAAAACTATCCAAATCAGCCCTAAAGCATGTTATGCACCCATAAAGGGTAACAGGTTCCTTGCGGGGCGTAAGGAGTTTTTACGATGGCGCACAGCGGCACCGGATTTTTTGACAGCAAAGGCAATTACTTTCGTTCGCCCGAAGAGGCGACGATCAGTGACCTTGCAGGCTTGCTAGGCCGCGTGGGTGAAGGCGATAGTCTCGCCCCCGGAATTGCCAACATGATGCTGGAAAAGCGCAAAGATATCGAAAAGATATTTGCCGATCATGACACGATGCTGCGGATATCTGCCTCTAGTAAACGCGACGATGATGATGGGACGGTCGCGCGTCTGCGGCCTGTTAGCTAACACGCCGATAATATAGCATATACTGATTTGGGCGCCGCTGCCGTTGGGCAGACGGCGCAATACACTTACGCATCCTCGCGCATCCGGGGTTGAACGTGCAGCCATTCCAACTAAGAGAGGAAGAGGATTCACGCGAGGGAAGGGGAGCCCAATGGCGACAACAGAAACAGCAGATACTGTGGCGCTTGATCCCAAAAGGGACAGGCTGGTCATCACGGCCTCGTCGCTTGGCACAGTGTTCGAATGGTATGACTTCTTTGTCTATGGCATTCTCGCGGCTACAATCGGCAAGCTGTTTTTCCCTGCCGACAATCCAGCTCTTTCCACATTGGCAAGCTTAGTCGCATTCGGCGTCGGCTTTGGTGTTCGGCCACTTGGCGCTATTTTGTTCGGCTATTTCGGCGATAAGATCGGACGAAAATATACTTTCCTTGTGACCATAACATTGATGGGCGGTGCGACGGCAGCGATTGGTTTTTTGCCAACCTATGCGACCGCAGGCGTGTGGGCGATCGTCTTGTTAATCGCTTTGCGATGCCTGCAAGGGCTCGCGCTTGGCGGCGAATATGGCGGCGCTGCAATTTATGTGGCGGAACACGCGCCAAAGGGAAAGCGCGGGCAATACACCAGCTGGATCCAGGCCTCTGTGGCAGGCGGGTTCCTTCTTGCTGTTCTGGTCGTGCTGGTCACACGAAAGATCGTCAGCGATCCCGCCGATTTCGAAGCTTGGGGCTGGCGAATTCCCTTCTTGATCTCGATCTTGTTGCTCGCCATTTCGCTCTGGATTCGCCTGAAGCTGTCAGAAAGTCCTGTGTTTAAGGCGATGAAGGAGGCCGGCACTACTTCGAAGAATCCGTTTGTCGACAGTGTCAAATATCCCGGTAATATCAAACGGATATTTGTCGCCATGTTCGGTGTTGCTGCGGGCCTTACGGTGATTTATTATAACTCACAGTTCTACACGCTTTATTTCCTGACCGGGACAGCGCGGATTCCGGAAACGGATGCTTTGCTTTATATGGCAATGGGTGCAGCGATCGCGGCTCCATTTTACGTTGGGGCAGGCTGGCTGTCGGACAAAGTTGGACGCAAGAAAATCCTGCTGGTCGGCTATGCTCTGACGATCATCTTCACTTTCCCGTTATTCTGGACGATGGCCGATGCGGCGAACCCGGCACTTGCAAAGGCCACCGAGCAATCGCCTGTGACACTGGTTTCGCCCGAATGCGCCTTCAACCCGCTTGCGCCAACGCAGCAAACGGTTTGCGGCAAAGCACTAAATTTCCTGTCCAAACGCGGGATCAGCTATTCAAAGGCTGAAGGCGGCGAAGTTGCACTGAAAGTCGGGACAGCTACGGTGCAGGGTTTTGACGAGAAAGCCTATGTCGCTGCACTACAAAATGCAGGCTATCCTGATAAATCAGATGAGGCGCAGCGTAAGCCTTGGCTGATCGTGTTGTGCGTAGCGTTGTTGGTTATCCTTTCGGCGCTCACTTATGGGCAGGTTGCCGCTATTCTGGTGGAAATGTTCCCGGCGCGGATACGCTACACGTCCATGTCGATCCCTTATCATTTTGGTACGGGCTATTTCGGCGGCTTTCTACCCGCGATTTCGCAGTGGATCGTTGTGAAGACCGGGGGAACCTTCATGGGCCTTTGGTATACGGTAGGCGTGGTTGTGATGGCCTTTATCGTCAGCGCCATTTGGCTTGAGGAAAACAAGGATAAGGAACTGGATTGACACCAAGACCGCCTTTGAAGTTGCGTCTTGATGGCGGGGCTTTGGTTGCAAACTGGAATTGGTTGGCCGCACAATCGGGTGCTGCGGCATGCGGTGCTGCGGTTAAGGCCAATGCTTATGGCTTAGGCGCGCGTGAAGTTGTCGCGTTGTTGTCTGCCGCAGGGTGTAATCAGTTTTTTGTCGCTCATTGGGGGGAGGCCGCCGCGATTGCCGATCTTGTTCCGCCTGCGCAGATTGCCGTTCTCAATGGTTTGGACGCGGATGATCCGGCGGATGTCTTGCAGATCGGAGCGGTGCCAGTACTTAACACCCCACTTCAAATTGCGCGCTGGAAAGCGGCAGGTGGCGGTGTTTGCCATGTGATGCTCGACAGCGGGATCAATCGGCTCGGCATTGGCAGCGAACAATTGGACGAAACCCTGTTTGATGGGCTAGATATTGACATCCTGCTATCGCATCTGGCGTCTGCCGATGAAGATGTTGCGCAAAATAGCCGTCAATTGGGGACGTTTAGCGACATGGCGCGGGGCGTTAAATCAAAGCGGAAAAGTCTCGCCAATAGCGCAGGTATCATGCTGGGGCCGGACTATCATTTCGACCTGACCCGCCCCGGATTATCGCTATATGGCGGGATTGCGCGGCCTGAAATGGTGGAGCATATCAAACCCGTTGTTCAGCCTCAGGCATCGGTTTTGCAGGTTCGCGACGTACCAGCGGGTTCGCTGGTCGGATATAATGCGACTTATGAAACAGCTGCGCCGACCCGCGTTGCGACCTTGGCGATTGGTTATGCTGATGGTTATTGGCGCGGATTTTCTTGCCAAGGTCATGTGACCTTTGACGGCCAAAGATTGCCGGTTATTGGCCGCGTTTCGATGGATCTGTTGCTAGTCGATGCCAATACCGCACCGCATTTGGCCGAGGGGGATTGGGTTGACGTCGGATTTGATCTCCTATCTGCGTCCGCGCTTTCTGGCATGTCGCAATATGAATTGCTGACGGGCATCGGCCATCGGTCAGAGCGGATGTGGGTATAGAACGCGTTCACGCAATTGAGGCTAGGCTTCTGATATTTAGGTATTCCACCAAAATCGACTACTTCAAAGTTTTTGCGATCTTCGTGTAAACGCTAGGCACCGCGTTACCGGCGCTTCTAACTGAACAATTCACACAACAAAAAGGGCGCCCGCAGGCGCCCTTTCCATTTCAGCTTGACGAAAAGCTATTAGAAATCAGCGTTAAAGCCGAAGAAGAAGTTCCGGCCAAAGCTGTCGAACGGATCACCGCCGGCTGTGCCAAGAAGGCCAAGCGGTGGCTGACGGTCTAGCAGGTTGTTCACGCCTGCGTAGAAGCGGAAATCATTACCAACATCGAAGCCGATCCGAATGTCGTGATACAAAACATCCGGATAGTTGACCCGTGGGAATGCATCCAAATTATTCGGCGCTACACGAACTAGCGAACCGGTAGTGCAAGGTGCAGCCGGACCGTTTATTCCGCCAGTATTGGGAGTGATTCCAGAAGCAGGGCAAAGCGCGTTGTAGCTGTTCTGTGTTTCATAAGCTCCAATTGTCTGCTTACCAATGTAGCGAGCCGAATAGCGGAGATCTAGATCACCAAAGTCGTAAGTTAAATTGACTGATGCCCCCCATTGAGGGTCGCCCAGCTCACTCAACTGACGATCGGGAGCCCGAGGGTTCAGCACATCGAAATAGTTGGTCAGCTGCTTTACCCGCGTAGCAATACCCCGAATCTCAAGCCTGTCACCATTATCAAAACTACGCTGATAGCTAAGATCGATGTCGATACCCTTTGTTTTTTGTGCAGCAAAGTTGAAACCGCTCTGTACCAGCCCAGGTGTGTTGAACAAACCTGTTCCGGCACCACGGCTAATAGATGAACAGTAAGGGCTGGCCAGACCAATATCTGAGTCATAGCACAAATTAGTAATGGTTTGTGCCGTCAGAGTCGCGATCAAATTGCTAACCTTAATCTGATAGTAATCTAGCGTCAGGCTCAAACCCGGAATAAAGCTGGGCTTGATTACCGCACCAAGTGTAAGGCTCTTACCACGCTCTTCGGTAAGGTTCGGGTTGCCACCCGATACGGTAGCAATCGTGCGCGTGTTTGCTATGCAGTTTACCCAAGGAGTACCAATAGCAGTTCCCAATCCCGTTCCAGCACATGCTGTTGCTGTCGCAGCATTGATGGTTGTTGGAACGCCTGCTGCTGCACAGTTCGCTACACGGTTCGGGCCAGCAGTTATGTTTGCCTGATTGCAAGGGTCCGTGACGAACTGGAAGTTCTGGTTAAGAGAACCAAACAAGTCGCCCTGAGTCGGCGCTCTAACCGAAGTTGCGTAAGCAGCCCTCAGTCGTATGTCAGGGATTGGTGCGTAAATGCCCTGTATATTATAGGCGTAAACAGTACCCGTTTGATTGTTATAATCTGACACACGACCAGCAAGGTTCAAAGAAAGTTCTTGAGCGAACGGCAAATCCTTGATGATTGGGAAAAATACTTCGCCATAAGCATCTTTCACCAATAATTTCGGAGGATTGAAATCCTGCAAAGCATTGAGGAAAGTACCGCCAGCAGAAGTTAGCGCATCATAATCGATCCCAGAACGTTCACGACGCCATTCCGCGCCGAGAGCAAATGACACTGGTCCACCAGGCAATTCGAACAGCTGAGATAAATCTCCGCCCATGCTAGCAGAGAATACAAGCTGCTCCGAAAAATCGGTAGTTACGTTATCAACATGCGAGAAAGCAAACGCCCTAGGGTCGTAGACGCCTTGGCCGAATACATTGAAGGGAACGCAGTCTGGACGAGTATTGGTAACGGCGTTAACGCGGCAAATGACCTGTTGGCCAGAAGCGTTGTTTACGAAATTGGTTCCTGCAAAGCCAGCAGGTGCGATTACCGCGTCTGATGCCAGCAGGAAACCGTCAGGATTGCCATCCAAATCGAAAGTGCGCAGGTTGTTCTTGTTGAAACCCCTATCATCGAAACGACCATAGTTGGCGGCAATTTCGTAGTTCCAGTCTTCGTTGAATGTTCCTTCAACCCCGGCGACTATGCGATAAGTTTCCCGAGTTACTTCAAAACGACGGCCACCAAAATCGGTATTGAAGCGGCTGAGCGGCATTGTCTGTGAGGCTGATCCGCGCAAAGTCGCTGATCCAGGTATAGTTGTTCCAGCAACAGTTGCTGCGCACAGACCTAGGCCGCGCAAAGCTGTTAAATTCTGAGATGAGAAGAAGCCGTTGTCACAGCGAAAGGTAGGGCCGGTGCGCCGACGAGCATCGCCAGCCGGGAACCGGTTAGCTATCGAAGCGCCTTGGAAGAAGCTAGGCTGCCCTTCGCCCGAGGCATCAACGCGAACATATTTACCTTCAAAAAACGGACGGAATGCATCCGACACATCAAAATGCGCAAGCATATTAAACGCATAGCGATCAACTTCAGCCAACATTATTCCGGTGTTACGGAGGGTAGAGCCGAGTCCAAGCCCGCCGATTCCATTGCCGCTGCCGAAAGCTTCAAAATTCTGTGTGAAGGTATCGGTTACAATGTTGCCAGTTTCATTGAACCGTAAATAGGCGCCACCTCCAAAACCGCCGATTGTTCCAGCATCTGAGATCGCACCATTGCGTATTCCGCATAAAAATGTGTTATCAGGAATGCCATCGCCTGCCGCTGGCTCGCCAGTTGTAACGTCAGCTGCCTGGTACTGGCATCGACCGCTGTACGCGCCAGTGAGTGCGTCACGTTGACGGAAATACAGTGGCTGTTGCCGAGAGTATTCACCTGAAACTGTTATATTTCCTCGACCATCTCCGAAATTTTTACCATAAATTCCCGAGAGAAAATAAACGCCACGATCACCGCGTGAAGAAACGCCACCCTGACCACGAAGAGACAAGCCATCTTGGTCTTTTTTCATAATGAAGTTGACAACACCAGCTACAGCATCAGAGCCGTAAATGGCAGAGTTTCCACCTGTTACAATGTCAATGCGGTCAACCAGGTCGATCGGAATAGTGTTGATATCAACGCGATTGTCGCCTGGTGAGCTGCCCACATGCCGACGTCCATTTACGAGCACCAAAGTACGCGCAGTGCCAAGCCCACGCAGGTCCAGAAAGTTCAAGCCCGCAGTACCAATAAAACGGCTAGAGTTACCGGACGAGAAGGTCGAGCGAAGCGAGGGTAGATCATTCAGCGCGTCGCCGAGCGAAACTTCACCAGTACCAGTAAGGTCGTCAACGGTAACTGACGTCAGCGGAACTGCTGATTCCAGCGTGGGACGCGAGATGCGCGATCCGGTAACGAGGATCGGTTTACCAGCGGTACCTTCCTCAGCTTCATCCTCATCTTCTTCGTCCTCGGATGCTTGAGCCGTTGTGTCAGTATTCTGCGCATAAGCAGGCAGAGTTGTGAACATTGCGAGACCCAGCATTGAGCCGGTAATTAATAACCGTGTTTTTTTCATGGAAAACTCCCCAGTTCTAAAGTTCATATTCGGTTAATCTGCCGCTTAAGCCAGATTGAGGTTGGTGTTCAAGTGGTATGCCTAGGGAAACAGCCTTTTTTGCGACCTGTTGCTTAAGCGCCACAGGTAGGCGATGGTGCTCAGGCTACGCCAGCGAAACAAACAAAAAATGCTTTCTTGACTGAGCGTAATTATCTACGAAAATATTTCCTTAAATTGAAATAAAGTTGCTAATGTGATTATGTAGCGTCGCGCAGGGGGCGGATGCAGGTCTGGGCTATTTTTTCTGGATCGTAATTTCATCAGTGTCGTGAAACGCCGCGTAAGCATGTTAGACATCAATTGTTGCAGTGCACGATGATCCAGTGCTAGATATCGCAAAATAGCGCTAGAAAAGGGTTTGCAATGGCGAAGAAGGCCGAGAAAAATGGGGATGGACCGGTCATCATAAAAAAATACGCTAACCGGCGGCTTTATAATACCCATTCATCAAAATACATCACTTTGGACTATCTCGCAGAGCTGACTCGCAAGGACGTTGAGTTTCAGGTTGTCGATGCCAAAACTGGTGAAGACATTACCCATGGTGTTCTAACGCAGATCATTATGGAGGAGGAAAATACCGGTAAGGGTATGCTTCCGGTCAATTTTCTGCGCCAGATTATTTCGCTATATGGCGATTCGATGCAGGGGCTGGTGCCCCAGTTTCTTGAAAATTCCATGGATAACTTTCGTAAGAACCAGAAACAGGTTCAGGATGTGATCGAAAGCGCGATTACCTCTGGGCCTTTTGGGCATATTGCAAAGCAGAATATCGAGATGATGCGCGCAGCCAGAAAAGCGTTCATGCCCAATCTGCCCGGCGGCAAAACTGGTGGTGCGGATACGGGTAAAGCAGATGATGTCAGCGAATTGAAACGCCAAATTGCTGAGCTGCAAGCGCGTATAGATACACTAAACAGCAAATAGCACCTGCACTGGTTGCAGGGCTGCTCTCAAGCCGTTAGGGGCTAGCGCTATGAAACACGCGCTGTCCGTAACCCGCCAACAAAATTTTGCCGCTTGGTATCAAGAAGTCATTTCCGAAGCTGATCTCGCCGAGGAATCGGGCGTGCGTGGCTGCATGGTCATTCGTCCATGGGGCTATGGCATTTGGGAGCGTATCCAGAAATTAATGGATGCCGAGATTAAAAAGGCAGGTGTCGAAAACTGCTATTTCCCGCTGTTTATTCCGTTGTCATTCTTTGAAAAAGAGGCTGACCATGTAGACGGCTTTGCCAAAGAAATGGCGGTAGTTACGCATCACCGATTGGTAAAAGGGCCAAAGGGTGGATTGATTCCCGATCCGGAATCGAAGCTGGAAGAGCCTTTGGTCGTCCGCCCGACTTCTGAAACTGTAATCGGCGCCGCAATGTCTCGCTGGGTGCAAAGCTGGCGCGATTTGCCTTTGCTGGTCAATCAATGGGCCAATGTGGTGCGCTGGGAAATGCGCACGCGTATGTTCCTGCGCACCAGTGAGTTCTTGTGGCAAGAGGGGCATACCGCCCATGCCGACAGAGCCGATGCCATGACAGAAACGATGCGGGCGCTGGAAATGTATCGCGCCTTTGCCGAAGGGCCGCTCGCGATGCCAGTAGTAGCGGGCGAAAAGCCGGAGCATGAACGCTTTCCAGGCGCGGTTGCGACCTATTCGATCGAAGCGATGATGCAGGATGGCAAAGCGCTGCAAGCCGGAACGTCGCATTATCTGGGCACCGGCTTTGCCGAGGCATCGGGTATCAAATATCAGGATAAAGAAGGCGCGCAGCAGTTTGCACACACCACCAGCTGGGGCGTATCTACGCGGCTAATCGGCGGCGTGATTATGACGCATGGCGATGATGACGGCCTGCGCTGTCCGCCTGAAATAGCACCTTGGCAGGTTGTGATCGTGCCAATGCTGCGTGACGATGACGGTGATGCCGCGGTGCTCGATTATTGCCGCAACCTGCGGTTGGAATTGCTGGCACAGAGGGCTTTTGGTGAACCTCTGCGGGTGCTGCTCGACACAAAAGCTGCTAAAGCCTCTAACAAGCGGTGGAGCTGGGTGAAAAAGGGCGCGCCTGTAATCGTAGAGGTTGGACCGCGCGACGTTGCCGATGGGAAAGCGGCCGTGTTGCGCCGTGATCGATTGTATAAAGATGACGGCAAGCTGGCGACCGCTTTTACACCGCGTGATGAGTTCGTCGCTGCGGCGGCTGCTATGCTTCAGGATATCCAAGCCAATCTTTACGCCGAAGCAAAAGCCAGGCTGGACAGCAATATCGCGCGCGACGTGATTGACTTGGCCGCGCATTTCAAAGGTGATGATGCAAAGTTTGCTGGCTGGGTAGAGGTGCAATGGGCGCGGCCGACTGGCGATGGTTTAACCAAAATTGTCGAACAGCTAAAAGCGCTTAAGCTTACTATGCGTAATGCCCCTATCAATGCTGCGCCAGTTGATGGAGTTTGCTTTTTCACCGGCGCGCCCGCAGTCGAGCGTATCCTTATCGGGCGGACATATTAGTTTGGCAAAAAAGCCGCATCAGCATC
>JAAFIB010000068.1 GCA_013297725.1 Sphingomonadales bacterium
TATGCACCGTGTCGCTGACGTTGATGTGCTTGGCATCACCCTGTCGGAAGAGCAGCTGGCCGTTGCCCGGCAGCGAGCGGAGGCCGCAGGCGTTGCTGATCGCGTGAAATTTGAGCTCATCGATTATCGCGATGTTGCGGGCGAATTCGACAGAGTTGTTTCGGTAGGCATGTTCGAGCATGTTGGACGAAAGCGGTATCAGCAATATTTCGACACCATCCGCGACCGTCTGACGCCAGACGGCATTGCTCTGGTGCACAGCATCGTCCGCGCCGATGGGCCAGGCGCAACCGACCCGTTCACTGCCCGGTACATCTTTCCCGGCGGCTATTGCCCTGCTTTGTCCGAAGTATTGCCGGTAATCGAGAAGTCCTGGCTTTGGACGACAGATATAGAAATTCTGCGATCACACTATGCCATGACGCTAGCCCATTGGTACAGGCGGGTTGTCGATCAGAAAGCAGCGATCATAAGCCTTTATGATGAGCGCTTCTATCGCATGTGGACCTTCTACCTCGCCTCCGCGTTGATCGCGTTTGAGCATGACGGGCATTGCAATGCCCAAATTCAGCTGGCGCGAACCCGGAATGCGATGCCACTGACCCGGGATTATATGTTCGAAACGGAGTGGCGCTACCGCGCGCTCGGCTAGTTCAATGCCGCTATACACGCCTGCACGAAGGCATATTCAAAACGACTTTCTGCTTCTTGAAACGAGCCCCGAAAATAAATGACATATGCCGCAGAGATCGTGACGCATTTTGTCCGAGAGGTCCGTTCCGGTCGCGATCCCGATGCTTCATTTCGATATCTTGCGGCGAAGGTAATGGCACAAGAGGTCCGATCGGAGGGAGCGCTAAACCTGGTGCATACACCTGCCACCTTTTCAGCATATGTCCGCAAACTACTGGAGCTTCATGGTAACTACACTCTCCAGATCGAAGACGTTATCGCTCAGAATGATCGCGTCTTCGTGCGCTGGATCCAGCGAGGATGGCATTTTGGCGCGATCAACGGAGAAGAGCCAACCGGCAAGCCGCTGATCGAAATGACCTCTGCCGTCTACCAGGTCGAAGCCGGAGCCATTGTTGAATATTGGCTGCAAACCGTAGCAGTATCATCGAAACCGACTCGCCGTGGCACTTAATGGGCTTCTGCGTTGGGGTGAGCGGACTGTCCGGTTTTGGTTGCTATATCCTGAAAAGCAGACGTTTACCGTCGCGGAAATCTAGGGCGAAACAATGAACGCCTCAAATATCTGATCGGCAACGGCGCTAATGTCGTCAACATCCTCGCCGCCCTTGTTCATCATCAACGATAGTACGATGCGCTTTTCAGGCAGAACGACAAAGATGGAGGTACTGCCGACAGCGGTCCCGTTGTGATGATAGCTGTCCAACTTCAGCTTGCCTTTGAACAGTGTCCAATCGCTATGGCGCCAGCCATAAGCATAAATTTCACCATCCTTAGTTCGCCCTTCTGTTGGAACGGACACAAGCAATTTGCGCGTTGCAGCGCTTAGCAAGCGATCGTCCAGCATTGCATTGCCCAATGCAACCATATCCGATGGCGTCGACACGATCCCGCCAGATGGCCAGCGGATTGAATTGTCGACGGCAAAGGCGCGTTTGTAGCGCCCCGGCTCCGCCTCATAGAAACCGGCTGAATCCGTTTCATTCAACGACGTGCGCTTCATACCCAATGGCTGAAACACGGCTTGATTCATATAAACGCCATAGGGCTGCCCACTCGCTTGCTCAATCGCAGCGCCAGCCAGATTGAATCCCAAACTGGTATAGGCAAAGTCACTGCCTGGCTTGAACAGCAAAGGCGAACTTCTGACCACCTCAATCTGATCATTGATGTTCCGGAAATGCCGCGTGTTCTGATGCTCCCAAATCGGGAAGCATAAGCACAATCCATAGTTGCGGATGCCGGCACGGTGACTCATGACCTGACCAAGCGTTACTGCATGGGGAAAACCGCCGATGGGCTGTTCAAGCCTAAGTTTGCCGCGATCGATGAGTACCCCAACAGCAGCCGCCGTCACCGCCTTCGATGTGCTGCCAATGCGAAAGCGCGTATCGAAATCAGCTTTCAATCTGCGCTCGGCATCGGACAAGCCAACCACGCCACGCCAGACGAGTTTCCCGTCTATGCTAAGCGCCGCTGACAAGGCCGGGGCGTCCATATTCGCGCGACCCGCTTTCAACGCCTGTTCTGCAACTGCGCTCTGCGCGGTCCATTTAGGGTCGGCCGTTTCGCCGGTCAGGCCCACAGCTTCTGGCAGTGGCGACCAGCCTGACTTATATGTGAAAACCGGTTCGAACAGCTTGAAAGTGAGAACGCCGATGGCGACCAACGCCGCCAGCGAGATTGAAATCCACAATGCCTTTTTCATCTACCATCCTTTTGAGGAACCGGCGGCACATGACCGTCTTTCCAGAAAAACAAATCGTCAAGCTTGCAGCCAAAAACGCCTGCCAAGCGCATGGCCAGTTCAAGCGAGGGCGCATAGCGCCCAGTTTCAAGGGCGATGATCGTCTGGCGCGTGATCCCGACCGATTTGGCCAGCGCTTCCTGTGTCATTTCGCCATGCTCAAACCGCAAGCGTCGCAAATGTGTGCCGATGTTCACAGCGGCCTCAAGCTGTCACGGGCGTAAAGGAGCAGCTCGACGGCTTGTCGTGTGATCAGCGACAACAAAATGGTGCCGACCATCAGGTTGCCGATGACAAAATGGTTGAAGATGGACTGCAGATCAGGCGGCAAGTAACCGATGAAAGTCAGGAGAATGACCAACAGGACAATCAGGGAGCGGTAACCCCATAGCGTTGCCAACGCAGATATTTGGTCATCCCGCTCGTCGCGCTCCCGGCGGTCGGCTCGGAATAGCATTGCGCTGACGACCAAGCCGAGAATTAATGCCCAATTGTCGATCGCCAGATAGTTTCCGGAACCGACATGGAGATCAATTTGCGGATTGAAGTAGCTAAACGCCATATGACCAAAAATAAGCGAATAGCCCGCCAACCGTTGCCACGTCACGCGCTCAGGCGCGCCAGGTTCGGTGCCATTCCTCTCGTAGAGCGTTTGCCAATGCCGTCGAGCGAGGAGCGCCCATCCGATCAAGGTTAATGCACCGATCCACCCCACAGCACAGCCAGTTACAAGACCGGCCCAGGCGAGCAACGCACCGAAGCCGATGGACGCCAGCAGAAAGCCGATTACCTTAATAAGTCTGGAGTGCTCTAAAACGCCCATGACGTCTGTTATACCAGACATTATGTCTGGTCAAGATTACATTAACAGACGGTCTAAGACGATGATAACACGGCGTGTCCGCTGACACTGCACCGTTTTCTGCCTCAGGCAGCCGTCTATCAATGATCTGAATGATCGACAGCTTTCAAAGGCAGCGGAGCTAAAGACGAACGTCGGAAACGTTATCGCAAACGGTCGTTAACATGCCACGACCAGTCAGCATTTATACTCCCGAAAAAACCTGATCGCATGGGTTTGGAACTCCAGTTTGGACGCATTTCAAAGACACTGCGTGAGTTAGGTGCCCAAGAAACCTAGCTCCCATTGCTGGCAGGCTTGAAACACCCTTGTGACCCGCCGCAGCTGCTACGGGTCACAAGCGCAAATGAACATTCGTAGCTACATGGCCATCTTGCGCTCGGCATCTGCAGCCCGATTGCCGCTGAGTAGATGATCGAGCGAGAAGATGCCGGCGCCGCGTGTAACCAGCGTCAGCGCCATTGCGACCCAAAGAATGTGAACCTGCCACCAGGCTTCGGGAAATACGAAAATCTGGATGACAAGCGTCATACCAAGCAAGCCCAGCGCCGAGAAGCGCGTGAACAGTCCGACGATCAACAGGACCGGGAGCAGGTGCTCCATATAAAAGCTCATATGTGCGGCAAATAAGGGAGGAAGTGGCACGTTGTTGAAGGGAGTATCGGCAAACTGATAAAGCGTGTTCTCGCTGATCGTGAACAGCGTGCCCTCCTCGACCTTTGATCGGCCCGAAAACCAGAATACCCCGCCAAGTGCGGCGCGCACAAAAAGGAGCGCGATGCTCGCCGGCAATTTGCCCGACGCCCAGAGCGTCAAGCGATCATAAAGTGCAATGATATTTTGCATATACTACCCCTTTGTAGAAGCGCTCCCGCGCCGATCAGCATCATAACCGGGGCAATCTATGCCCGTTCAGTACATCCTTCGAGCACTGGCCCAGTCAGGTTACAGATTTCGAATTTCCGCTGTGCATAATTGTGCAAATTTGCTGCGATTGCTGTGCGGCGGGAGGTGCGCCAATGGCGTGTCCTCTTAAATACAGACCTCTCGAAAATCCTTCGGTGATGGCCAGCCTTCACCGTTTCGGCAACGCGCCATCACCGAAGGAGTATTACGGATAAACCTAGATTCGTCCCGACGACAAGCAGGGAGGTAACAGGTCAAATACGGCTTTGTAGCACTGTGGCTTCAAGGCTATCCCGACCGAGGGGGGAGGGGAGATAGGTCGGGGTTGGCAATGGCTGCCGCAAGACGATCAGGTGCATCCGCAAATCGTCGGAGCGTCAGCCCTTCTTCGGAACCGGCTTGGTATTTCCCGTCTTGGCGGTCAGCGATCCACCTATTTTCAAGCAAGTGCCTGCATTCACATATTTCCAAGCATTGCCCTGATAGTTGACGGTTGAGGTGCCTGCGCAGCTGGTACCCGGCCCGGCAGCGCAGTCATTCTTCGCCTTCAGCGCAACCCCGTAGCACTTTTCTTTTGCGCCAGCTGCCTGTGCAGGCGCAACGGCAATCCCGGCAGCAGCAGACAGTGCAGCAGCTGCAGCAGCGATTTTCAGAATGTTGGACATATTGATCTCCGTTACATCGGTAATTTGGTTTTGGAGGCAGGCCACTAGCCTGTTCCTGAATGGCATTTCGTCACGGATTTCGTGCAGGTTACGGTTGTCCGAAAAAATTTCTGAATCCGGACCGACAACGATTTGCGCCAGTCCACCTCCACGCTCGATCAGGACGTCGGCTATATGTTGCTGGCTGCTTCACCTTGCTAAGGACACCGCAAACTAGAAGAGGTCAAATAGCCTCACATTTTTATGATCTTGTAACAATTTGTAACAACTTTTCCTTGTCTTGTTAATCATTTATCTACCCAATTCGTTCCCAAGAATACGCTGTTTTTCATGGATTGAAAGATCGTTTGGCTAGGTTGCACGGGGAAGTGACATGCAAGGATTATTCCGGCTCTCAATATTGTTGTTGTGTATATTGGTTTCGGCTTGCGGCGGTGACTATGCGAGCAATAGCAGTGCGACCGCGACAGAGCCAGTCACAGGCTCCAAAAACACTTCTGACCCGAGCTTTACCTCGCCGCGACGCCTTTTTGTCGACGTAACCCAGGCGACGCCAACAGCGGCTTCGCTGCAATGGACGGGAGTGCCGTCGCCCGACGTCACCGATTTCAGGATATTGCGCGATGGCCAGCAAATCATGTTGGCCGAGGATATCCAGCGGCGCTTTCGCGACGTGGACCTGGCCCCCAACACCAGCTACGCTTACGAAGTCCAAGCGCTTGACGCCAAAGGCAGAAAGCTTGCGGTTGGCACAGTTAAGGCGAGCACAGTCAGTGGAGCTGCCAGCCTGACGGCCGCCGACGTCCCCCCCGCCGATGTCATGCGTGGCCGCTCGTTGACCACATTCGGTTGGACGCCCAATCCGCTTTACGACACCTGTTCAAAAGCATTGCATGACAGCTTCTGGACGTTCGGCCCGGACAACAAAGCCTATCCGACCTGGCATCCGCCGGTCTACGAATTCGCCGACGGCTCTACATGCCGCTTCGGTCATGAACATGGCCAAGACCAACGCCAGTCGAACTTGTACCGCACCGTCGGTCCTATCTCGTTCGGCTATGTCAACGAACAACTCTCGCCGAGCGACCCCAGTTTCCAGCGCAACGAAGACCATGTCGGGCACAAGGTGGCGCTCTTTAATGGTATCCTCGATATCGTTTCAGGTCCGAATGGCGACGCGACCGGCACGATGCCTTGCGATATCCTGTTCAAGCTGCATCAAGGCACGCACTCACCCGATGCTTTGCGCAACAACAGCCACGAACGGTTCCTGAACTATAGCTGCCCCAACGGCCTTGAAATTCGCTACAAGTCGTTGCAGCCGTTCGGCATGGCCAACACCTTCCTTGAAAATATCCCGAACCGCACGTCGACGCTGATCTCGACTTTGGGGGCCACGCCAGCGCCTTGTGCCGGTTCCAGAGATCCGAATTGCCAGCCTTCCGGCGCGGATCGTCGGAGTATCCCGACAATGAACTATTTTCAGGGAATTATCAGCAATTTTGGTGGCCAAACCGACGGTACGGGTTCCAATCCATTCTGTGACAATTGCAGAGGTACAGCGCAGTTCGCAGCCGAACTTGCCGCAATCGGCGTGCCCGCTCCCGGCTATTATGTCAGCAACTGGAATGGGGAATCGTGGCAGGGAGGGCCAGTAATGCTGTTCTTCAATTCATCGGGCCAGCGCATCTTCCAGCTTGGCGGTGGGCCCTATTGGAACCTGGCCAGTTCAAGCCGCTATTATGATTCCAATGGCGATGCCAATCCCGCGAACACCAGCACCTACAAGATCGCGCGCCAGATTGATCTCTGTTATCGGACCGGATCGCTCGTCTTCAATTCGTTCGATTGCCGATTGGCGCGGTCGCGCAATGGCGGACAGCCCATCGCGTTCGACAGCCCGATGTCGCCGTTCAAGGGCACGGTGCGCTTCAACGAGACCAACTTCATCCAGCTCTTCAACCCCGACCCCAGGCGCGAACGCATCTTCTTCGATCCCTATGGCCGGACGTCGATGGACGGTGATGACGGCGTCAACCCGAGAGACGAACTGCCTTTGAAACGCTCAACGAAGTATAGCGTCAGGGGCTATTTCAAGGCGACAGGCACGTCAGACTTCAACATCAAGCTTGCCAACTGGGCGGGAACGAACCAATGCGGCGGTGGTTCATGCTGGACAGACTTCAACTTCTATAGGCTGAGGAATGGGCAGACGGTCGATGCCGACATCCACATCCCGAACTGATGCACCCGTGACGCGGGTAACCCGATGATGCGCCGGTTGATCTTGTGGATCGGACTAGCCGTCATTCCCATCGCGGGGGTGGCGACGATGGTGACAGTGCGCAACACGGACAAGCCGGAAACGGTGGTGTCTAGTGTACCGGTAGGGTCGTCCGCTCCCGTCCGGCGACTGCTGAGCGACGCCACGGTCACGCCTGCCGAACGGGCCGAGATGCTGCGCTGGGCGAAGGAAAGACCGGCACCGGCACGGTCCAAGCCCGAAAGCTTGTCGGTCACCTTTGCAGCGGAGGGCGGCAACAGGGTCACGCTCGATTATATCGACGCGCAGAATTATCGCTTCACGACGGAGAAAGGTACCCTCCAGACCTATGTTCTGGACAGCAAGATTTATCTTTATGCACCCGCAGACGCCGTTCAGCCCGAGCGCCTCTGGCTTTATGGTAGGCTGGATGCGGCACCAGCGCGGGGAGTTCAGACCGGTTCGGTGCAGCCCGTACTGAAGCCTACCACTATTCCACCGGCGGGTGTTGCCGCCTGGGGCGCTGTCGGCCCCGTCCATGACGTGACCGTCAGCACATCGGGACCGATTGGCATTCCGGTCGACGTGACCGTCGCAAAGCTTGCGCCGCTCGCCCATGCGCAATGGGCGATTGCGACTCTGCTCCTCCCCGCGATGGACATGGCTCTGTGCGGCGATGGCGTTCAGGCGACCACGACTTGGTGGCCGCAGGACCTGACCGGCGCTGGTCTCGCTATCGTCGCAACCTCGGCAGGAGTCCGGCTTGACGGCCCGGTTCGCAAATCGTCCGGGTCACTCAGCCTGCCAGCGACAACCACTATCACGATCCATCCACTCGGAAGGTTTTAGGGTGGGAACCCCGATCAATTGGTAGCAGACAACACGCGCGGCGGCAGTAATGCCTTGATAAGCGTGTCAATCGCGTCTTCAAACCTGCCCCCTGCATCGTCATACTCCTTGTCTAACGCCGTAAGGGCCATTTCGGTAACGGCGGCGTTGAGCAGGCGCGCGGCAAGATCTGGGTCTGGGCAGTCCGCCTCGCCACTGGCAATGGCCCGCGAGATTAGCGCGTGCATTGCCGCCTCGCTTTGTGCGAGCTCAATCTCGCGCGCCTTTGCAAAACCGAGGACGCCGGGACCTATTTCAAGCAATATCCGGCGCGGGCGGAGATCGAGAACGGCACGGAGCCAGGCTTTGAGCGCGCCAGATATAGCGTCTCGAGGAGTTTTCGCTGCGCCCGATGCTGCAGCAGCTTGGGCCAGAACCTGTTGGGAGACGTCTTCGAACACAGCCTCTAGCAGCTCGGTCTTGCTGGCAAAATGATGATAGAGCGCGCCCTTGCTGACCCCGGCCGCCAGCAGCACAGCCGCAAGCGACGTTTCCGCATAACCCCCGGTTTCAAAGCAGCTGGCAGCCGCTTCGATCAGCAGTGCCCGTGTCCGCTCGCGTCGTTCAACCTGTCTTGCCAAAATCCCAACCAATCCATAAACATACAGACAGTCGGTTTATATGAAAGGAATCGCAATGTCACCTGTCCCTGAGTGTTTTGCCAATTTGCTCGCCGCATGGAATGAACGCGATCAGGTCAAGCTGCGCGAGCTGGTAGAAAAGTCGGTCACATCTGACATTGCTTTCACCGATCCTCAATATGCGATAACCGGCAGCGATGCGTTTATCGAGATGATGGAGGCATTTCAGGCGCGGGTGGGCGATGTTCAATTCACCCGAACCAGCGCCATCGACATGCATCATGATCGCGCCCGTTATTCCTGGGAAATCATTTGGCCCGATGGAACGCGCTTTGAAGGGTTTGATGCGGTGGCGCTCGATGAAACTCTGACGAAAGTTTGCCGCATCGATGGCTTCTTTGGCGCCTTGCAGCCAAACGATGATGCTTCGGCGAAATGACAGCGCGCCGTCCTGTCTGTGCGCTGGAATTTCGTGATCGTAACTTCCCGAGCAGCAACAGCGAAGATTATGCTGAACGAGTATTTGGGAGCGGGCGCAATGAACAATATGAGTAACCGGCCAGTACGACCTCAGGGCGCGGCCATTGGTGACCGCATCCCCTTTTGTGCAAATGATGAAAGCGGGCAATGGCGCATTCAGGCTATGTCGGCAGTCACCGGACCAGAGCTGCCGATTGCGCGCTATTTGCACATTGGTGACGGCGGCCCCGAAAATACCCCTGTCTGGACACTCAGCGCCTTTGTCAGCAACCTGCGGTACACAACCGCGCTCGAACGTCAGGCTTTGCATGAGCAACAAGCCGGCCTTGGGCGGGCTGACGCTCAGCATGCGGTACTCATTCCCATCCGGAAGAATGCGGTCTGGTGGTCAATGGCACAGGATGAGCGCCGGGAAATTTACACCCGATCCGATCATACGCCCATCGGTCTCGACTATCTGCCCGCCATCGCTCGCCAGCTTCACCATTGTCGCGATTTGGGTGAGCCATTTGATTTTCTGACGTGGTTTGAGTTTGCAGACAGCGAGGCAGACCGATTCAGAGAATTGTTGACCCGATTGCGCGCCACTGAAGAATGGTCCTATGTCGACCATGAAGTTGAAGTCTGGCTGACGCGGTAGGATTTCGCCCAAAGTTCCTCTTCAGCTAAGAGACCTGACGATTTGTTGCCGAAGCACTGGCAGGACTTCAGCTTCGAACCACGGGTTCTTCCGCATCCACGCCGTGCTTCTCCAAGACGGATGGGGGAGCGGGAACAGCGATGGGCCAAATGCGGCATAGCCACGCACATTATCGGCCGTAGACTGTTTCCTAGCAGATGTAAGATAGCGGCCCTGCGCATAGCTTCCCACCAAAAGCGTCAGCCGATCAGGCGGTAACACCGCCATCACCCGGTCATGCCATAAAGGGGCGCATTCGGGACGGGGCGGCAGATCCCCGCTCGTCCCCGTACCAGGGTAACAAAAACCCATAGGCACCAGAGCGATCCGCGCGGGATTGTAGAAAATGTCCGGGGTCAATCCGGTCCACTCACGAAGCCGCTCACCGCTCGCATCGTCCCAAGGAATACCACTTTGATGAACGCGCGCGCCCGGTGCCTGGCCTATGATAATGATCCGCGAAGTTTGGCTGAACTGGACAATCGGGCGCGGTCCAGCGTCCAGATGCAAGGCACAAATCGTGCAAGCGCGGATATCTTCAATAAGCGATTTCATACTGCTTCTCCCCATTCCAATCAGCTTCGGACAAGAATGATAATCTGATGCTTATGAAGCAATGACCAATGGATTTGCAAACTTCGCCGGAAACATGCTGGTTTCGTGGGAGGAAAAAGCGGGCAGCACGATTGCACCGCGGGCGGCAGAGCATATCAACAAGATGTTGTACACTGCAACACAGGCGGCAGTTGGCGTAAATATAGGGGGCATCGCAGAATCTGGTCGTAAACGTACGCTAAGCTGAATGGCTGCTTTTGTAAGGCATAGGGATGGATGCCAGAGCGCCTTTGTTGGGGGGAGCGGACTGTCGGGTTTTGACGAGAGAATCGCGAAAGCAGACGTCACGTCTTGAGGGGACCGACCAGTTCCATCCATTCAGCTTGATTTCTTGGTTGTTCTGACAAGGCAGGGACGCCATCAGGAATTGTGACCCATGACTGTTTGCTACCAACCCACAGATGAGCCGCAAGGATGACTTCCGAACTCCGGTCAAGTGTTCCGCAGCGCAAGGAAGCAAAGCCCGGACGCGTATTGTTTTCAGCAAAAACTCTGACTTTACACTTCGCGCAGCCCCAAATTGTCGAAATGGCTCCACTAGGCTGCTCATAAGAACCGCTGTCAAGCTCCCCATCAATTTCCAGATCATGTCTCGCAAAGAGCATATGCTCGCTGAATGCGCTTCCCGTGCGGGACTGACAATCGGTGCAATGACAAGCATATGGGCGAAATCGAAAACCATCCCGAAGCGTATAGCTTACGGTTCCACAAATGCATCTGCCCGTCAGTTCACCTTCCATCGTTTATAACTCCGATAGCCGCTATTGATAAAGTTTAGCAGGAACAGCTATGACTGCAATCTGGTCGGCTATGGTCATGGCGCTGTTCTCACCTGACTGGCGACTGCCGCTAACTTTTCTGCCGTTCCATCACGAGATTGCTGTCGTTGAAAGCCGCCATACATTCAGCATAGCCGAGAACGGCTCCCCGCCGCTGCGAGGAGCCGTCCCGCTCAAATTTCCGTGCGTTCTGCAAGGGCAATGGCGTCGTCAACATCGACGCCAAGATAGCGAACAGTATTCTCGATATTGGAATGGCCCAGCAATATCTGGATGGCTCGCAGGTTGCCGGTCGCCTTGTAGATCAATGAGGCCTTTGTTCGTCGAAGCGAATGCGTGCCATATTCGTGGACATTCAGACCAACGGCTCCGACCCATTCGTCAACCAACCGGGCGTATTGGCGAGTGCTCAAATGGCCCATATAGTTAACGCGGCTTGGAAAGATGAAATCCTCCATCGAACCTCCGCGACGGTTGAGCCATGTCAGCAAAGTCTGACGCGCCTCGGTCATGATTTCGAATTGCACTGGGCGCTTGGTTTTCTGTTGCATGACAGTTGCCCGGTTTCGGATCGCATCGGCAGTGGCGATATCGCCGATCTTCATTTTGACGATATCGCAACCACGCAGTTTGCTGTCGATCGCCAAGTCGAACAGCGCTCTGTCGCGCAATCTTCGGTGCTCATCGAGAAAGAAGCGTATTGCCCAAACATCGCGCGGTTTGAGCGGGCGCTTGGCACCTACAAGGTTGCCAGCATTCCAGGGACGACGCCCGTGAGCGTCGGGATCAAGATCAGATATTCCCATGTCACATCTCCAGCGGCCGGAATGGCCAGTCATGGAAGATATTCCATCAAGCCGGAGTCTTGACATAGTAATGATATTATATATCACGATTCGCTGCTGGTTCCCGGCTCCAAAATCCACTCTCCCAAGGACATTTCATGCGTTTGCCTTTTACTGCCATTTTGCTTGCCTCTACCTTTTTCAGCGCAGCCAGCCCTGCTTTCGCCGAAGAGTCGGCCGATCCGGAAATCACGGTCACTGGTATCCGCCAGGCCTATCAGGGCGAGTTTGAGCAAAAGGAGATTCCACAAGCCGTTGCAGTCATCGATGCCAAGCTGATTGAGGACAATAATATCCTCCGGCTGACCGATGCGCTTGATCTCAATGCTTCGGTCGCGCGTCAGAATAACTTCGGCGGCCTATGGGATGCTTTCGCGGTGCGGGGCTTTGCAGGCGATGAGAATTTGCCCAGCGGCTATCTGGTCAACGGTTTCAACGGAGGGCGCGGCTTTGGCGGCGCGCGGGATGTTGCCGGGGTAGAGCGGATCGAGGTGCTGAAAGGGCCATCGGCGGCGCTTTATGGTCGCGGCGAACCGGGCGGGACGATCAACATCGTCACAAAGCGGGCCGACTTTGACGGCTTCAAGGTCAATGCGTCCGGGCTCTATGGAAGCTTCGATCGCATCCGTTTCGATGCCGACGCCAATATCCCCGTTGGCGACACTATTGCCGTCCGCCTGATTGGCTTTTCCGAAAAGTCCGACAGCTTCCGCGAAACGGTCAACAGCAAGCGTTATGGCCTGCTCCCGTCAATCGCGATCAAATTGGGCGAAGACACAACGCTCAGCTACGATCTGGAATGGACGCGTGGCCAGGCCGATTTTGATCGCGGTGTGGTTGCACCGGGTGGGGCGTTGGGCGTTGTGTCGCGCCGCACCTTTCTGGGCGAGCCGGGCGATGGCCCGTTGAAAGCCAATGTCACTGGCCATCAACTGCAACTGCAACATGATTTCAGCGAAAACTGGAGCCTGCTCCTTGGCACCAGTTATCGCGAGACAGATCT
>JAAFIB010000069.1 GCA_013297725.1 Sphingomonadales bacterium
CGCGCACGGCGGGCATCGTCTAAATTTGCGGGAGTATCAGGCGATGTCATTGTTGCCTGATATGTCGGATAGCGAACGCATCTGCAAGTATTACCATGTGCCAAAATCACCCGGCGGTTGGCTTGTTCGCCCGCTGGCGCGCAATGGGCGTTGCCAGCTATAGCTTCGCCGCTTGACTAACCACAGACAGGGCCAGTCGCCACTGTCAATGCGCCGTTGCAAGCGAAAGCCTTGCCGGCGGTATTTGGCCAGCACTGCATCTGCTTGAGTATCGAGCAATCCGGCGAGGATAAGTGATCCGCCTTCTTGTGTGATTGCGGCAAAGGATGCGGCCAACTCGATCAGCGGCCCTGCCAAAATGTTGGCGATGACAAGATCATAAGGCGCGCGGCTTTGCAGCAATGCATGGTCCGTGCCTTGTGCAACGCATAACGCCACGCTGCCAGCCGATTGCCCCAATGGCACTGCGTTAATGCCTGCATTATAGGCGGTAACGTCGATGCTGACGGGGTCAATGTCCGATGCGATATTATATGCCTTTGGCCAAAGGCTGCGGGCGGCAAAGGCCAGCAATCCGGTGCCGGTGCCAATGTCGGCGATGTGGTCAAACCGCAGGCCCGACGATTTCATCTGGTCGAGCATAGATAGGCAACCGCTGGTGGTTTCATGTCCGCCAGTCCCAAATGCTTGGCTGGCCTCGATCTGGAATATGGTGGCTCCGCGGGGAACCGGGCCTTTGTTATCGCTGGTATGGACGTAAAACCGGCCAGCGCTGACAGGCTTTAGTCCTTGTTGGCTCATTACTAGCCAGTCTTCGTCGGGTAACATTTCGAGCACCGGCTTTGCGTTCACCGCACTTGGCAATCTCGATTGTAATTGAGCCAAAACAGCCTTGGCAGGCTTTTCAGCAAAATACGCCTTCACCTGCCATTTCGCGTCGTTAAACGCTTCGATTTCTTCGGCAACAATGGTCGGCATCGGGTCGAGCAGTGCAACCCATTCGTCATCTTCGTGGAGTGCCTCTGCTTCGCGGCGCGAACAGGGCAGAGTCAACAGCCAGTTCAATTGCCAGCCTCTTTGATAAGGCGATCATCCAGTCGTTTTCGTGCAGCCGCCACATATGTCCGGCAACGCGCAGGATCGACCAGCGGCTTTTCCCCCGCCAACCGTTCAAAAAATTCGCTTTGAAAAGGATGCGGGCTGATCATGATCTCGCAATTCTTGATCGCCTCGATCCGTGCCATCGAGCGTCGCAGTGTGGCGACATAATCGGGATGGTCGCTAAACCGGTATGCATCGGCAGACACCGCGTTCAGACTGTCGGCATAAACGATCTGGCGGCAGATTTTGCCTTCGCAGGATTTCCAAGTGTAACTGGTCCCGCCGGGGGAATGGCCGGGCGTGGCAATTGCGGTAATCGTCTGCTTGCCGATGCGCAGCGTTTGTTCGTCACCGATGATCACATCCGCTTTCACTCCTGGAAACGCGGGATGAATGCCGTGCTGCGGATCATCCGCCAACGGCAATCCACTTTCCATACCCAGCCGTGCGGCCTCGCGTGTTGCAAACTTGGCCCCAGTGATCTGTTTTAGTTTTGCAAGGCCGCCCGCATGATCCAGATGTTCGTGCGTGGCGAGCAGATAGCGGACATCCTTTGGATCAAAGCCCAGCTTGCGGATATTTTCGGCGATTCCTTCAGCGGCTTCATCGGTTGCGCCGTCGATCAGGAAATGGCCCTTTGGTGTGGTGATCAGCAATGATGTTATGCCGCAAGTGCCGACCATGTAGACATTGCCGAAAACATGGCTCGGCGGGGCAGGGTCGCTCCAGCCATCGCGTTCGCCGCAAGCCTGCTTAATCGGCTCGAAACTTGTCGGCACAGCTTTCAACCCGCGTTCTGGTGCCGCGAATCCGGCTGTTGCTGCCGACGCCACGGCCGCTGCTAAAATCAGTCTACCGAACATAACTGGCCCCGTTCACATCAAGCACCGCACCTGTCATCGATGGCGGTGCTTCGTAAAGGCAAAACGCGGCCATTGCCGCAACTTCCTCTGGCATCGCAACGCGGCCCAAGGGGATATCCGCCAGCAATTTATCGCCGCCGCGACTTTCCAGATAATCGTCTGCCATGCCGGTCATCGTAAAGCCCGGGCATATGGCAAAGGCGTAGATCGATTGCTTGGCATAAGCCCGCGCGATGGTTTTGGTCATCGATACCATCCCGCCCTTTGATGCAGCATAATGCCAGTGCGCCGGGCTGTCACCGCGATGTGCAGCGCGGCTTGCGATATTCAAAATGCGGCCGCCGCCTGAACCTTGCATATGCAATACAGCATGGCGGCAGAATTGTGCCGAGGCGGTCAGGTTGATCGCCATGGTCCGTTCCCAATGGTCAAGCCATTCGACTTCGCCAGCCTCAATCGGATTTGCCTCGAACACACCGGCGTTGTTGACCAGCGCATCGATACGGCCATCAAGCCTATCGAGCGCAGTACGCCAAAGTTCGGACGGGACGATAGGATCAGAAAGGTCGCCATGGCCGCTGTTGAGTCCAACAACTTTTGCACCGCGTTCGGTAAGGCGCGTTTCGATAGCTTTGCCAATGCCCCGGCTCGCACCGGTCAGCAATACATGAAGAGGTTTGTCAGTCACGCATAGGGCTTAGACCTAAGAGACTGGATTCGACAAGCGCCTCAGCGCATCAAATTGCCGACAAAACGACCCGCATTGGCTTGTAACGCCGAAATTTTCGATTCGACATCAGCAAAGCCTTGTTCAAGCAGGCTGATTTCGGACACGACATTTTCGGTATCAGTGCGAATTGCCGAAATCGTGCTCGACATCAAATCGGCGGCAAGAGCGGTTTCATCGACCGATGCGGTAATCATTGTCACTGTCTGGGCTTGATCTTCCATTGCGCGACGGATGCGTTCGGCGCTGTGATGCACATCCTCTACTGTGGCGCGGATCGAGATGTTGGAATCTACCGATGCTTTGGTCGCCGATTGAATAGCGGCGATCTTTTCGGCGATTTCGTCAGTCGCTTTTGCTGTCTGGTTGGCAAGGCTTTTGACTTCCTGAGCAACCACGGCAAAACCGCGACCTGCATCACCGGCGCGCGCGGCCTCGATTGTGGCGTTCAGTGCAAGCAAATTGGTTTGTCCGGCAATGTCACGAATCAAGCCAAGGATGGATTCGATCGATTTGGATTGGTCGGATAGAGTGTCCGTCGCCTCGACGGCTTCCTGCGCGCGGTCTGTCGCGCGGTTGGCGACTTCTGCTGCAAGTTCAACTTCGCTGCGGGTATCTTCAATCGCGCGGATCAGGCCCGCTGCTGTTTGTGCGGCTTCACGCATGGCAACGGCAGATTGTTCGGATGCTGTTGCGACTTCGGATGCTTTGCTCAGCATGCCCTGGGCAACGCTGCTGCTACCTGCAGCTTGTCGGCGCAAGATATTTGCCTGATCAGAGATATCTACAGCCGTGGAGGAGATGTCATTTTCAAACTGGCTGGTGAAGTTTCTCTGCTTTTCTTGCATCAACTCGTTTTGATAATGCGTGTAGCATGTCGACATAATCGCCAGATCGGTTGTCGTAAAATCCATGATCGCCTTTGACAGTCGCAGATAATCCGGCGAGCTTCGGTCAATCCGTTTTCCAAGCGCACGGTAATAGCCAATGTTGGTGCGCGACGACGCAGCGAGGACATCGGCTAGGGCGATGTCTCGCTTACAGGCGTCAATAACTTGTGCGAGCAACCCTTTGCGCCAGCCTGACCCGCGCGCATCGGCAAGGCGCGAGGCAACAAAATTTGCCGTCCGTTCGATCATCGCTTTTTTGATCTCGGGATTTTTCAGTTCAACAAATTTGTTTTGGGCCGACCAATATTCCCAGTAAATTACCGAAATCTCGGGTAGATCGTCGCCGATTACTGATAAAACTTCGGCACAATTGACTGCTAAGTCGCCATCGAAATCGAATTTCTGGACAACCGCTTCAATTTCATCCGAAAGAATTTTTTCCATATCCGACATTCGATACTCCGACTTCTGGCCATTGGGTGCTGTGCACCTGTTCGTTGGTATGACTAACGCGAAATGGTTAACGCGGCGTTATCCAAAGCGGCTCGTTTCGCAAGACTCTGCCCCTTGCGCGGACGCTTCAAAGCATTAAAGAGCGACGAAAGATCAATCAGGGAAGAAATCGCTAATGGCGCAAAATCCAAACCGTCCAATTTCGCCGCATCTTGGGGTCTATAAATGGGGCCCGCATATGGCGATTTCCATCATGCATCGTGCAACAGGTTTTGTGCTGGCAACGGCTGGCATGATTACTTTGCTATGGTGGATTTACGCGATTGCCTCAGGGCCAGAGGCATATGCATCTTTTCAAACCTATGTTGTAAGTGCGGGAGCCGAGGCGACTACGCTACAAACCGGGACAAACTGGTTTTTCCGGCTGGTGGCTCTGGGCGTTACTTGGAGCTTTTTTCAGCATTTCTTTTCGGGCATCCGCCATTTGCTGATGGATATGGGTGCAGGCTATGAACTGACTACCAACAAAACATGGTCTTTGCTGGTCTTTATCGCCGCTGTAACAGCAACCGGAATTACCGCGTTGCTGGTTGCTTCGCGCTATATGGGGAATTGAACGATGGGTAACGGAACCGGAATCGGACGCGTTCGCGGGCTTGGCTCGGCAAAGCATGGCGGCAAACACTGGATTGACCAACGGCTGACCGCGGTTGGCAATTTGTTGCTGACCAGCTGGTTGGTGATTTCCTTATTAGTTCTTCCTAACATGGAACATGAAACGGTTGCTGCTTGGCTTGCACAGCCATCGGTGGCTGTGCCGATGATCCTGATGCTAATTAGCATTTTTTGGCACGTCCGGTTGGGGCTGCAAGTCTTGATCGAGGATTATGTCCATGAAGACGGCAATAAATTTGCTGTGCTGACAATTTTGAATTTCTACGTCCTTGGTGCCGCTGCATTCGGCATTTTCATGGTCGCCAAACATGCCTTTACCGGAGCTCCCGCCTGATGTCTGATACTGCTTCACCTGCTTATAAGATTATTGATCACACCTATGACGTTGTTGTTGTTGGTGCTGGTGGCTCTGGTCTTCGTGCGACTATGGGTGCAGCAGAGGCTGGTTTGAAAACCGCATGCATCACTAAAGTTTTCCCGACGCGTTCGCACACTGTTGCGGCACAGGGCGGCATTGCAGCCAGCTTGCAAAACAACTCGCCCGACCATTGGACATGGCATATGTACGATACCGTAAAGGGTTCGGACTGGCTGGGCGACCAAGACGCGATTGAATATATGGTGCGTGAAGCGCCCGCCGCAGTGTACGAATTGGAACATGCAGGCGTACCGTTTTCGCGGAACGACGATGGCACCATCTATCAGCGCCCCTTTGGCGGCCATATGCAGAATATGGGCGAAGGCCCGCCAGTGCAGCGCACCTGTGCAGCCGCTGACCGTACTGGCCACGCAATGCTGCATGCATTGTATCAACAAAGCCTAAAATACGACGCGGACTTCTTCATCGAGTATTTCGCGCTCGACCTGATTATGGAAAATGGTGAATGCCGGGGCGTGATCGCTTTGTGCATGGAGGATGGCAGCATCCACCGCTTCAAATCGCACTCCGTAGTGCTGGCAACGGGTGGTTACGGCCGCGCCTATTACAGCGCGACCTCTGCACATACCTGCACCGGCGACGGCGGCGGCATGGTGTTGCGCGCCGGATTGCCGTTGCAAGACCTCGAGTTCGTTCAGTTTCACCCGACCGGCATTTACGGCGCAGGCGTGCTGATTACCGAAGGCGCGCGCGGCGAGGGCGGCTATTTGACCAATTCCGAAGGCGAGCGGTTCATGGAACGCTATGCGCCGTCGGCAAAGGATTTGGCATCGCGTGACGTGGTATCGCGGTCAATGGCGCTGGAAATGCGCGAGGGCCGCGGTGTTGGCCCGAACAAGGACCATATCTATCTACACCTTGACCATATTGATCCAAAGGTTTTGGGCGAGCGCCTGCCCGGCATCACAGAGTCCGGCAAGATTTTTGCTGGCGTTGATCTGACGCGGCAACCTTTGCCGGTTTGCCCGACAGTGCATTACAACATGGGCGGAATTCCGTGCAATTATCACGGACAGGTTGTCACCAAAGTGGGTGATGATCCCGAAGTGATCGTAAACGGCCTCTATGCAGTAGGCGAGGCGGCGTGCGTTTCGGTGCATGGCGCGAACCGTTTGGGTTCCAACTCGCTGATCGATCTGGTGGTCTTTGGCCGTGCGACGGGCCTGCATCTGAAAGAAACGTTGAAACCTAATGCGCCGCACCGGCCGTTACCTGCGGATTCAGCCGATCTGGCGCTGACCCGTCTCGACCATTTCCGTAATGCCAAGGGTGGTTCACCGACCGCGCAAGTGCGTTTGGAAATGCAGCAGACGATGCAAAAACACGCAGCGGTATTCCGCGATACAGCATTGCTGACCGAAGGCTGCGCGATCATGCAAAAGGTGAATAAGCGGATGCAGGACATCTCGGTCACAGATCGCAGCCTGATCTGGAACACCGATTTGATCGAAACGCTTGAGCTAGACAACCTTATGAGCCAAGCGATCTGCACCATCGAAGGCGCAGCCAACCGCAAAGAAAGCCGTGGCGCGCACGCGCACGAAGACTTCCCGGACCGCGACGATAAAAACTGGATGAAGCACACCGTAACCTGGTTCGAAGGCTGGGGCGGCAAAGGCGGCGCAGTGAAGCTGGATAGCCGACCGGTGCATGAGTACACGCTGACCGATGAGGTGGAGTATATTAAGCCAAAGGCTCGGGTTTATTGAGGTGAACGCAACGGAACTGCGAACTTTCGAAAGCAGCATTGATATTGCATCTAGAATGCTTGAAATAATTGCCCGCCTCTCGGTTCGGACAAATCTTTTTAAGAAGTTTAGACCAAATCCTGTTCAAATCTGGTGGTCGTATGGATTCTGTGACGCTTATGCGCAGTCTATTGGTACGTTAGAGGACCGTGACCATTTTTTGTTTATTTCGGTCGTCCTTGAGAACGTATACGGAAAGCGTGGGCAGAAATATTTTGCAGAGGTGTTTGCCGCACCGGAACGCTTTTCTCAGGCCATGTCGGAAGGTGGAACTGCGCACTTCCAATGGAGAGATAACGGCTCGACACCCCTCATGCCTCATCACTCTCGATTCCTGTGACAGGTGCGATAGCTACTAAACTCGATGCTAAACTGCCAACAGCGAAAGCATAGGTAAAAGAGACATGAGGGCAAGAGGGCTAGTGTGTCCCGCCCCCTCTCTCCTTCTCTCAGCGTCTTTTACATTCTTTGGACGTTGAGGTTATGCAATTGCCGTCATGTGCAAATGACAGGATTTCGGTGACAGAATTCCGGTGACGGTGTACTCAATTCACTCCCCCTCCTGCCACGTCTCAACCTTCAAATGTAGCCCCGGATCGCGCGATGTGTGAATCACATTGAGGATTTCAACTCGGTCATCTGTCGCAAAATAGTAGATATGGTGCATACCGCTTCGTTTCCGTCGTAGGCCAAGGAACACTTCATTGTATAACGGATAGCGCAGTGCTGACACGCGCAGTGCCTTAATATCCGCCACCAATGCTGCAACATAGCGCTTGGCCTGTGCACCGCCCCAAGTTTGTTTGGTGTAGGATTCCGCCTCGTTAAGGTCCGACAGCGCGTCCGGACGGTAGATTAGCTCCCGCTTCATTCAGGTCCGAACTTTTCCTCAAACCATGCGTCGATATCAAACGGGCGGGCAGGGCCGCTATCTAGCGATTTCTGTATCATCGTTCGCAACGCCACGATCTTGGCATCTTCTTGCATATATTGCCGCAACGCTTCGCGTACCACTTCGCTGCCCGTTGCAAATTCGCCGGTTTCTACCTTCTCATAAATAAAGTCGGTGAAGGGCTTGCCGAGTGCGATGGATGTGTTTTTAGAAGTCATAGATTGATGTTACCAAAATTTGGTAACAAGTCAATTCAGTCCTTCAACGCCACCTGAGCATCCCCCGATCCAACTCCGAAACCGACCTAACCCCCATCAGCTTCATATCGCGCTCAATTTCGTCGTGCAGTTTGCCGACAACCCGCTGAACACCCGCTTCGCCAGCCGCGGCCAGCGCATAGAGATATAACCGCCCGCCCGAACATGCCGTTGCGCCTGCCGCTAGCGCCTTCAACACATGCGTGCCGCGCCGGATGCCGCCGTCGCAGATGATGTCGATCTGTCCGCCGACCGCATCGGCAATCTCGGCGATTTGGTCAAAGGGACTGCGTGATCCATCCAATTGCCGTCCGCCATGGTTCGATACCATGATCGCTGTTGCGCCAATATCGACGGCGCGCCGGGCGTCCGCCACCGACATTATGCCTTTCAGGCAAAACTGCCCGCCCCAATCGGCGCGCACCGCCTCCGCCATTTTCCAATCCATCGACTGGTCAAGCATCGTGTTGAAATAATCCGCGACAGAAACCGCAACATTGGTGCCTTGGCCGACATGCGTATCAAGATTGGGCAGAGCAAATTTTTCGCGAAATAGATAATTGGCAACCCAGCCGGGATGCGCCGCATAACTAAGCACAGACGATGGCGTAAAGCGCGGCGGAGAGGTGAAGCCAGTGCGCTGGCATCGTTCGCGATTGCCCGACACAATGGTATCAACGGTCAAGGTAATCGCATCAAAGCTTGCCGCTTTACAGCGTTCGACCATTGATCTGTTCAGCCCTTTATCCTTGTGGATATACAGCTGAAACATTTTGGGCGTTTTTATCGCCGCGCCAATTTCTTCGATGCTGACAGTGGCAAGGCTAGAGATGCCAAACCATGTGTTAAACCGCTGCGCCACAGCCGCGACAGCCCGTTCGCCCTGCCAGTGGAACAGCCGCTGCAGCGCTGTGGGAGACAGCATCAACGGCATGCCGATTTTCTGTCCCATGACAGTGGCCGACATATTGATGTCTTGCACACCGGCAAGCACATTGGGCACTAGATCGCAATCGTCAAACGCGGCGGTGTTACGCCGTTTTGTAACCTCATCATCACCTGCGCCGTCAATGTAATGAAATATCGGTGAGGGCAGGCGCTTTTGCGCCAACCGCCTGAAATCCTCTATATTGTGGCAGTCGTTGAGCTTCATCCTAGGGCTAAAATATCCCGCGGAAGAAATTGCACTGGCTGGCATCGCCGGTCTTTAACCCTTGCTGCAACGCGGCCATCCGTTGTTCGCTGGTGCCATGGGTAAACATGCTTTCCACCGGAGCACGGCCCGCTTGTTTCATCAGCTTATCATCGCCAATCGAATTGGCCGCACGCATGCCTTCTTCGACATCGCCAGCCTCCATGCGCTGCGAATTTTTCGCGGCCCAGACACCGGCATAGCAATCAGCCTGTAATTCCATGCGGACTTGCAATTGGTTGCCATCGGCCTCGCTAACGCGCGCTTGTCGATCACGCACTTTATCGGCGATGCCAGTGATGTTCTGAATATGATGGCCCATTTCGTGCGCCACGACATAGGCATAGGCGAAGTCGCCGCCGCCGCTCATCTGCTGCATCTGCGCGAAAAAGCTGGTGTCGAGATAAATGCCTTTATCGGTGGGGCAATAAAACGGCCCCATCGCGGATTGTGCTGCGCCACAGCCTGATTGGCCGCCGCCTTGATAAAACCGGATTTTCGCTGGCTGATATCGTACCCCGGCTTCTGAAAAAATCTGCGACCAGGTTTGTTCTGTGGATGTGAATACACGGCAAGCAAGCAGCTCTTCCGGGGTGTCACAATTTGCCGAACCGCCTGCAGTTTGTGCTTGTTCGGTCGGTGCAACACCCGGGCCGGTTAAAAATGACATGCCGCCGCCAAAAATGAAAAACGCGGCAACTGCCAAAATCGCTATCGTGCCGCAGCCCATTTTGCGACCGCTAAGCAATAACGGAAGTATCCCGATCAACAGCGAGCCTAATCCGCCACCGCCGCCACCCATGCTAAAGCCACCGCCACCGCCGGCACCCATGTCTTGAATGTCACCACTCGGATCAATGTCATCCAGGCGCATAGCGATTCTCCCTTGTCGCGTTATCGATCAAGCATTGCGGTTTTGCCTGAAAAGCGCAAGGAAGAAGCCAATACATCGCCTTCCCAAAAAAGGATGACAAATCGCATGTTTCTTAAAGGCAAAACTGCTCTGATCACAGGCTCCACCAGTGGTATCGGCCTTGGCTATGCCCGTGCATTGGCAGCCGAGGGTGCCAATGTGATGATAAACGGTTTTGGCGACCAAGCAGAGATTGATGGCTATGTCGAAGATCTGATCCGCACCAGTAACGCAGGCGCGCTGCATAGCGGAGCAGACATGAGCAAACCCAGCGAAATTCGTGATATGGTTGCCGATTGCACAAAGCGATTGGGCGCGCCCGACATTCTGATCAACAATGCCGGTATTCAGCACGTATCACCCATCGATGAATTTCCGGATGACAAATGGGATGCGATTCTGGCGATCATATTGTCCTCTGCTTTTCACACAACCAAAGCAGCACTGCCCGCGATGAAGGCAAAGGGCTGGGGACGGATTATCAATACAGGGTCAATGCATAGCCTTGTCGCCTCGCCCTATAAAAGTGCTTATAACGCAGCAAAGCACGGGATTGCCGGCCTTACAAAAACGGTCGCGCTGGAAGTCGCGCGCGATGGCATCACCGTAAACTGTATTTGTCCGGGTTATGTCTGGACACCTTTGGTCGAAAACCAGATACCGGATACGATGAAGACTCGCGGATTGACCAGGGATCAGGTAATAAACGATGTATTGTTGGCAGGTCAGCCGCAGAAACAATTTGTTCAAATTGAACAGCTTGCCTCGCTTGCACTGTATCTATGTGGTGATGCCGCCGGCGCGATTACGGGTGCGAACCTATCGATGGATGGAGGTTGGACCGCGCAATAGCCGGTTTGGTGGGCATGTTGTTAAATCGACTGCTTCAATGACTGTGCATCGAAAAATCGGATGGCTAAATGTCTTTGGTCAGATATTATAGTGATGTCATTGGTCGATCACATATCGACCCCATTATGCTTTGTTAAAGGAGAGCTCCCATGAACGATCAAACCCCAATCGATACCGCCAGCGGTTGCCCGGTCAGTAAAGACGCCGCGCGCTCGTTGCTTGGCCGCACGAATAAGGATTGGTGGCCACAGGCGCTTCCCGTTGATATCCTGCATCAAGGCGGCGTTTCGCCAGACCCGATGGATGCAGATTTCGATTACGCAAAAGCGTTTAAGGAACTGGATTACGACGCACTAAAGGCTGATCTGACCGCGTTGATGACCGACAGCAAGCCATGGTGGCCCGCAGATTACGGTCATTATGGTCCGTTCTTTATTCGTATGACATGGCATGCTGCAGGAACCTATCGCACCGGCGATGGTCGTGGCGGCGGCAATAGCGGACAACAGCGTTTTGCACCGCTGAACAGCTGGCCCGATAACGGCAACCTGGATAAGGCGCGCCGCTTGCTTTGGCCGATTAAGCAGAAATATGGCAAGCATATCAGCTGGGCTGATTTGTTCATCCTAACCGGCAATGTCGCCATTGAATCGATGGGTGGACCTGTGTTTGGTTTTGGTGGCGGTCGTGCCGATGTGTTTGAACCTGAAAAAGACATTTACTGGGGTTCAGAAGACCTTTGGGTTAATCAGGGCGTAGCGACACGGATTCAGCCTGATAAGGGCATGGAGCTGGATAACCCGCTCGCTGCGATCCAAATGGGTCTGATCTATGTCAATCCAGAAGGACCGGGTGGTAATCCTGATCCGCTGCAATCGGCGCGCGATATGCGCAAGACTTTCTCGAACATGGCGATGAATGACGAAGAAACCATCGCTTTGGTTGCTGGCGGTCACGCCTTTGGTAAAGCACATGGCGCTGCGCCTTCGGCGACCTTTGGCGACAGCCCTGAATCAGAGTCGATCGAACGTCAGGGCTTTGGCTGGCTGACCGATGCGGACGAGATTACAAAGGGCAACATCACCACCTCTGGCATCGAAGGTTCATGGTCGAACAACCCGACACAATGGAGCGGCGATTATTTCCGCCTGTTGTTCAAATATGATTATGAACTAACGCACAGCCCAGCTGGTGCGCAGCAATGGACACCGATTAATCCAGCACCCGAAGATATGGCGCCTGATGCGCGCGATCCTTCGAAAAAGGTTCCAACGATCATGACCACAGCGGACATGGCGTTGAAGATGGACCCTGAATATCGGAAAATTTCAGAACGTTTCCGTGATGATCAGGCGGCATTGGATGATGCCTTTGCCCGTGCATGGTTCAAACTGTGCCACCGCGATATGGGACCAAAGGTGCGTTATCTCGGCCCCGAAGTGCCTGCAGAAGACCTGATCTGGCAGGATCCGGTTCCAGCTGGTTCAAAGCCATCGGATGCTGATGTATCTGCATTTAAAGCAGCGATTTTGGGCAGCGGCTTAACGGTTGGACAGTTGGTAAAGACAGCATGGGCGTCGGCTTCGACTTATCGCAAGTCAGACCATCGCGGCGGTGCCAACGGTGCGCGTATTCGCCTTGCTCCGCAAAAGGATTGGGCGGTGAACGAACCGGCTGAGCTTGCGACGGTTCTTGCCAAGATTGATGCGGTGCGCGGCAATTTGTCGATGGCAGATGCGATCGTGTTGGCGGGTAGTGCAGCTGTCGAAAAGGCTGCAAAAGATGCAGGTTTCGACATTTCTGTGCCATTTACTGGTGGTCGCGGAGATGCATCGCAGGATCAAACCGATGCTGAAAGCT
>JAAFIB010000007.1:0-34526 GCA_013297725.1 Sphingomonadales bacterium
ATCGACAGGCGAACCTTGCCGCGTGGGTCGATTTCCAGAACCTTGACCTTTACGTCCATGCCTTCGCTGACAACATCGGTTGGTTTTTCAACGCGCTCATTCTTCATTTCGGAAACGTGGACGAGACCGTCTTTGCCACCCATGAAGTTTACGAATGCACCGAAATCAACGATGTTGACGACTTTACCGTCATAGACTTTGCCGACTTCTGCTTCTTCGACGATGCCCGAAATCCATTTGCGGGCCGCTTCGATCTGGGCGATGTCGCTTGACGAAATCTTGATCAGACCTTCGTCGTCGATATCGACCTTTGCGCCAGTGGTGGCAACGATCTCGCGGATCACCTTGCCGCCGGTGCCGATGATGTCGCGGATTTTCGCTTTATCAATCTGCATGGTTTCGATGCGCGGTGCAAAATCGGACAATTCGGTGCGGGCGGTATCAAGCGCCTTTGCCATTTCGCCAAGGATGTGCGCGCGGCCTTCTTTGGCTTGGTTCAATGCAGCTTCAAAGATTTCGCGGGTGATCCCGGCAATCTTGATGTCCATCTGCATCGTGGTGATGCCTTCGGATGTTCCCGCTACCTTGAAATCCATGTCGCCAAGGTGATCTTCGTCGCCAAGGATGTCGGAAAGGATTGCGTAATCCTTGCCTTCAAGGATCAAGCCCATCGCGATGCCGGATACAGCGCGCGAAATTGGCACGCCTGCGTCCATCATGGCAAGGCTGCCACCGCAAACCGACGCCATCGATGATGATCCGTTGGACTCGGTGATGTCGCTGGTCAAACGGATGGTGTACGGGAAATCGTCTTTCTTTGGCAGCACAGGGTGCAGCGCGCGCCAGGCGAGCTTACCATGGCCGACTTCGCGGCGACCGGGCGCACCAAAACGTCCAACTTCACCAACGCTGTACGGCGGGAAGTTATAATGCAGCATGAAGTTTTCATAATGCAGGCCGTTCAGGCCGTCGATCATCTGCTCTGCGTCCTTAGTACCCAAGGTGCAGGTTGCGATCGTTTGCGTTTCGCCGCGTGTGAACAGGCAGCTGCCATGGGTGCGCGGCAGGAAGTGCGTTTCCGCCAAGATGGGGCGGATCTGCGTGGTGCTGCGTCCGTCGATGCGGGTGCCGTCTTTTAGGATGGCGCCGCGGACGATTTCAGCTTCCAGCTTCTTCATCAGCTTATTGGCGGCCATCTGATCCTGAGGCGTTGCATCGGCAAAGGCTTCTTTCGCTTTGCCGCGCGCTTCGTTCAGGGCGTTGCTGCGCTCTGACTTATCGGTCAGCTTGTAAGCCGCAGCGATATCCTTGCCGATCAGCTTTTTCAGCTTGTCTTTTGCGGCGGACAGGTCAGCTTGTTCAGCCATGACCCATGGGTCTTTTGCGGCTTGTTCGGCAAGCTTTACGACGGCTTTGACAACTTCTTTACACGCATCATGCGCGAACAGAACGGCGCCGAGCATGATTTCTTCCGAAAGCTCGTTCGCTTCGGATTCGACCATCATCACGGCGTCATAAGTTGCAGCAACGACCAGATCGAGATCGCCTTCGGCAACCTGTTCGTCGGTCGGGTTCAGGATGTATTCGCCATCAACATAACCAACGCGGGCCGCGCCAATTGGGCCCATAAACGGAACACCCGAAATCGTCATCGCCGCAGACGCTGCTACCAATGCCAAAATGTCAGGCTCATTCTCGCCGTCATACGACATAACATGCGCGATACAGTTGATTTCGTTATAGAAACCTTCTGGAAACAACGGCCGCATCGGACGATCAATCAGGCGAGAAACCAGTGTTTCCTTTTCGGTCGCGCCACGTTCCCGCTTAAAAAAGCCACCGGGAATACGGCCGGCTGCGGAGTATTTTTCCTGGTAGTTGACGGTGAGCGGGAAGAAATCTTGCCCCTCTTTCACCTTCTTTGCAGCAGTAACTGCGCAAAGAACAACAGTTTCGCCAAGGGTCGCCATAACAGCGCCATCGGCTTGACGGGCAACTTTGCCCGTTTCGAGTGTCAGGGTTTGTCCGCCCCACTCGATTGATACAGTTTTCACATCAAACATAGATTTTCCTTGAGATGCCTTTGCGCCAAATTGCGTAAAGGGGCCTCTTCATTTTCCGGGGTGTCCGTCCCGGACCGGGTGGAGCACTTTTGGCCCCTGTGGCTTACTCACCTCATTGCGAGCAGGCCCCATTTCTTTGGTCACATTGCATTGCAACATTCCCAAAAGCAAAAAGCGGCCCGGTCAGGGGCCGCCTTCGCAAAATTACTTACGCAAGCCAAGCTTGCCGATGAGTGCGTTGTACCGATCAACGTCTTTTTTCTTCAGATAATCCAGCAACGAACGACGTTTGTTGACCATTTGCAACAGGCCGCGACGGCTGTGGTTATCTTTGTGGTGGCCTTTGAAATGCTCGGTAAGGGTTTTGATGCGGTCCGTCAAAATTGCGACCTGCACCTCGGGCGAGCCCGTATCATTTTTGCCCTGGGCATTATCTTTAATAACTTCGGCTTTACGTTCAGCAGTAATAGACATTTTTTTCCTTCGAACATCATATGTTACACATTAAAGCCACGAACGGTTTTCAACAAACCATCGACTAGCTCTACCAGTGCGACGGGCCGCATTTCTGCATCCCGCGCCCAATATTGCCCGTCGTTCGAGGCTATCCCGGTCAAGACGCGCCCTTCACGGATCGCCCTTGCCTGTTCCGGGGAGAGATTAAGAGCCGGGATGTCGACCAGCCCTACCTCCAGCGGCAAGATAATGTCTTCTTGGGGCGCGCCTTGGCCGAATGCGTTCAGTTTGTCCAGCGAAATCGCCTGATCAACGCTGAATGGACCAGCGCGCGTACGGCGAAGCATAGAGACATGGCCGACTGTGCCCAAGGCATGTGCAATGTCGCGTGCAAGTGAGCGGATGTAGGTTCCTTTGGAGACATTAGCGGTTATGGTCACTGATGCCACAGCTTCGTCATGCTGAACTTGTTTCAGGGTCCATTTCGCCTCTCTACTCTCCGGCCCGTGTGGCACGATGGATGCTGAAACAAGTTCAGCATGACGGACGCAGAGGTTGCGGACAGTAACCAGTCGCGATTTCATCTCTACCGCTTCACCTGCACGAGCAAGATCATAAGCGCGTTTGCCGTCGATCTTAATTGCTGAATAAGCAGGCGGGATTTGTTCGATTGGTCCTGTGAAGCGCGGCAACACAGCTTCTATCTCTGCCAATGTCGGCCGATGGTCAGAGGTCGCAACAACCTTCCCTTCCGCATCCAAGCCATCTGTCTCGGTTCCAAACATGATCGTGAAATCATATTCTTTGGACGCATCCAGCATCCGCCCGCACAGCTTGGTTGCTTCTCCAATCGCAATGGGTAGCACACCCGTCGCTAGAGGATCCAGCGTGCCGCCATGGCCCACCTTCACCTTGCCATAGCCTGCTTCACGCAGATTGCGTTTTACTGCCGCAACAGCCTGTGTCGAGCCGAGGCCCAAGGGTTTATCAAGAATGATCCAGCCATGCATGTCCGCGCCTTGGGGACGGTCGCACAGATTGTCAATTTGCGGTGGCTTTGGCCTTTAACGCTGCTTCTTTAGCCAGGCGTTTACGTTCTTTGCGCGGAAGTGGTTTTTCGGAGGTCACAAAGGATGAAAAGGCACACCTGTCGCCATCGACAATTATCCGGCTGAACTTGTCAAAGCGCGACGATCCGCCTGCATCAAACCCGATAGCGGTGGCGAAATTCAAACCCTGACAGCTGCCAAGGATTTCGCCGTAATACCAGCGGCGCTGCTGATCTTCGATCCAGATGCCGTCATTGCCATCAGCTTCAAAATTGCGGATTGCGCCGTAATTGGGAAAAACGATGGATGCATCAACACCGAGTTCTGGCCAAGCATGATCCGCGCGTTTGGCACTGGCCGAGGTTGCAGCTAGGCTGAGTGCGATAATAAAAAGAGGCGCCTTGAATTTCGTCATCGCATTTCTCCTAGGATATCTATGTTGCCGCATCCAAACTGAACGCCGCATGACCCAATTCCGAAGCTTTGCGTGCCTCCATAAAGTGTTTGCGGCACATCGCGACATAACGGTCATTTCCGCCAATCTCGGTCTGCGCGCCATCAATCACCGCTCTGCCCGCTTCATCAACGCGCAAATTCATTGTCGATTTACGACCGCAATGACACACCGCTTTTAGCTCAACAAGATTGTCCGCTAGCCCCAATAAGGCCGCAGAACCCGGGAACAGCTCCGCTGCAAAGTCGGTACGCAAGCCATAACATAACACCGGAATTCCCACCTCATCGCTGATACGCGCCAATTGCAGCACTTGTTCCTGCGATAGAAATTGCGCCTCATCGATCAGCACACAGGCAAGATGACGAGCAGTGTGCTCTGCACTAATCGCTGTCCAAAGATCAGTTTCAGGATCAAACTTGGCGGCATCCGCCTTTAGCCCGATCCGCGATGTCACATAACCTCGCCCATAGCGATCATCGAGCGCCGCGGTCCACAGCATCGTCTCCATACCGCGTTCACGATAGTTGAAATCGGCCTGCAGCAACGTGGTCGATTTACCGGCATTCATCGAGCTGTAATAGAAATAGAGCTTTGCCATTTAGCCCTCGTCAGTCAGGTCCTGTTTGACATTTGGTTGCGCAAGCAGCTTTTCGATATGGCTCGCCTCGTCAAAGCTATCATCCGCAAGGAATTTCAGCTTTGCCGCGTATTTCATCTGCACACGGCTGGCGACTTCTTTTTGGAAAAATGCGGTGTTGGTGCGCAGGGCTTTCAGCACAGCCTTTTCATTGGCACCCAGCAAAGGCTTGATGAACACCGTCGCGTGGCGCAGATCGGGGGACATACGCACTTCGGTTATGCTGACGCAATGGCTGGTCAGCACTTCGTCATGCACATTTCCGCGCGCCAGCAATTCAGACAAAATATGCCGAAACTGTTCGCCAACGCGCAGCAAACGGACCGATCGGCCTTCAGGAATATCCGTTTGATGTGCCATGCTGTGTCCCCGGTATTAGAGGAAAACGAACGCTATTACAGCGTCCGTTCACGCTCCTCGACCTCAAAGATTTCAAGCGTATCGCCAGTTTTGATGTCGTTGGTATCTTGCAGCACAGTGCCGCATTCAAGCCCCGCACGGACTTCATCGACATCGTCCTTAAATCTACGCAGCGATGCGATAACGGTTTTCGATACGATAACATCGTCGCGGGTAAGGCGCGCATGCAGGCCTTTTTTGATAACACCCTCGACAACCAGCAAACCTGCCGCTTTGTCGCGCTTGCCAGATTTGAAGACGTCCTTGACTTCGGCGCGGCCGACAACCGTTTCGATGATTTCTGGACCCAGTTCGCCCGCCATTTCTTTGGCGATGTCAGCGGTCAAGTGATAGATCACATCAAAGTATTTCAGCCGCACCTTGTCACGTTTGGCAAGGGCTGCAGCTTTCGTATTTGGACGGACGTTGAAACCAATCAATGGTGCGTTCGACCCGGCAGCAAGCAGCATATCGGATTCCGTAATCCCGCCGACACCGGCAAGCAAAATGCGGACTTTAATCTCGTCAGTCGACAGGTTGTTAAGCGCGGTCGAAATTGCCTCGACCGAACCCTGAACGTCACCTTTAACAACAACAGGATATTCCATTGCGCGGCTGACAGACAGATGCGCGAACATGTTCTCGACAGACGGCGAAGCCTGCGTTGTACGTTTGCGTGTCGATTGCTCACGGCGATACAGTGCAACTTCACGCGCGCGGCTTTCATTTTCAACCACGGTCAAAACATCGCCTGCCGATGGCACGCCGCTAAGGCCAAGCACTTCTACGGGCGTGGCCGGGCCAGCCTCGGAAACTTGCTTACCCTTATCGTCGATCAGCGCACGAACTTTGCCCGATTCCCCGCCGACAACAAAGATATCGCCGCGCTTCAACGTGCCGCGCTTGACAAGAACGGTCGCAACAGCGCCGCGCCCCTTGTCCAATTGCGCCTCAACAACAATTGCCTCAGCGGCACGATCCGGATTGGCGCGCAGTTCCATCAGCTCAGCCTGCAGCGCAAGCTTTTCAAGCAGAGTATCAAGGCCAGTCTTTTTCAGTGCGGAAACCTCAACATCCTGAACGTCACCGCCCATTTTCTCAACGATCACTTCATGTTCAAGCAAGCGTTCACGAACCTTTTGCGGGTTCGCGCCTTCCTTATCCATTTTATTGATCGCGATAATCATCGGAACGCCAGCAGCTTTTGAATGCTTAATCGCTTCAATGGTTTGCGGCATCAGGCCATCGTCGGCTGCAACCACTAGGATCACAATATCTGTTACCGATGCACCGCGTTGGCGCATTTGCGTAAACGCTTCATGGCCTGGTGTATCAAGGAACGTGATCAGCGATCCGTCCTTTGCCTTTACCTGATACGCACCGATATGCTGGGTAATACCGCCCGCTTCGCCAGAAACCACATTGGCACCGCGCAAAGCATCGAGCAGCGAAGTCTTACCGTGATCGACATGGCCCATAACGGTGACAACAGGTGCACGGGATTTTAGTGTTTCCGGCGCATCGACGTCTTCTTCATGTGTAATATCGACATCGGAGTCAGACACGCGGTTGATGTTGTGGCCAAATTCAGTGACCAACAATTCAGCTGTATCCTGATCGATCGTTTCGGTCAGTGTGACTGGCATGCCCATTTTGAACAGTGTCTTGACCAGATCGCTGCCTTTTTCGGCCATACGGATCGCGAGTTCTTGAACGGTGATCGCCTCTGGTACAGAAACATCGCGCGCTTGTTTAGGCTGAGCATTCCGCTGAGCGCCACCAAAATGCAGGCGTTTTTCTTTTTCGCGGGCACGCTTTAGCGCAGCAAGCGAACGCGCACGCGCACCATCGTCACCCTCAAGCGCTCGGGTAACTGTCAACTTGCCCGATTGGCGGCGATTGTCGCCTGGTCGTTCGCGGCTGGCTTTATTTGGAGCCTTTTTGGCTTCCTCACGCTCACGCTCAGATGGAGCGGGTGAAGCCGCAGGGCGTTTTGGCGCCTCGACAGGTGTAAACCGGCGGGCGGGTGGTGGCGCAGCTGTGCTAGTGTCGGTATCTTCAACCGGCGCTTCGGTTTCTGCTATTTCTACCTTTGGAGCAGGCGCAGGTGTAGGCGCGGATTCCGCTTTACGGTTGTCCTCAGCGCGGCGACGCTCGTCTTCGGCGGCACGGGCGCGTTCCTCTTGCTCGCGCCGGTTAGCTTCCTCGCCTTGGCGCAACCGATCTTCAGCTGCTTCGAGTTGAAGACGCGCGACGCGTTCTTGCGGTGTTTCACCGTTTGGCGCAGCTTTGCGCGCAGGCGCAGCGGCCACAGGTGGTGGCGGGGGCGGAGGGGGCGGTGGGGGCGCCACAACAACCTCAGGCTCGGGCGCATAGCCGGGCTTGCCCACGAGCTTCTTGCGCTTCACCTCGACCACAACCTTATTGGTGCGGCCATGGCTAAAGGTCTGCTTTACCTCACCCGATCCCACTGAAAGCTTAAGCCCCAAAGGCTTTCGGCCCAGTGTCGGTTTATTTTCGTTCTCATCACTCATCGGTCAGACCTTGCCCTTAACTATCCGTATTGCCAGATGCAGTTTCTGCACGGACATCCGCCAAAGCGTCGCCGGAGCCATTACTGCATCCTATAAAATAAAGCCAACGGTCCAGGTGATGCTTCACCCGTTCCGCAGCACGTTCGTCGATTATGGCGACATGCACAGCGTTTCCGCGCCCCAATGCGGCGGAAAGCGCATCGCGGTCAACCGGAAGTTTGATCCCGGCCTTGCCGCTGCCTTCTTCGTCAGAGCCCACGCGCCAACTTTGATCGCGCTTCCCTGCCCCATCATTGCTCGCATCCGCTGCATGCAACAACATTGCAACCGCGCCAGACCTTGCCGCCTGATCGACTTTCTCAGCACCTGATATAAGGTTTGATGCGCGCGCTTCCAACCCCAGCCGGTCCAGCGTTGCCTTTTCCAAATTGATACGGATGCGCTCAACAATGTCTGCTGGCACGAAAACGGTTTCGGCTTTAAACGCACGTTGTAATGTGCCCGCAAGCTTGCCTTTGGCGCGCGCTATTTCCAGTTCATCCGCAGTCACGCCAATCCACGCCCCACGACCGGGGGCTTTGCCGAGGATATCGGGCGCGACACTATCGTCCGGGCCGAGCGCAAGACGGATTAGCAGGCGTTGCTCCGCCCGCTCACCGCTCAATATGCACTTCCTTACAGGTGCTTGTGGCGTCTCATTGGGAGGCATCCGCTTCAACCGCGTCCTCCTTTTGAACTTCCGCACCTTCGGCATCTGGTTCGTCTTCGAACCAATGCGCGCGCGCGGCCATGATAATCTCGTTGCCCTGTTCTTCGTTCAGGCCATAAACCGCCAAGATGCCGGGCTTGTCCTCGGCACGGTTGGTGCGGCGGGTATTGTCACTGCGGCGCTGCTCAGTGCGGGCTTTCTGGATCAGCTCGTCAGTGGCCAAATCGGCCAGATCGTCAAGCGTCAAGATGCCAGCCTTACCCAAAGTAACCAGCATCGCCTCGGTCAGATGTGGCAGTTCACCCAAGGCATCCTCGACGCCAAGTTCACGGCGAGCGCTGCGTGATGCTTCTTCCTTACGCTCCAACGCTTCGGTTGCGCGGCTTTGCAGTTCTTGCGCGATATCATCGTCAAGACCTTCGATCCCGGCGATTTCTTCGATCGCCACATAGGCAACTTCTTCCAGCTCGCTAAAGCCTTCGGCAACCAGCAACTGTGCCAGCGTCTCATCGACGTCCAGTTCCTGCTGGAACATTTCAGACCGCTCAACGAATTCTTTCTGACGCTTCTCGCTCGATTCTGCCTCGGTCATGATGTCGATCGCGCGACCGGTCAATTGGCTAGCGAGACGGACATTTTGTCCGCGGCGGCCGATGGCAAGGCTTAGCTGATCGTCTGGCACAACAACTTCGATGCGCGCTTCGTCTTCATCAAGAACAACGCGGCTAACGGTTGCCGGCTGCAATGCGTTGACGATGAACGTTGCTGCATCTTCGGACCAAGGAATAATGTCGATTTTTTCGCCCTGCATTTCCTGCACGACAGCCTGAACACGGCTGCCCTTCATACCGACGCATGCGCCGACAGGGTCAATCGAGCTATCATAGCTGATCACGCCGATCTTGGCGCGGCTGCCCGGATCGCGAGCAGCAGCTTTGATCTCGATGATACCGTCGTAAATTTCGGGTACTTCCTGAGCAAACAGCTTTTTCATGAAGTCTGGATGCGCGCGGCTAAGCAAAATTTGCGGGCCGCGGTTTTCGCGTACGACTTTCAGGATCAGCGCACGGACACGGTCGCCATTGCGAACCACTTCGCGGGGGATTTGCTGATCGCGGCGAATAACGCCCTCTGCACGGCCCAGATCAACAACGACATGGCCAAATTCAACTGACTTAACAACGCCGGTGATAATCTCACCCGCACGGTCTTTAAACTCGCCGTACTGGCGCTCACGCTCTGCATCACGAACCTTTTGAAAGATTACCTGCTTTGCAGACTGCGCATCGATGCGGCCCAGATCAACCGGAGGTAGCGGATCAACGATAAAGTCGCCAACAGTCGCACCCTTTTGCAGCTTTTCAGCCTGTTTCAGATCGACCTGTTTGAAATAATCCTCAACCTCTTCGACAACCTCAACAACGCGCCACAAGCGAAGATCGCCGGTCTGCGTGTCGAGTTTCGCACGAATATCGTTTTCCGCGCCATAACGGGCACGGGCCGCGCGCTGGATCGCTTCTTCAAGCGCCTCTACAACAATCGACTTATCGATCATTTTTTCGGTGGCGACCGCGTTAGCAATAGCTAGCAATTCGGCTTTATTCGCGGCGATGGGAGTTGCCATGGCTCAATCTTCCTGTTCGTGTTCGGGGTTATGTTCGTCGATTTCGTCGACCCCAGCGCTGTTGAGCGGCGCAGTCGACGCAATCAGCCTGTCTGTCAAGACAAGCTTAGCGGAAATGATGGCGGAAAAGGGAATAGAGTGCCGGACGTCAGAGGCATCAATTATTGCGATATTGCCATCGGCGTCATGACCATCCAGATTTCCGCGGAAACGTTTTTGGCCATTAATCGGTTCGCCAATTTCGACTTTGCCTTCTTGCCCTGCCCAATCGGCATAGTCTTTCAGGCGGGTCAGCGGACGGTCGATGCCGGGCGAGCTAACCTGTAGGCAGTAATTTTCCTCAATCGGATCAAGCTCGTCGAACCGGTCAGATACGCGGCGCGACAGGCTACCGCATTCGTCAGCCGACAGCTGGCGTGTATCGGACCGTTCCGCCATAATCTGCAGCGTCGGCAGATCCGATCCATCAATGCCTTGCGGAAACCACGCAACGCGCACCAGATCAAACCCGAGTGTTGCGGCTTCAGGGGCAATAATCGCTGTCAGTGCTTCTAGATTTGGCATGCGTTTCCGTAATTCATAGTAACAATGCGAATGACCGATTGCGCCGGCCCCGTTTGGCGCCAGCCCTTCAGTGTTTTGCAATGTCGGGATAAAGTTCATTTAGTCGCAGCACGATTCGAATGCAAGCCTCTTGAAACTAGCAGCAATGGTCCGCATTTAACCTGCAGCAAATGGAGAGCCCGCATGTTCCGTAAAACGCTTTTGATTACCGCAGCTTTAGTCGCATCAGCCTGTAGCCCATCGTCTGTTAATGCTGGCGCGGAAACAAATGGCGACAAACCGTTTGCAATCACCGAAATCGCCACTTTCAATGAACCATGGGCAATGACGTTTCTGCCTGATTCCAATCAGGCGCTGATCACCGAAAAATCTGGCAAGCTGATGCTTTGGGAATCAGACGGCCCTGTGGTCGAAGTCAAAGGCGTCCCTAAAGTCGCCTATGGCGGACAAGGCGGATTGGGCGACGTCATTTTGCATCCTGACTTTGCCAATAACCAGACGATTTATCTAAGCTATGCAGAGGCGGGGGACGGCGGTTTTGGCGCCGCCGTCGCAACGGCAAAACTTGATAGCGCCAATGCTGTGCCAACGCTGACAGATGTGAAAGTTATCTGGCGGCAATTTCCAAAGGTTGATGGCAAAGGGCATTACGGCCACCGCCTTACCTTTTCTCCCGATGGCAAATATCTGTTTATCGCATCGGGTGAACGCCAGAAATTCGATCCTGCGCAGGATATGAATAGCAATCTGGGCAAAGTGCTGCGCCTGTTCCCCGATGGTAGCGTGCCAACCGACAACCCATTTTACGATGCAGCCAATCCGGTCAAATCACAGATATGGTCACTGGGCCATCGCAATCCGCTCGGCATCAGCTTTGATAACAAAGGCCAGTTGTGGAACCAAGAAATGGGCCCGCGTCACGGCGACGAGCTAAACCTAGTCAAACGCAGCGCCAATTATGGCTATCCAAAAGTATCGAACGGCGAACACTATGATGGCAGGGACATTCCCGATCATAAGGCAGGCGACGGGTTTGAGCCACCAAAAGCGTTTTGGGTTCCAGCCATCTCGCCAGCCGGGCTGATGTTCTATGACGGCGCAATGTTCCCCAAATGGCAGGGATCGATGTTCATCGGTGGCCTTGGCGGAGAGTCGCTGGTCCGCGTAAAGATTGACGGCGAAACCGCAACAAAGGCCGATCATTGGGATATGGGCACACGCATCCGCGAAGTCGAACAAGGGCCAGACGGGGCTGTCTGGTTACTAGAGGATGGCGACAAGGGTCGTTTGCTAAAGCTGACGCCGAAAGCCAAATAAGCCCCCCGCTTAGCCGCCCGTCACGGTCCCTGATAGATCCGCAAGAAAAGCCCGAACACGCTTTGCGTTCACACCAATGTCGCTAACGCCCATACGGCTTACTGAACGCATATCGACGACGCTGCCGGTGCCATCCTCGGTTGGCTTTACGCGCAACACCACATCGTCCTTAAAGCGGAAGAACGTCGAAGTCGCGGTTGCCTCAAGCCGGCCCTGGACAGGATCTGATACCGCAACCTGCCAACCTCTGACCTTGGCAAGTCGATCAGCCTTAGAGATCACATCCACAACCGGCATGTTGATACGAACCGTCCGGATATCCCCATATTCGCCGCGATGGATAACTTCCCAGCGTTGTTGCGGTGACATGCCCTTCATATTTGCATCGTCTGCACCTGGAATTGCATCCCAATTGTCTTTGCGCAATGCCAGCATCTGAAATTGCGGGGGATCGGCAAGATCGGTTGAGATGTCATGGATAGCGGGCACAGTGAATGCAGGAATAGCAACGCTTGCTAGCCAGCTGATCATACCAACGCCAACGGCCATACCGATCCAGCGGCGCATCTTTGGCGCGACTATACCTTTTTTGCGATTTCGCGCACCAACGCCTGCTCCAATAGCAATGGCAAGCACGGCCAAAACCAACGCGGCAGCAAGGCCTAGAAAACCTTGGCTGAAATGCCAAAATCCCCACGCAGCCCCTAACGCGCCGATCAAAGCCACTGCTGGTGATGCAAGCCCCAGCCACAAAACCGATGTTCCGCTCCAATCAGAAGCTTTGACTATTACAGCCTGTTCTGCTGCTGTTTCTGTCACCGGATCGACTGTCGCTTGCGCAGTTTCGGTTTCGTTTGGTGTGCTTGATGTTTCGTCGGACATATATGCCTCCTCGCCCCGTTGTGACGGGCTTAGCGCAACCGGGCCGGACTTTGCAATAAACATGGACAAAGCTTTATACCGCTGACAATGCCGCCAGCATGACGGTAGCCACAACCATGGACCCAACAGCAAAGAAGCGCGCGAGCAGATTTATCCTGCTGACGGTGCTGATCTATGCGATGGGTTTTGGCATTATCATGCCGGTTTTGCCTGACCTGATCCGGCATTTGGCAAATGTAGATGCTGCCGAAGCTGCGCGCATTGGTGCATGGATTGGTGCGACTTACGGGCTGTTTTCAGTGTTGTTCATGCCGATGGTTGGCAATCTGGGGGACAGGTTCGGCCGTCGTCCTATTTTCCTGGTGTCGCTTTTTGCCTTTGGTGCAGATTTCCTATTGATGGGTCTTGCTCCGTCAATTGGCTGGCTGTTTTTAGGCCGTGCGCTTGCTGGAGGACTTGGCGCGGTATTTGGTCCTGCCAATGCGGCGATGGCCGATATGTCGACGCCAGAGGATCGCGCATCCAGCTTTGGCAAAGTTGGCGCAGCATTTGGATTGGGCTTTATACTTGGCCCCGTCCTTGGCGGATTTCTGGGCGAATTCGGACCGCGCATCCCGTTTTTTGTCGCGGGCGGACTTGCTGTAGCCAATGGCATTTATGGCTGGTTCGTGTTTCCCGAAACCATGGCCAAGGAACAACAGCGCCCCTTTGAATGGCGACGCGCCAACCCCTTGGGAGCATTTGCCTCGCTTCGCCGGATCGACGGCATCATCCCGATTGCGTTCATCTATTTCCTGTGGGGCATTGCCGGTAACGTTTATCCGTCCAGCTGGTCGTTCTTTGCACCTATCCAATATGGCTGGGATAGCCGCATGGTTGGCATCTCCTTGGGCATAGTCGGCGTATCGATGGTGGTATTCCAAGCCTTTGTCATGCGTCCGGTAATTGCTCGATTTGGTGAGCGCAACACCGCCTATATCGGCATGGCCAGCGGGATATTCGGTTATCTCTGCGTCGCATTTATTCCCTATGGCGGCGTTATTCTGGCGTTGCTGTTGGTAAACGGGTTTTCCGGATTGGGGCCGCCGTCGCTTAACGCCCTGATGTCCAAACGGACACCGCCGTCGCAACAGGGGGAATTGCAGGGGCTGATCGGCAGCCTGTCGGCACTGGCGTTGATGCTTGCGCAGTTTACGTTCAACTTCACACTCGCTGCATTCACCGAGACAGGCGCAGCAATCCGCTTTCCCGGCGCACCCTTTTTGGTCGCAGCCGGTATCGCCGCCACAGCCTTTCTGGCGTTATTACTGCTGCCAAAGGCGGACAAAACAACACATGACTGAAATGGTTCCGCTGCACGTTGCCCCGCCAGCCGCAATAGAGGCGTTACTCGATGCCGCTTTCGGGCAGGATCGCCATCAAAAGACAGCTTACCGCCTGCGAAGCGGCAGCCAGCCTATCGAGAAGTTGTCCTTTGCGTTGCTGCAAGATCAGCAACCAATCGCGTGCATCCAATGCTGGGCTGTTGGCATTGGACCTGCGCGACTGCTACTTGTCGGCCCAGTCGCGGTACATCCTGACCGCCAGAACGAAGGGCATGGTAGCCGCCTTATGACGCAAATGTTGTCCAAAGCTCAGGAGATCGGCGATCCCCCCATGGTGATGATCGGCGATGCCGAATATTACGGACGCTTTGGCTTTAGCGCGGCTGCGACCGCTGGTTGGGAAATGCCCGGCCCGTGGGAGCGGCATAGGCTGTTGGCACGCAACCCCGCCGGTCATGCACTACCCGCAACAGGCATGCTGGAGCGCGCCGATGCCCTATGATCCGCCCCCTGAACTGGCATCGCTTGGCCTAGGCGAGATCGCCAAACTCGTCGCAGAGCGCAAATTGCCGCCGGTCAATGAATGGCACCCCGAAAAATCTGGCGATAGCGAAATGCGAATTGCAGCGGATGGGCGCTGGTTTCATCAAGGCGGTGAAATTCGGCGCCCCGCCATGGTCCGCGCGTTTTCGAGCCTGCTGCGTTGCGACAATGACGGCAGTTTTTGGCTGGTCACACCACATGAAAAACTGTCCATTATCGTCGAGGATGCTCCGTTTATTGCGGTGGAATTACGCAACGAGGGCGGAGGCAAACAGCGCGTATTGGCGTTTCGTTTGAACAGCGATGATCTCGTCATTGCAGGTGCTGAACACGCACTGGAGTTTCGCCCCCTGCCCTATCTTCATGTCCGCGACGGTCTGTGGGCGAAGCTTGCCCGGCCAGTCTATTACGAATTGGCCGAACTGGCGCTGGCCGAAAACAACACCCCGCTTGGTCTTTACAGCAGCGACGCTTTCTTTCCTATCGAGGATGGCGGATGACGTGGCGTGACACCATTATCGCAGCACTACATCCGGATAGAAGCGTCGAAATCGAAGATGAAAGTTATCTCGAAATTGAACGTGAATACCGCGAAGCTGCGGTCTTGATCCCTATTACAGATCGCACGGAACCCGGCGTTATCCTGACGCAACGACCGGATTGGCTGCGCAGCCATGCAGGGCAAGTTGCCTTTCCGGGCGGAAAGATTGACGCGGCCGATTCAGATGCCGTTGCTGCAGCTTTGCGGGAAGCAGAGGAAGAACTCGCTTTGCCGCGCGAGCATGTCGATGTGCTGGGCGAAGCAGACATTTATCTGACCGGCAGCGGATATCGCATAGCGCCGGTGGTCGGTATCATTCCGCCCGATTTGCCATTGATCGCCAATCCCGATGAAGTATCGGACTGGTTCGAGGTGCCACTCTCATTCTTGCTCGACCCAGTTAATCTGGAACGGCGGCAGGGAATATGGCAGGGTCAAAATCGCCATTATTATGATATGAATTGGCAAGGACGAAGGATTTGGGGCGTGACGGCAGGGATCATAGCCAATCTTGCACGAAGGATTAGCGGATGAGGCCGGCAGCGCTGATCAATACACCTTGGTGGAATTCTGCAGAACTAAAAGCCGTGATCAGCGCACTGAGCAACGGCGCTGAGAAACCCCGCATTGTTGGCGGCGCTGTGCGCGATGGCCTGCTTGGTTTGCCTGTATCCGATATCGATCTTGCCACAACACTGACGCCCGATGCCGTCATCCGCAATCTTGAAGCGGCCCGTATCAAGGCTGTTCCAACTGGCATTGACCATGGCACGATAACGGCTGTTTCGTCTGGCAAGACATTTGAGATTACGACGCTACGCCGCGATGTTTCAACTGATGGGCGACGGGCAACTGTCGCATTTTCAACTGATTGGCACGAAGATGCAGCGCGGCGTGATTTCACAATCAATGCGCTGTATGCCGATCCTGACACCGGCGAAGTTTTTGACTATTTCGGGGGCGTTGAAGATCTGAATACAGGTGTCGTCCGTTTTATCGGCGATGCCGCGGCGCGCATCGCAGAGGATCATCTGCGCATCCTGCGTTATTTCCGTTTCTATGCCCGTTTCGGCAAATCAGCACCTAATCTCGAAGCAATAACCGCATGCGAAGCTGCTGCAAAAAGCTTGATGGCTTTGTCGCGTGAACGGATTGCGGACGAGATCATGAAGCTGCTAGTTTTGCCTGATCCTGTCAAAGCTGTGCGACTGATGGTAACGCACAATATATTTGCTGCTTTCATGCCCGAAATTGCATCCGATGCTATGGGCCGTTTGGGACGCCTTTTGGACCGCGAACGCAAAGCGGATGTCGAACCAAAGGCCGGACGCCGACTTAATGCATTACTGCCTGACGACCGCAACGTTATTGAACAAGTTGCAGCACGGCTGAAAATGTCAAACAAAGCCCGCGTCGAACTTTCAGAGCGCGCCAGTGTGCTACATCCCGGAAGCGAAGCAGCCAAAGCCCTAGGCTATAAACGCGGCGTTGCGACAGCGACTGATATATTCCTATTGCATGGAGCCGATGATGATTGGCAGCGGGGCGTTGACCTATTGCGAAATTGGAGCCTGCCGGTCTTTCCAATCAAGGGCGGAGAGTTGGTTGCGCGCGGACTTCCCGAAGGGCCTCTGGTCGCAGAAACGATGAAAATAGTGGAACAGATTTGGATTGATGAAGGCTTTCCCGCCGATATGCGCGCGGCAGCTATCGCCGATCAATCCGTTGCCAAGATACTGTCTGCCAAAAACGAATAGGCTGCATCGAACGCCAATGGCCGTGCGAAAAAATATCCCTGCGCATCGGTGCAGCCAAGCCCCTTAAGCACGCTTGATATCTCGGCGGTCTCTACACCCTCTGCAGTTGTTTTCATTCCCAAGGCGCTGGCTAGCGATAATATAGTGCTGACGATTGCATGGTTGTCGCGGTTTGCGTGCATGTCAGTCACAAAGCTGCGATCGATTTTCAGCACATCAATGGGCAGTTTCTGCAAATAGGCCAGGTTGGAATAGCCGGTGCCGAAATCGTCCATCGCCAGATTAGTGTCCAACGCTTTCAGCGATTCCAATATCGCGCGCGCACCATCAGGATCATCAACAAAGGCGCTTTCAGTCAATTCCAGCGTCAACCGGTTGCCAGAAATCTTTGCGCCCCTGATTGCATCCTCGACCGCAACAGCAACATCATCGCGCTGCAACTGAACCGCTGACAGGTTGACCGATATCCGGAATGGCAACTCGCGCCCTGCCCGTTTGTCCCACTGCGCAACTGTCTGCGCCGCACGATCAAGAGCCCAGCGGCCCAGTGGCACAATCAGTCCGCTTTCCTCGGCGACAGGAATAAAATCGAGCGGTGATATCCAGCCATGGTCAGGATGATCCCAGCGCGCAAGTGCTTCAAACCCGCTCAGCTCGCCAGTCTCCAGATCAATCAGCGGCTGATAATGAAGATCCAGTGCGCCAGTTGCGATGGCACGGCGCAAATCGGTTTCCATCGCAAAACGATTGGTCGTCCGCTTTAGCGTGGCATCAGTGAACATTTCCAAACGCCGCGTTTTCTTTGCCCGCTTCATGGCTATCTGTGCGTGACGCACCGTGTCCATGGGATCATCACGTCCAACCACACCAACCGCTGCGGCTGTTGCACATTCGACCTGAATTTCCAGATTTGATAATCTGCAGGGATCGGCAAATGCTTGCGAAACGCGGTGCGCGATCGATTCAATCGTGCCAGAGGACTCCAGAGTTGCGAAAAGGGCAAATTCATTGCCATTAAGGCGCGCCAGTTGCTCATTTCCGCGAAGCCGTGAATTAAGCCGATGGGCAATGGTGATAATCAATTCATCGCCCGCGATCGCGCCAACGGATTCGTTAATCCGGCTGAAACGGGCGAGATCGAAAATGATGATGGCGTATTGGCTACCCTTGTCCGCAACGCTGACCAGCTCATCGATCCGCTCTTCAAATCCTGTGCGATTGAAAAACCCGGTCAGGCTATCATTCAGCATTTCGCGGCGCAGATTGGTGCGGCTAACGGCCTCTGCCGTTCGATTGACCACAGATACCAGATACAGATCATGCTCTGCGCCAAAACGTGCGATACTGATTTCCAGCTCGCATGGATTAACCTGATCGGCGGATCGCCAAAATACAGATTGCTTACCATTTGCCTCAGCCGCCATCGCATTGACGCAATCGATAAAGTCCTGATCCTCAAGATCAATTGGGCGGCCAATCCCCATCAACAGCTCATCAAAATGCTTGTTGGAGGAAAGCTTTGTTACCTGCGTGGGCCCCAGCCGGAAAATCGCAGCCGCAATTGGCAGGGTGGTAAGCCAGGCATGATCGTGATTTTGCGCATCCGGAACAGCACGCGCAACCAGCCTAGCCGATAGGCTGGCAGGTTCAGCCTGCAAAAATTCAGAACGCGCATGTTGTTTCATTACGCTTTCGATACGAACAGGCGGTAAAATTTTGTCACACAGAACGTGCAAAACAAAAGGTTAACGCACTCGCTTCGTCGCATTAATCAAAACGATTGTTTCGCGGAAATCCTTGCGGCGGAAGCCGTCCGGCCGCACCGCGCGCAACGCGCCATTGCGTTAAGTCCATCTCGGTTCGTGTGCGATTGCCCTCGCCGCCCATCGTCCAGCTAAGCCCTTCGCTCAGCCGGAAACAGACTGCATCACACAGCCCGCCGTCTTTATACCGTTGCAGCGTAACACCCTGTCCTTTGGCCATTTCAGGAATTTCGCTCATCGGGAAAACGACAAGCTTGCGGTTGTCGCCGACCACCGCGACATATTGGTCTTTCTGCGCTGCCTCGTCCGATGTCTCTGGCGGAGCAAGACGCAGCACAGATAGTCTTGCGCCGGGTTTTAGCGTTACAACTGCGCGGCCTTTGCGCGTCTCGGCAACGACATCTTCCATTTTGCACAGGAAACCTTTGCCAGTGGACGCAGCCAGCAGCATCCGCGCGCCGGCAACGACTGGCAACAACATAAGAACATCGTTGCCAGCCTCGATATCAATCATTGTGCCAAGCGGCTCGCCAAAGCCCCGCGCGCCGGGAAGCTTATCGGCGCCCACAGTGTAAAAGCGGCCATTGGTGGTCGCGATCAGTATCTTGTCAGTTGTCTGCGCATGGAACACCTGTGCCAACGCATCGCCTTCTTTGAACTTGTAATCGGCTTTGGCGGAAAGGTCTGCATGGCCCTTCATAGCTTTTATCCAGCCACGTTTGGATAGAATGACCGTCACCGGCTCACGCTCGATGAAGCTTTCCAACGAAATTTCTCGCGCAGGTGCCGCTTCGATTAATGATGTCCGCCTGCGGCCCAGCACTGTTTCCTCGGCATAGCCAATACGCAGCTTAGTCAGGTCTTTCTTTAACCGTGTGCGTTGCCGTGCAGGGCTCTCCATCAGCTTGACCAGATCCTCACGCTCCAGCTTTAACTGGTCCAGCTCACGCCGCAGCTCCATCTCCTCCAGCCGCCGTAGTGACCGTAACCGCATGTTCAGGATAGCCTCGGCCTGACGGTCATTCAACTGGAACTCCGCCATCATAACAGGCTTTGGCTCATCCTCGGTGCGGATGATTTCGATAATCCGATCAAGGTTCAGATAGGCAATGATATAGCCGTCGAGCAGTTCCAGCCGGGCGTCGATCTTTTCCAGCCGGTGCTGCGAGCGGCGAACAAGAACCTGTATCTGATGCGCCAGCCATTCGCGCAGCACTTCGCCAAGGCCCATCACTTTAGGAACGCGGTTTGCATCAAGCACATTCATGTTCAGGCCAAAACGCGTTTCCAGATCAGTCAACCGGTACAGCGCGTTCTTCAAATCCTCGGCATCAACATTCCGGCTTTTGGGAACCAGAACGATGCGGATTTCAGTGTCCGATTCATCACGAACATCATCAAGAATCGGCAGTTTCTTATCCGCGATCAGCTGCGCGATCTGCTCGATCAGCTTGCCCTTTTGTACCTGATACGGAATTTCGCTGATCACCAACTGCCATGTGCCGTTGGGCAGGCGTTCGATGCCAGCGTCTTTGTCAGCCACATCTTTGGCATCCGCTGCATGAAAACGCGCGCGAACCCGCAAAGCACCGCGTCCTGATGCATAGGCAGTGCTGATTGTCTCGCGGCTATCGACCAAGATGCCGCCGGTGGCAAAATCCGGACCTTGCACGATCTGCATCAATTGTTCGTGCGTTGCCGACGGCTCATCAATCAACAGCATCGCTGCATCAATAACCTCGGCGGCATTGTGCGAAGGGATGCTGGTCGCCATGCCGACCGCAATCCCGCTTGCTCCATTGGCAAGCAGATTGGGGAACAGCCCGGGCATAACCTCTGGCTCTTCATCTTCGCCATTATAGGTTGGCTTAAAATCGGTGGCGTTTTCATCAAGCCCGTTCATCAGCTCGATGGCAGTTTTGGTCAGCCGCGCCTCTGTATACCGGTATGCCGCCGCATTATCGCCATCGATATTGCCGAAATTCCCCTGCCCGTCGACAAGAGGATAACGTAGCGAAAATGTCTGCGCCAAACGCACCATCGCGTCGTAGACCGACTGGTCGCCATGCGGGTGATATTTACCGATAACATCGCCGACAACACGGGCGCATTTTTTATAGCCTTGCGACGGGTCAAGCTTCAGCTGACGCATCGCCCATAACAGGCGGCGGTGGACAGGTTTCAACCCATCCCTCAGATCGGGCAACGACCGCGCAGTGATTGTTGACATTGCATAGATCAAATACCGCTCGGAAATCGCCGCATCAAACGGTGCATTTACGATCTGGTCAAACGGATCTTCGGCAGGGATATCGGTGTCAGTGGTTTCAGCCATTGTGGTTCCGATAGCGGCGCAGGAAGGCTCCGCAAAGCGGGTAATGCATCAATCCACAGCTATTTACAGGGTAAAGCCCTAGGATTGCGTGGCAATAATGGCACATGCTGACAATAAACTGATGCAGAATAGCTGCATCGCTAGCCATATTGCGCAATCAATGGCAAGATTGTTCAATAATTACAAAATTCAGAGGGTCTCGGACATGACGAAAACAAAAAACAACGTGCTTCTTTCATTTTCAGCGTCGCTTGCTGCTTTGTCCATTGGTAGCATTGCGCCCGCCTACGCGCAGGACGCAGCAGAAGCGGAAGCGGAAGCCCCCGCGCCAAGCGATTCCATCATTGTAACGGGAACACGGCGCACAGACCGCACGGTTGCAGACAGCCCGGTTCCCGTTGATGTCATCTCTGGTGATGCGCTGGCGAGCACCGGTCTTACCGAAACCAACAAAATCCTGAACCAGCTGGTTCCATCCTTCAACTTCCCGCAACCATCGATTGCTGATGGAACCGACGTTATTCGCCCAGCCTCTTTGCGCGGACTTGCACCGGACCAGACACTTGTTTTGGTGAACGGCAAACGTCGCCACGTTTCGGCGCTGTTGAATGTGAACGGAACGATTGGTCGCGGCAGCGCCGCTGTTGATCTTAACCTGATCCCAGCGCTAGCCATTGAACGCGTCGAAGTATTGCGCGACGGTGCATCGTCACAATATGGCTCTGATGCGATAGCAGGCGTGATCAATATCCGCACTAAGACTGCGGATAACGGGGGTAAAGCTTCGGTTAGCTGGGGCAAATACTTCACCACGATGGAGGGAGTACCCCGTGTTACCGGCCTGCAAGTTGATGGTGCCGGTCAACCGATCCTTAATCCTGCAGACACCCGCTTTTTACTCGCCAACACAAGCGGCGAGCAAAAGATTCGCGATGGCGAATATAAAACTGCGGCCGTTAATATTGGCGTGCCGATTGGTGCTGGCTTTATCAACCTGACCGGCGAGTATCGCGATCGCGATGCCACCAACCGTTCAGGCTATGACCTGCGGCCAAACTATGTTCGGCCAACTGGATTGTTCGACACCCGTGAAGTCGGCTTTAACCGCCGTAATTTCCAATTTGGCGATGCAAAAACAGAAGATATCAATCTCTTTCTGAATGCCGGAATGCCGATTGGAGAGACTTTTGATTTTTACGCCTTTGGTTCTTACGGTAAACGCGACGGCTTAAGTGCTGCAAACTATCGCCAAGCATCGGCAGCAGCGAACCGTGACTTCTCCACGCTTGCGCCGAATGTCGCGCCAACAGCTACAAATTTCACAGCATTGCGTGCCAATGGCTTCCTGCCTTTGATCGATTCAAAACTTGAAGATTTTTCAGGCTTTGTTGGCATCAAAGGTGAATTTGGCGGCGGTTGGAATGCCGATCTTTCGCTAGGCTATGGCCGCAACACATTTGATTACACGGTACGCAACAGCCTGAACACCAGCTTTGGTCCGGCTAGCCAGTCTGACTTTGACGCGGGCGGTTTGCAGTTTAGCCAGTTGACAGCCAATCTGGATATCTCGCGCGAATTCGATTTGGGCCTAGCATCGCCGATATCGTTTGCGGTTGGCGCGGAATATCGGGATGAAAACTTCAAAATCCGTCCCGGCGACACCCAATCTTTTGCGATTGGCCCATTGTTCCGGGCTTCGTTTGTTACCACTGCCGCAAACTGCACAGCGCAATCCGGTGTGTTCGCTGTGGCAACTAACATCTGCAGCTTCCCGGGCCGTGCTGCTCTTGCAGGCGCTCAGGGCTTTCCGGGTTTTCCAACCTCGGCAACAACAGATGCAAGCCGCAATAGCAAAGCGGCTTACGTTGAACTGGATGGCGATGTAGCCGACGGCTTCACCATTACCGTTGCCGGTCGCTACGAAGATTTCTCTGACTTTGGCAGCACAGCAAACGGAAAGCTTGCTCTACGATATGAACCCGTTGACGGCCTTGCATTGCGCGGGTCAATTTCAAACGGTTTTCGCGCGCCATCCCTGCATCAGCAGAATTTCACGACGACATCGACCAACTTCATTTCCGGTGTGCCCGTTGAAATCAGCACAGTTGCTGTAGCCAGCCCTGTCGCAAGAGCTTTGGGCGCGCAACCGCTAAAGGCAGAGAAATCTGTTAACCTTAGCCTTGGTATCACAATGCAGCCGACAGACGGGCTGAACCTTACGATCGACTATTACAAAATCAAAATCGACGACCGTATTGTTTTGACCGAAAATCTGGGTGCTGCTGGAACAGGCTCTGCTGCTATTCAGGCTGCTGTCAAAAGCGTTCTGGATGCCAATGGTTTCCAAAATGTCGGTGCCGCGCGTTTCTTTATCAACGGTCTTGATACCACAACACAGGGTATCGATGCTGTCGCAACCTATCGTTTCGGTACAGGTAGCTTTGGCGATTGGACTTTGACCGCGGCCTATAACCTTAACGATACAAAGATTAATCGCCGCATCGCCGCCCTAGGCCCGCTCGCATCGATACCCGGTCTTAATCTGTTTGGGCGCGTAGAGGGCATCCGCTTCACCGAGGGTCAGCCGAGTGACAAGATCGTACTGAGCGCAGACGGCAAAATCGGTGCATTTGGCGTAACGTTCCGCAACACGCGATATGGCGAAGTGATTTCGCCCGATGCGGCTGCTCCGATTGCTGATCCCGCTAGCCTGCGTTTGTTGGGGCCAGACGATTTGGTACTGCGTCCTAAATGGATATCGGACCTTGAAGTGCGCTATTCGTTCCTTGGTCGTTTCGAACTGGCCGTTGGTGCCAACAACCTGTTCGATGTTTATCCCGATGCCCGTCCGCAAGGGGCGCGGCCAACAGGAGGCTTCTATCCGGTGAACTCTGGATATCTGCCCTATTCAGGCTTCTCGCCGTTCGGATTTAACGGTCGGTTCCTGTATGGCAGAGTTTCCGCCACGTTCTAATGGCGTAGCATAACCAAAATCAAAGGGGCGGGATCGAAAGGTTCCGCCCCTTTTGCATTTTATACGCATCTGCTACTCGCCGCCGCGACTCCACAATCTCCTGCAGAAAGCCTCGCTCATGATCCCGCGTTATTCCCGCCCCGATATGGTTGCCATTTGGGAGCCGGAAAACCGGTTCAAAATCTGGTTCGAGATTGAGGCGCACGCGACTGAGGCTTTGGCCGATCTTGGCGTAGTGCCAAAATCTGCGGCAGATGCGCTTTGGGCGTGGTGGGCGACTAACCCTGCGATTGATGTTGCAGCGATTGATGCGATTGAGGCAGTGACAAAGCATGATGTGATCGCGTTCCTCACCTGGGTGTCCGAACAGGTTGGGGATGAGGCGCGTTTTATGCATCAGGGGATGACCAGCTCTGATGTGCTGGATACCTGTCTTGCGATGCAGCTAGCACAGGCATCTGATCTATTGCTCGCTGATCTCGATGCGTTGCTGGCCGCGATTAAGCGCCGCGCGTTTGAACATAAAATGACCCCGTGCATCGGGCGCAGCCACGGCATCCATGCCGAACCTGTCACCTTTGGCCTGAAAATGGCGGAGGCTTATGCCGAGTTTGCCCGCTGCAAAGACCGGTTGATTGCGGCGCGCAAAGACATTGCAACCTGTGCGATTTCTGGCGCAGTTGGCACATTCGCCAACATCGATCCAAAGGTTGAGGAACACGTCGCGGCAAAGCTTAGCCTGTCAGTCGAACCTGTTTCAACGCAAGTTATCCCGAGAGATCGCCATGCAATGTATTTTGCAACCCTGGGCGTGATTGCGTCGTCTATCGAACGGCTTGCCGTTGAAATCCGTCATCTGCAACGCACCGAAGTGCTGGAGGCTGAGGAGTATTTCTCCCCCGGGCAAAAGGGATCGTCGGCGATGCCGCATAAGCGCAACCCGATTTTGACCGAAAACCTGACCGGCCTTGCCCGCATGGTGCGCAGTGCAGTGGTGCCTGCGCTCGAAAATGTGGCGTTGTGGCACGAACGCGACATCAGCCACAGCTCGGTTGAACGCTATATCGGCCCGGACGCCACAATCACGCTGGACTTCGCGCTTGGCCGCTTGACCGGAGTGATCGACAAATTGCTGATCTATCCTGAACGCATGCAGAAAAATCTCGATAAAATGGGCGGGCTTGTTCACTCGCAACGGGTATTGCTGGCGTTGACGCAAGCCGGGGTCAGCCGCGAGGATAGCTATGTTCTGGTTCAACGTAACGCCATGAAAGTGTGGGAATCGGATGGTGCGTTATCGTTGCTCGAATTGCTCAAAGCTGACGCAGATGTAACCGATGCATTATCGCCACAAGAGATCGAGGAAAAATTCGATCTTGGCTATCACCTGAAACATGTCGACACGATTTTCACGCGGGTGTTTGGATAAGGGCAGACACGCACAATAAAATCGTCATGCTGAACTTGTTTCAGCATAACACGCGACATCAGCTCGTTATCCTGAAACGAGTTCAGGATGACGAACGGTATATGTGAAGGTTTTAACTGGTGAGAATTGAGGACTGGAAACTCAAAGAACCTTCCCCTACGATAGCCACCAACCCCTGAAAGGAAGCCAAAACCATGTCATTTTTAAAGACTTTGTTCTGGGTCATTTTCCTTGTTGGTTTCATCGTTTTTGCCGTCAACAACTGGCTGCCGGTTTCGGTAAAGCTCTGGGGCGGTCTTTGGCTTGACACCAAATTGCCCGCATTGATGGGGCTGTCGTTTCTTATCGGTTTCGTGCCGCTTTACTTGCTGCACCGGACGCAGAGCTTTCGGCTTCGCCGCCGTATCATGGCACTGGAAGGCTCCACCCGCCCAACTCCGCTAAACATGAATGAGGCGAAGCAAGCGATGCCAGAAAGCGTAGGTGCGGTATGAGCAATCCCCTCTATGTCGCCATCGACACGCCCTATTTGGATGATGCGCTGGACCTGATCAAAAAGGTAAAGGCGCATATCGGCGGCGTAAAACTCGGCCTGGAATTCTTTTGCGCCAATGGTCATAGCGGTGTGCATGAGGTGCAAAAATTGGGCATGCCGATTTTCCTCGACCTGAAATTGCACGACATTCCCAATACTGTGGCAAAGGCGATGCAAGCGATCAACTCGTTGGAGCCTGCCATCGTCACAATCCACGCCTCTGGCGGCCGTGCGATGATGGAGGATGCAAAGGCTGCTGCCGGGCTGCATACAAAGGTCGTTGGCGTAACAGTGCTGACCAGTCTTGACGATCACGACCTGAACCGTGTTGGCGTTTCTGATGATCCGTCGCTGCAAGTCGCACGGCTAGCGGCACTGGCTCAGGATGCTGGACTGGATGGCATTGTCTGTTCAGGCCATGAAGTCAAAGCGGTCAAGAAAAGCTGGAAAGACGGCTTCTTCGTCGTCCCCGGCCTGCGCCCCGCAGGCGGCAATAGCGCCGATCAAAAACGCACGGTGACGCCAAGGCAGGCCCGCGACGATGGCGCGAGTGTGTTGGTGGTTGGTAGGCCGATTTCTAAGGCAGAGGATCCCGATGTGGCGGCGCGGGCGATTGTGGGGACGCTTTAGTGGTTTCACAAAAACGGCAGACCGAACGGCGCGGCGATAACTTTTACCTCGATCTTGATCTGTTTCTAGGCGACGTCTGTTACAATTACGGGATATGCCTTTGGGTCGGATCAAACGAGCTTTGCGCCGACAGCGTCCAGATTGATGCGATGCAGTTTGCTCAATTAATTTTGAAGGCGGAAGGAATGAACCCCAATACATCAGTAGATATGGCTCGCTCAATTCGTAACGACTTCATCGAGCGTTACGGGACTAATACGCTCAGCGAAGTTGAGTATCGTCCATGACCCAAATCAAAATTTGCGGTCTCTCAACCCCCGCCGCCATTGACGCCGCCGCAAAACACGGCGCAACGCACATCGGCCTAGTGCATTTCGAAAAAAGCCCGCGCCATGTTAGCTTGGAACAAGCCGCTGCGCTGCGCATGCAGACGCCGCCCAGTCTTAAGGTCGTGCTGCTACTCGTCAACGCCGAGCCAGAGCTGACGCAAAGAGCGCTGGAAATGGTCCGCCCCGATGTCATCCAATTCCACGGCACCGAAACGCCAGAATGGCTCAATCTGGTTCGCCAGCATACAAAGGCGCATATCTGGAAAGCCATCGGCTTGAAAAGCCATCAGAATTTAGTCAGTGCTGACCGGTATGATGATGTGGTCGATATGATACTCTATGATGCCCCGGCCCAAGCTCTGCCCGGTGGCACGGGCACGCGGGTTGATTGGTCGTTGCTGCAAAATTTTGAACATCGCATCCCCTGGGGACTTGCGGGCGGATTGGCACCGGACAATGTGGCCGAGGCTTTGCGCGCTACCAAAGCACCACTGGTCGACGTTTCCTCCGGCGTTGAATCGACCCCCGGCGTCAAGGATGTGGACAAGATTGCCGCTTTCTGCAAAGCGGTCCGCGACTATGACAACAGCTGAACTCACCCCGAACTCATTCCGCAACCAACCCGACGAACGCGGCCATTTTGGTCAATTCGGCGGACGCTATGTTGCCGAAACTCTAATGCCTCTGGTGCTTGATCTGGAGCGGGAATATCGCGCAGCGCAGGCCGATCCTGCATTTCAGGCGCAGTTTGACGATCTGCTCGAACATTATGTTGGCCGTCCTTCGCCGTTATATTATGCCGAACGACTGACCGAGGAGTGCCGCAAGGATGCGCCCGCCGGAAAGGGCGCGCAAATCTGGTTCAAGCGTGATGAGCTGAACCACACCGGCGCACACAAAATCAACAATTGCATCGGCCAAATCCTGCTCGCGATGCGCATGGGCAAGACGCGCATTATTGCCGAAACTGGCGCGGGCCAGCACGGCGTTGCCACCGCCACCGTTTGCGCGCGTTTCGGCCTGCCCTGCTTCATCTATATGGGTGCCAAGGATATTTCGCGACAGCAGCCCAATGTGTTCCGCATGCGTTTGTTGGGGGCCGAAGTTATTCCCGTCACTAGCGGCGCAGGCACGTTGAAAGATGCGATGAATGAAGGTCTGCGCGATTGGGTCGCCAATGTGCACGACACATTCTACATCATCGGCACAGCGGCGGGCCCGCATCCCTATCCAGAGCTGGTCCGCGATTTCCAGAGCGTGATCGGCAAAGAAGCCCGCGCGCAGATGCTAAGCCGCATCAATCGCCTGCCCGACCTGCTGGTTGCGGCCATTGGTGGTGGATCGAATGCTATCGGCTTGTTCCATCCGTTTTTGGATGATGCGGACGTTGAAATGCTGGGCATTGAAGCAGCCGGGCATGGGTTGGATAAGGAACACGCCGCCAGCCTCGCAGGCGGTCGTCCCGGCATATTGCACGGCAACAAAACCTATTTGCTACAGGACGAAGACGGCCAGATTGATGAGGCCCATTCGATTAGCGCGGGTCTCGACTATCCCGGCATTGGGCCCGAGCATAGCTGGCTGAAAGAAATAGGCCGCGTGCGTTACGACAGCGTGACCGACAAAGAGGCACTGGACGCATTCCAACTCCTCTGCCGCACTGAGGGCATCATTCCCGCGCTGGAACCCGCCCATGCGATTGCCGCTGTGGCGCGTGAAGCGGTAAAGATGGACCGCGACCAGATTATCCTCGCCAACCTGTGCGGGCGTGGTGACAAGGATATCTTCACCGTAGCTGAGGCGCTCGGGACGGTGATATGAGTATGTTTTCGTTTAACCTCAAATGCCCTCACTGTAGCTGTCTCGAGTATTTCAAAATCCATCGGATTGAAAATTATCATTCAAGAGAGCCCGCGCAGACAGAACCGCAGTATAATGCTAACATTCCACGCAACCCAAAAGATAACAGGCCTGCACAATCATATGGAACCGCAAACTGCCCACGTGTAAATTGTGGCGGCCCCGTTTTAATTTGGTTTGAGTCTATACATTTCAGTTTTAGGGATCACGGAAGATCGTTGAACAGTACCGAATGGATATACAACGGACCTCCACCGAAAGTGCTTGGAGTCTGGCCTACTCCGCCTTGCGCAGATGACTCTGAACATTGGCCTGACAGGCTTCGAACTGTATTCACAGAAGTGCAAGAAGACATCTCGTTGAATCGGGATCCATCACGAATAGTAGGAACATGCAGGTCAATACTAGAAGTTGCACTTGCTAGTCTTGGCTATGACAAATCTAAAGGTAAAGTATTATCTGATCGAATTGACGCAGCACGAAATGATGGACTGTTAACAGAAGCCATGAGAGCATGGGCACACAAAACTAGAATGGATGGAAACGACGCCCTGCATGAATTGAACTCTTCCAGACAAGAGGCTATTGAGTTGGTCAATTTTATCAGAACATTTCTGGAAATTACATTTGATTTACCAAAAAGAATATTAGATTTAAGCAGTGTAACGGATTGATTGTAATGCCTCGCCTCTCCTCTGCCTTCACAAAAGCCCACCCTGCCCTCGTCACCTTCATCACCGCTGGCGACGGCGATACTGCGGCCAATCTCGATGCCCTCGTTGCAGGCGGCGCGGATGTGATTGAGCTTGGCATGCCCTTCACCGATCCGATGGCCGATGGCCCCGCAATCCAAGAAGCGAACATCCGCAGCCTTGCCAAAGGCACAACCACTGCGGACATCTTCGCCCTCGCCACCGCGTTTCGCGCAAAACACCCAGACGTTCCACTGGTCCTGATGGGCTATGCCAATCCAATGACGATCCGCGGCGGAGACTGGTTTGCCGCCCAATGCACCAATGCTGGCGTTGACGGCGTCATCTGCGTCGATGTGCCGCCAGAGGAAGACCCCGAACTTGGCCCCGCATTGCGCAGCGCAGGTGTTGACCTGATCCGCCTTGCCACGCCAACCAGCGATGCGGCGCGGCTGCCAACAATATTGGATGGCTCCAGCGGTTTTGTCTATTACGTCTCGGTCGCGGGCATCACCGGCAAACAACAAGCGGCGCAAGCCAGCATCGAAGACGCAGTTGCGCGTTTGAAAATCGCAACCAATCTGCCGATTGCAGTTGGATTTGGTGTCCGTACACCAGAACAAGCCGCCGCCATTGCGCGCGTTGCCGATGGCGTGGTTGTGGGCTCTGCGCTGGTTGAGCTGGTTGCGCAGCATGGCGATAACGCGGCTGGGCCTTTGCGCGATTATGTGGCTTCGTTAAAAGCAGCTATCAATTCTGCGAGAGCATAACTAAAAACCGTTAGCCCTGAGCCTGTCGAAGGGTGTCCCAAGGTTTAAACAAGCGTTTATAATTGTGGGATGTGCTTCGACAGGTTCAGCACTACCGGTTGAATTTACGGGGATAGTTTTACGCCATGAACTGGGTCACTCGCGTTCGTAATGCCATGCCATTCATCGCCAAGCGCGAGACGGCGGAGACGCTTTGGCATAAATGCAAAGGCTGCAACTCGATGATTTTCCTTAAGGAGTTTGAGGAAAACCAGTCGGTCTGCCCGAAATGCGATTTCCATGGCCGCATCGGCCCGGCGGAACGTTTTGCTGCAATCTTTGATGAAGACACGCTGCGTGTCTTGCCCATGCCAAAGGTGATGGAAGACCCGCTGAAATTCAAAGACACCAAAAAATACCCTGACCGGATTAAAGCTGCGCGCGCCGCAACGGGTGAGACCGACGCAATGATAAGCGCGTCGGGGAAGATTGACGGCCAAACCGCAGTCGTCAGCGTGCAGGATTTCGCTTTCATGGGCGGATCAATGGGTATGGCAGTGGGCGAAGCTTTCGTTGCCGCTGCGCAAGAGGCTGTGGTGAAAAAATGCCCCTATATCATCTTCACAGCCGCTGGCGGCGCGCGGATGCAAGAAGGGATTCTGTCCCTGATGCAGATGCCGCGTTCGACCGTGGCAATCCAGATGCTACGCGATGCGGGCCTGCCCTATATCGTTGTGCTGACCGATCCGACCACCGGCGGCGTGACCGCAAGCTATGCGATGCTGGGCGATATCCAGATTGCAGAGCCCGGCGCTCTGATCGGTTTTGCCGGACAGCGCGTGATCGAACAAACCATCCGCGAGAAACTACCCGAAGGGTTCCAACGCGCCGAATATCTGCTCGACCACGGCATGATCGACATGGTGACGCACCGGCACGAGTTGAAATCGACGCTGTCGGGCCTGATTGATTATCTGATGGCGGGGAAGAAGGCCGCTTGATGATGCCATGCATTTTCCTAAACAATCGTCATCCTGAACTTGTTTCAGGATAACAAACCAGCGTCGCCCGTTATCCTGAAACAAGCTCAGGATGACGAAACGAGGTTATTGCCCGCGTCCTAATTTATGCCTGACCACGCTAAATCCGATTCCACCGCAGTTCAGGCGCAGCTTGACCGCTTAACCGCACTCTCGCCCGGGCGTGATACGTTGGGGTTGGAGCGCATCCGCGAGCTTTGCGCACGGCTTGGCAATCCGCAAGACAAGCTGCCACCGGTGTTCCACGTTGCCGGGACCAATGGCAAAGGTTCAACCTGCGCATTTTTGCGTGGCGCTATTGAGGCGGCGGGGCAGACAGCCCATGTCTATTCCAGCCCGCATCTGGTGCGTTTTAACGAACGGATCAGGATTGCCGGAAAGCTGATTTCCGACGACTATCTAGCAGAATTGCTATGTGAAGTTCTCGACCATGCAGAGGGTCTGCAGGCGAGTTTTTTTGAAGTTACAACTGCCGCTGCCTTCCTCGCCTTTGCCCGCACGCCTGCCGATGCCTGCATCCTTGAAGTTGGTCTTGGCGGCAGGCTGGATGCGACTAACATTATCGCTACGCCTGCTATCTGCGGCATCGCTTCACTCGGCATTGACCATGAAGGGTTTCTTTTGGCTGCGGAGGAAGGCGTGCCAGATATGCCGCCGCTGGACCGGATCGCCTTTGAAAAATCTGGTATAGCCAAGTCGGATGTGCCGCTTATTTGCCAGAAATATGCACCGTCGATGCTGACTGAGATTGCCAAACAGGCAATGCACTCAGGAGCAAAGCTGCTGGATCGCGGCGAAACCTGGGATGCGGTAATCTATGACGGCAGCCTGCATTACCGCGATGCACAGGGAAAACTCAGCCTGCCCCTGCCCCGTATGGCCGGACCGCATCAGGCGGATAATGCTGCGCTTGCGATCGCTATGCTGCGCCATCAAAACGCTATCGCAGTTCCCGAAAGCGCGCTTGCCGCCGCAATGGAATGGACCCGCTGGCCTGCGCGGATGCAAAGGCTGGCGAAAGGGCCACTGACTGACTTGCTACCCGATGGCACAGAGGTGTGGCTTGATGGCGGGCATAATGTTGACGGCGGCCGCGCCATCGCGGCGCATTTCGCCGATGAAACGCGAGCCATCCATTTGATTACCGGCATGTTGGCGAACAAAAACCCGTCAGCGATTATCGCGCCGCTCTGGAACAAGCTGGCGAGCATTACCGTGCTGCCTGTGCCCGGGCATGAGCATCATGGCGTCGAGGCATTCGGCGAAAAGGCCATCGCAGCACCCGACATCGAGGCCGCCTTTACGTCATTGCAAATTGATCCGTCGTCAGAAATCGTCCTGATTGCCGGAACGCTCTATCTTGCAGGCGCTATCCTGAAAGCGAACAATCAAATCCCGGAATAGTCTTATTGCGATTGACTTGCATTAACAGATATGGTGATCTGCTGCTTCACAAGGAGAGCCCCATGCGCCCGAATCAACCTGTTATTGCCAATCCCCTGCCCTTTGCTGCCCCGGTTATCGGCGCAGACCAATTGCTGCTTTATACAATCCGCCGGATGGGCGCATATGGGCTTCATGATGCTGCTGCTACCAATGCTATGCTTGGTGTGTTCGGCATGGCGTATCGTCGCCCGATGATTATGCTGCGCGCATTTATGGCCGAAACAGCGCGCGGTGCAGATAAGAAAATCCTGATCGCTGCATGTTGTTGCGCGCGCATGACCATCGACGAAGCGCGACTGATCGAGGCAATCGCAACCGCGATGGAAGACCCGCGCGGGTCAAGCCTATTGCTGCGTCAAGCCATGGGCTGCAATCAAGACGTCGGCGCACTATCCGCTGCGCAAGCAGTATGCGCGGCGTTTGAGGATTTGGGGCGACCACTTAGCTAAGCAACAGCTTTACGTTTCCACGCCATCGCTGCACCAATGGCAAAACTAGCAAGCGACGCGTACAACCAGATTGGTTCCGCTTTTAATTGTTGTGAAAGCAAAACACCTACCAGCGCGACGATAATAAGCAGAAATCCAAAAACCCGCAAAGCGCCTACCGGCTCTTTCAGCTTTGTTTCGTCGATAGTCGTGCTTTGCCTTATGCCCTCACCAACATATCCTTTACTCCACAAGATCCACAGGAGGATCATACCGGGGATAGCAGCAACAATGGTGAATCCCCAAAAGCCGAACCAGCCAAACTTCTCTGCCACCCAGCCAGCAGGTCCCGCCATAAATGTTCGACCAACGCCGGCAAAAGACGACAGCAAAGCGAACTGCGTCGCGGTATAGGCAATGCTCGACAGACCAGAAAGATAGGTCGCAAATACCGTCAATCCGATCCCGCTAGTTACATTTTCGGTAACAATCGCGGCGACCATCATCCAATACGCATTGCCAGTCGCGGCGAGTATCATGAACATCGCGTTCGAAAACATCATCATCAGCCCTGAAATCAGCAGCGCGCGCCCCATACCCAGCCAGAGCAGGAATGGTGCGCCAAGCGCAGACCCCACGATCAATGCGGCAAAACCCCAAATCTTGTTGGCACTAATATATTCAAGGTCAGTAAAACCCAGCTGCACAATCATCGGGCTGAGCATCGCCTGCCCCATTGCGTCGCCCACTTTTACCAACAGTACAAAGCCTAGGATCAGAAACGCACCGTGCCGTGTCAAAAACTCTCTGAATGGATTGACGACAGACTCGGTCAGCCATTGGCCTGCCGACATGCCGCTTGCATCCGCAAATCGGTCAACAAATTTGCCTGGACCGACCCAGAATGCACCGATGATCGCTGGCACAACGCAAAGCGAAGTCAGCCCATAGCCGAGACCCCAACCAAGCCCCAACCCTTCGGATGACGCGATGTATATTGTGCCTGCCCCTGCAATCAGATTGCCGGTGCGATAGCCGAATTGGTTCGCAGCAGTACCATGCGCAAATTCGACTTCATCCAGTATTTCAATACGATATGCGTCGATGACGATATCCTGCGTCGCCGATAGAAACGCAACGATTAGAGCCCAAATGAAGAAATTGCCGAGCTGTCCAGGCTGAGGGTCGCTCGCCCCAAGATTCCAGATTGCGACAACGAGCAGGGCCTGAATAACAAACAGCCAGCTGCGTCGCTGGCCTAAACGTTCATGCAAAAACGGCAGATGCAACTTGTCGAGCAAAGGCGCCCATAGAAATTTGATTGTATAGGGAATGCCCACCATCACCGCGAGGCCGATCGTCGTGGTATCAAGCCCAACCTTTGCTAACCAGAACGTAAGCGTCGCAACCAGAAGTGTCAGCGGAAAGCCGCTGGAAATCCCGAGGAGAAATGCAACCG
>JAAFIB010000007.1:34536-66172 GCA_013297725.1 Sphingomonadales bacterium
ATTTATCACTCGTGAGCGCGACAAAAGCTATCCCCGCCAAAATGGCGACAAAAATTATGAACCGGATTAAATCGACCGACATGTAGAACCTCCCAAAATTCCCGTCCCCTGCCTAACGCCATTTTCCTGAATGGCCAATGTCTTTGCGCCACGGGGTGACATTTCGCTGCATATACGGCAAAGGGCGCGGATGGCTCAAACTCCGACACGCCCTCCGAAATATCCTGCCGCCCGTAAACCGGCCTCGGCAAAGCCGCCAAAGCTGCGCTGGGATGCAAAACCTGTCCGCAAACCACGGCCCGATGCAGCGCCATCAAAAGGCGCGCTGGAACGTCAGGATGGCGAGGAACGGATCGCCAAGTTGCTTGCCCGTGCGGGCGTTGCATCACGGCGAGAGATTGAACGGATGATCGCCGATAAGCGCATCACGCTGAACGGTGTTGCGGTCGAAACGCCTGCAACCTTATTGAAATCGCTGCATGGTGTTGCGGTGGATGGCAAAGCCGTTGGCCAGCCAGCGCCGACGCAGTTATATATGTTCCACAAGCCCGAAGGCTGCCTGACCGCCGAACGCGATTTTAGCGGGCGCAAAACGATCTATGACATTTTGCCAAAGGATCTGCCGCGATTGATGCCTATCGGGCGGCTGGATTTGAATACCGAAGGCTTACTGTTGATGACCAATGACGGCGAATTCAAACGCCAGATGGAGATGCCCGCAACCGGCATTGAACGCACCTACCGCGCCCGGGTATTTGGCGATATCAGCCAGACTCAATTAGAGGAACTGATCCACGGCATTGAAATCGACGGTGTGCGTTACGGCAAAATCGACGCCAATCTGGAACGCCGCACTGGCCGCAATGGCTGGCTGGAAATGACCCTGACCGAAGGCAAAAACCGCGAAGTGCGCCGCGTGCTTGAGCATTTTGAGTTGGAGGTCAGCCGCCTGATCCGCACGCGTTATGGCCCGTTTGTGCTCGGCGATCTGGAACCCGGCGCTGTCGGCGAAGTGCGGCGGGTGGATTTGATCGAATTCCGGAATACGTTGAAAGCATGAGGATTATCTCTGGCACATGGCGATCGCGCCCCTTGATCGCACCAAAGGGCGATACCACGCGCCCCACCGCCGACCGCACGCGCGAGACTTTGTTCTCTATGCTGACCAGCCGTTTAGGATCATTCGAGGATCTGAAAGTGCTCGATCTGTTTGCGGGATCTGGCGCGCTGGGGCTAGAGGCGCTGTCTCGCGGTGCGGCGCAATGCGTTTTTGTCGAACAAGACCGAGATGCGTTGAATGCGCTGGATAGCAATATCGAAAAGCTGGGCGCAAAGGCGCAATGCGATGTGCGGCGCTCGTCGGTGCTATCGCTTGGCCCCGCGCGGACAGGTTTTGACCTGATCCTGCTCGACCCGCCTTATGGCAGCGGTGCCGGGCAAGTCGCGCTTGATAAGCTAAACCGTCTGGGCTGGTTCGCGCCCGGCTCATGGATCAGCCTAGAGACCAGCGGCAAAGAAGACGTTGAGCTGAAAGGCTTCACCATTGATGCCACGCGCGATGTCGGCAAAGCACGGCTAACGTTATTGCGGCTCGATCAAGACCCGGAATGAACTTAGCAACAACGAAGGCTGCTTGCGCGTTTCCGCAACGTTCCCTAATCGTTCGCTTGTGACTCACAACGCTCCTGCTCCCAACTATCCGTGGCTAAACGGCCTGAACCCGCCGCAACGCGAAGCTGTGCTGACCACAGAAGGGCCAGTGCTGATGCTCGCAGGTGCTGGCACAGGGAAGACGGCCGCGCTTACCGCACGTCTTGCGCATATTATTGCGGAACGATTGGCATGGCCGTCAGAAATCCTGGCTGTCACCTTTACCAATAAAGCCGCCCGCGAGATGAAAGAGCGCATGGGCCGGATGATCGGCGATGCGGTTGAGGGGATGCCATGGCTCGGCACATTCCACAGCATAGGTGCCAAAATGCTGCGCAAGCATGCCGAATTAATGGGGCTGAAAAGCAATTTCACCATCCTTGATACCGACGACCAGCTGCGTCTTCTCAAACAACTCGTGCAGGCCGCGAACATTGACGACAAACGCTTTCCGCCCAAATCGCTGGCGGGGCTGATCGATAAATGGAAGAATAAGGGGCTGACCCCGGCGGACATCGATAAAGGCGAGAGCGCACTGTATGCCGATGGCAAAGGTCAGGCGATGTACACGGTGTATCAGGCGCGGCTACGCGAGCTGAACGCGTGTGATTTTGGCGATCTGTTGCTGCACAGCCTCACCCTCCTAAAAAACCACCGCGATGTACTCGCCGAGTATCAGGCGAAGTTCAAATACATCCTTGTTGACGAATATCAGGATACGAACGCGGTCCAATATCTATGGCTGCGGCTGTTGGCGCAGCAACGCAAAAACATCTGTTGCGTGGGTGATGATGACCAGTCGATCTACAGCTGGCGCGGCGCAGAGGTCGCCAATATCCTGCGCTTTGAAAAGGATTTTCCGGGCGCAAAGACTATCCGGCTTGAACAAAACTATCGCTCCACCCCGCACATATTGGCCGCTGCATCGGGGCTGATTGACGCCAATAGCGGACGTCTGGGCAAGACATTGTGGACCGAGCTGGACGGCGGCGAAAAGGTGCGCATCATCGGAGTTTGGGATGGGCCAGAGGAAGCACGTCGGATCGGCGAAGAGATAGAGGCGCTGCAATACAAACAAGTCTCACTGTCCGACATTGCCATCCTTGTCCGTGCGCAGTTTCAAACGCGCGAGCTTGAGGATCGCTTCATCTCCATCGGGCTGAATTACAAAATCGTCGGTGGTTTCCGTTTCTATGAACGCGCAGAAATCCGCGACGCCATCGCTTATCTGCGCATTGTGAATCAGCCCGCCGACGATCTTGCCTTTGAACGGATCGTCAATGTGCCCAAACGCGGCATTGGGGATAAGGCTGTGGAAAAAATCCACCGTATCGCGCGCGCCGAACGTGTGCCGTTATCGCTCGCCGCTGCGCAGATGGTCGGCACCGACGAGCTAACGGGCAAAGCGCGCAAGTCGCTGGCCGATCTGGTCATCGACATCGCCCGTTGGCGCGATAGTGCGGCGACGTTGCCACCGTCTGCGCTGGCCGAATTGGTGCTGGAGGATAGCGGCTATACTGCGGCATTACAGGCCGAGCGTAGCGTGGAGGCATCGGGGCGGTTGGAGAACCTTAAAGAACTGACCCGCGCCATGGAGGAATATGAAACGCTGGGCGATTTCCTGGAACATGTCAGCCTGGTGATGGACAATGAAAGCCGCGACAGCGGCGAAAGCATAACCATCATGACAATCCACGCCGCCAAGGGATTGGAATATCGCCACGTATTTTGCGCAGGGTGGGAGGATGGCGTCTTTCCATCACAGCGCGCAATGGACGAAGGCGGGCTGGCATCGGTGGAGGAAGAACGGCGGCTGGCCTATGTCGCCATCACCCGCGCCCGCGAAAAATGCACCATCACCCATGCCGCCAACCGCCGGATTTACGGCCAATGGACGTCAAGCATCCCCAGCCGCTTCATCACCGAATTGCCGCCTGAACATATCGAGGCAGAGCAAACCATGACCGGCGGCGCGAGCATGTGGCGCGCAAACTGGAGCGAACGCGAAGACCCGTTCGCACACCTCGCCGCCGCCAACCAAGGCCGCAGCAACGCCCGCGGCCCCGGCTGGCAACGCGCGGCAACCTCGGGCGGCTTCAACGCCGTGCCATCGCGCGTGGCCGAGGCAGACAAGCCAGCTGTAGGTTTCGGCGCAAAAGGCCGCAGCGATTTGGCGGTCGGCATGCGCGTGTTTCACGAAAAATTCGGCTATGGCGTGATCGAGGATATTGAGGGGAATAAGCTGGAGATTGAATTTGAAACTGCGGGGCGAAAGCGGGTGATGGATAGTTTTGTTGGAGTTGGGTGAAGGGCTGGTTTACAGAAAAAATAATGGTTGACAAATTCCACATTTCGCCTATCAGCGTTTTTCTATAGGGAGAATGCTTTGTGAAAAATGTGCCTTGGGAATTTCATCCTGATCTTACGCAAGAGCGTCTGATCCAAATCGCTGAGTTTATTGTAGATGGACGGCGTGCGGCTGTGGAACTGCACAATGAACTAGAGGGAGATGATGGATGGACCTTGGGTTGTCGCGCGTTCCAGTTTGTCCGCTTTCGTGTTTTGCGTGCCGTTGATGATGGACAATATGACTGGCTGAAAGCAATTGATCGCACCATGCATTTGGTCTTTCAAATCGGGCAAGTACCTGTTCGGATTTATCGCGGCGAACCCGATGAACCTACTGAACGCACCTTAAACCAAACAAATGACGAATTGAATCAGCTTAGTCTGGTTTTCCCGGATCATGACGATGCTCGTGATTTGGCATATAGGTTTGCAATCGACACCGATGTGGATGGTTCAGCATTGGCAATTTATTTTGTCGGTTTGCGCGGCAAAAATGCGATGCTCAACTGGCAGGTTCCCATCGAAATTGGCGGTGTAATTTCTGGCGGTCTTGGTAGACCCGCTACAGAGTCGATCGAATTGGAAGCTCCTGAAGTTAAGGTACGTCGAGACGACTCCTCTGAGAAAAAGCGCGACGAAAATTAGTCTGAAGTCGAGGATTGTTTATGACCGACACTCCCGTTTTTGACGGCGAGCGACTTAGACTCGCGCGGATGGCACAATGCCTGTCGCTCGACGATCTAGGTGCGCGCGTCAGTGCCTCACGGCAATATCTGAATCAATTGGAGCAATGCGCCAAGCTGCCAACTCAAGGCATGATTGAAGCCTTGGCGGCAGCCTTACGCGTAACCCCCCGCTTTTTCGTCCTAAGCAATCGAAATAGCGTTCGACCCGAAGAATGCCATTTTCGAAAGCAACGAACAACACCCATAACAGTAGTCGGCCAAGTCGTTGCTCGTGGTACGTTGCTTGAATCCTTTGTTTCCAAGCTAGATGATGCGCTTCATTTGCCTGATGTTTCCTTTCCAATGGCTAATATTGATTCTGTCTCCGACATAGAAGCAGCAGCCGAGAACGCTCGGAATCATTGGAGCCTAGGCTCCGGACCTATTGCAAGCATGATGCGTGTTGTTGAGAACGCAGGTGCCGTTGTCAGTTTTTTCGATGGAGTATCGGAAAGAGTTGATGCTTTATCGATTGATCGCCAACGTCCTATGATCATTCGCAGCGAGGCGAAACAGACTGCTTGCAGATTACGTTTCGATTTGGCGCACGAATGTGGCCATCTTGTTATGCATAAGGGGATCGTGACCGGCGATAAAGCCACTGAGGATCAGGCGAATCGGTTCGCCAGCGCATTCCTTCTACCGAGGTCATCTTTTGTTCATGAGTTCCCTCGGGGGCGCTACCTTGATTGGACCGCAATTTTTGATCTAAAGCTTAGATGGAAAGTCGCCGCCTCTGCTCTCATTCGACGCGCATTTGATTTAAAAATCATCACAGCGGACCAATATCGCACTGGATATATTCATCTTGCAAAGACGGGGCAGCGACGCCACGAAACGCATGACGGTATCATCCCGATGGAAACTCCAGAGCTTTTATCGAAGTCTCTTGATACGCTTGAACTGAACTATCCGGGAGCTGTCGAGCGGATGGCCTCTGAAGTCGGTTTAGAAGCTGAAATGTTTAGTAGAATTTCTGGACTAGAATTCCCTACCAGTCATCAATCTTCTGACAATGTTGTGCCGTTCCGTAACTAACGAATTTCATAGTCTAAACCGTCGACGCTAACAGTAGGCACGCCAATTGGGCTCACACGAAGACACGAAGGCACAAAGAGGATTCTTCTTTACCGTTCTTTGTGCCTTCGTGGCTTCGTGTGAAATAATTTTTCCCTTGCCCCTTTAGCGGAGAGGGGCTGTAGCGGTAAGGATGCGCCTGCCGCACCCTCTCAACTGCGCCAAGGCTTCGTATCTCCCCTAAAGGAGAGAGAGTTTAAAAGGCCACTGTCCTACACACATCCCGCTCCCGTATAATCCGGCTATGGAGCAAGCATGCACCCTGCGCTTAACCACCCCGACCACAGCCCAAAAATCGCTGCTTAAGTTGACAAGGTGGACACATAGGGAATGGTTTCCCGCCAACCTTGTCAACTTAACGTGGCGGAAACATCCATTCGGCACCGCGATATGCGCGAATCAAGTACCCAAAACATGCCCCGGCATCGCCTCATCCCAGCCTATGCGCGCCGCTTGGATCAAGACCTTCAGCCGCTCCCCCTGCCGCAGCCATGCCGCCTCGGCGTCCGCATGCCACGCTGCGCCCGCCAATTCGCCCAACACAACAATGGTCAGATCAATCCAGCTTTCATATTCCGCCCATGGCAGGCGGCCATAGCTGCGGTGGGTGAACGCGAGTTCATCGACCAGCGGCCCGACCCATTGCTCCTCCCCCTTGGCCAGCCCCAGCATCATTTCCAGCGTTTCATCGGTCATCCGCCGTGAAGAGGCATCGGCATTGATAAAGGTTGCGCGCCGTTCTGGCCAAGCCGCAAACCAGCGGGCGAACAGCGGGTGGCGCAGTTCGATGCCGCTGTCCGCAACAGCGATCAGGCTGGCTTCCATCAGGGCAGCGTCGGACTGCATAATCAAATCCTCTTTGGTTCTTTGGGCCTTTGGGTGAGCCAAATTTAATGTCACCCAAAGCACCAAAGAAACCAAAGGAAAAAAAACAATGTGAATGTTCGAATTTCACGAGTCGTATTCTCAACTAATTTAGTTATGTTAATGCTGCTGTGCAGCGAGAGGGCTTTGAAATGTAAATTATTCGGAAACCGCCGCTGCTTCGCAAGCCCGCCCACATCAGCCAAATGTTGCGCTGCACGATTTACATAAGGTTTGAACATAACGAAACGCCGCGGCCCCGCCCCTCTAAAACTGCGTTGCCGACTGCAAATGATATGACATCACATTATCCAGCGACCTGAAACAGGGGGTCGTTTTTTAGGAGAGCGAAATGCGTAAAATGTCATGGATCATTGCCCTACCCTTGCTGGCCGCTGTTGCCGGATGCAGCGCAGAGAATGAGGGTAAACAAGAAACTGCCGCTGCAGAAGCTGGAGCCGAAGCGGCAGATGCCTCAGCCGCCAAAAGCAGCACCAGCGACGTTGCGACAGAGGAAGCCAGCAACGGCGCTGTATTCACTAAACCGGCGGCGGTATCGCCCAGCGTCGCGCCGGGCGTTGCCTTTCAATACCGCTATGACTTTCGCGTGCCGGGCGACAGCATCGAGGCGGTGCAAGACGAACATGCCGCGGCGTGCGAAACGCTTGGCCTAACGCGGTGCCAGATTACCGGCTTGAATTTCCAGCAAGGCGAAGAAGGCTATCCCGAGGGGCAGATGGAGTTTCTGCTCGATCCCAGCATCGCTCGTAAATTTGGCCGCGACGCCATTGCCAGCGTTGAAAAGGCCAAAGGGATTGTCGCCAACAGCAATGTGTCGGGCGAAAATGTCGGTTCTGAAATCGCATCGTCACAAGTGCGCAGCGCGGGGATAGAAGCCGAGGTAAAACGCATCGACGCGCGGCTGGCGGGCAAGGGCCTTGCCAATGACGAACGCGTCGAACTGCGCCGCCGTGCCGAGGAACTGCGCGGCATGCTAGGCGGTGAAAAAGAAACGCGGCGCAGCGGTGAACGGCGTCTTGCCACCACCCCGGTTGTCTTTGAGTATAGCGGCAATATGGGGCTAGGCGGCGCTGGCGCGTTTGGCGATGCGTGGTCTGCCTCGTCGAGCAGCATGACGGCCATGTTCGCGTTGCTAATGATGCTGGCGGGTGTTGTGCTGCCGTGGTTGTTGCCGGTCGGGGTGTTTGTTCTGCTGATCAAAAGCCCGATTGGCGCTGGTCTGCGCCGCTGGTGGAATAGAAACAGCCCGATGGTCGATGCACCAGTAAAGGATTAAGCTGTAAAGGATTGATCTAAATTGGGCGGCGCAAGCATAGAGTGCATTGCGCCGCCCTGCCCAACCGGTTAGGCGGATTTGGACCATGACGTCCGCGCCGCATCCCTTTAGCATTCCCGATTTTCGCCGATATTGGCTCGCCCGGTTTTTGGCGGTTATTGCCACGATGTCGATGGTCGTGGTGATCGCGTGGCAAGTCTATGACATCGCCCGCACCGATTATGGCATGTCGCCCAAACAAGCGGCGTTTCAACTTGGATTGCTGGGGCTGTTCCAGTTCATCCCTCTGGCTTTGCTGACCCCCGTTGCAGGCTGGGCGGCGGACCGGTTTGAACGGCGGCGTGTGGCCATTTTTGCCAACATCGTCGATGCCGGCGCTGCTTTGGCTTTGGGGCTTTTGACCTATTACGACGCGCTAAACCTGCCGCTGCTTTTTCTGTTGGCCGCATTGCATGGCACTGCGCGGGTCTTTGTCGGGCCATCGATGGGGGCGATTGCGCCCAATATTGTTCCGCCAGAATCGCTGCCCCGCGCCATCGCGCTCAGCTCGATTGCATGGCAAAGCGCGTCAGTGATCGGCCCTGCAATCGGCGGGCTAATGTATGCGCAGAATGCGTCTGGTTCTTACTGGATGACGGTGGCGCTGCTGGCCGCTTCCAGCGTGACGATCTCTATGGTCCGCCCTGTCTATCCACCGCCGATGGAGCACAAGCAGCACCCCATCCGGATGATGGTTGAAGGTATGAAATACACCTTTTCCGAACGCTTCCTGCTTGGGGCAATCACGCTTGATCTGTTCGCGGTATTGCTGGCCGGGGCGACTGCTCTGCTGCCGGTTTATGCGCGCGATATACTGTTTGTGGGGCCGGATGGACTGGGTCAGCTGCGTGCAGCCCCCGCATTGGGTGCGGCCATTGTCGCGATCTATCTGGCCTTTAAACCTTTGCGGCATAATGTCGGCGTTAAGATGCTATGGGCTGTTGTTGTATTCGGCGTGGCAACCATCGGTTTTGGCTATTCGCACATCATTGGCGACACCGTTTTCGGCGATGCCAAAATCAATAGCCTAAATATGGCGGCCTCGATGGCCATCGCGCTTTCGATGCTCGTTATCTTAGGCGCAGCGGACATGCTGTCCGTCTATGTGCGCAGTTCGCTAGTGCAGCTGAACACACCCGATGCGATGCGCGGCAGGGTAAGCTCCGTCTCTGGCCTTGCCATTTCTGCATCAAACGAATTGGGCGAATTGCAATCGGGTTTTGCCGCCGCTCTACTTGGTCCGGTCGGTGCAGTTGTATTTGGCGGTGCGGGGGCCATAATGGTTACAGGCATCTGGTCAAAATTGTTCCCCGAGCTTAAAAACGCAAAAACGTTCGAACCGCAATTTCGCCAAGATCACACCGTTACGCCAGCAAAGGAAGTTACGACATGAAGGCCAATTCTATCCTGGAGACCATCGGCAATACTGCACATATCCGCATGCAGCGGATGTTTGGCGATGCTGAAGTCTGGATCAAGTCGGAACGATCAAACCCCGGCGGATCAATCAAAGACCGGATTGGCCTTGCGATGATTGAGGCGGCGGAAAAGGACGGCAGCCTGAAGCCGGGTGGGACAATTATTGAACCGACAAGTGGTAATACCGGTGTTGGCCTTGCCATGGTTGCTGCGGTTAAGGGCTATAAACTCATCCTTGTTATGCCCGAAAGCATGTCGATTGAACGCCGCCGACTTATGCTGGCTTATGGCGCAAGTTTTGACCTGACCCCCCGCGAAAAGGGCATGAAGGGCGCAATCGAACGGGCAATCGAATTGGTCGAACAAACGCCAAATTCATGGATGCCACAACAGTTTGAAAATCCGGCCAATGTCGATGTTCATGTCCAAAATACCGGTCCAGAAATCCTAGCCGACTTTAAGGATACTCCGATTGATGCGATCATCACTGGAGTAGGCACAGGCGGTCATATAACTGGCTGTGCAGAGTTTCTGAAAAAGGTTTGGCCAAACCTTAAAGTATACGCGGTTGAGCCGACCCTATCGCCGGTGATCAGCGGCGGACAACCCGGGCCGCACCCGATACAGGGCATCGGCGCAGGGTTTATTCCAGCCAATTTGCACACTCAGGTTATCGACGGCGTTATTCAGGTTGACCCAGAAAGCGCCAAAGAAATGGCGCGCCGCGCAGCACGAGAAGAAGGCATGCTTGTTGGCATATCGTCAGGTGCAACGCTTGCGGCAATTGCGCAAAAACTGAAAGAGCTGCCCGCTGGCAGCCGCGTTTTGGGGTTCAACTATGACACAGGCGAACGCTATCTCTCGGTCCCTGACTTCCTGCCAACTGAATAGTCCCGGCGTTATGGGGCAAGCCATCGATAAGGCGGCGGGGCCAATCATTGTTTTTGATGGCGTATGCGTGTTGTGCTCGGCCAATGCGCAATTTGTCCTGCGGCATGATCGGCGGAAACTGTTCCGGCTAGCGGCGATGCAATCGCCAGCTGGCGAGCAACTCTATCGCGAAAATGGCATTGATCCGGCAGATCCAGAAACTTTGATTGTTGTAGATGGCGACCGCGTTTTGAACAACAGCGCCGCTATCCTGTTCATCTGGCGCAATCTTGGCTGGCCTTGGCGCGCGGCAGCTGTCTTTAGTTTCGTCCCCGGTGTGCTGCGCGATCCAATCTATCGCTGGATTGCACGCAACAGATACCGGCTGTTTGGGCAGCGCCAGAGTTGCTGGCTGCCCGATCCAAAAGACGCACATCGACTTTTGTGATCATGATACAAAAAGACCGCCGGGGCAGACCAGAAATGCCCCGGCGAGTCCATATGCCCCCGGCCCCGTCGGGATGTTGCCTTTATTGAGGCTCTCCCGAACTCTCGGGTGCTGGTGCCGGCGCTTTTTCTTCGTCAGGTTTGCCATCACCATTATTGTCTAACAAGTCAGGCTTTCCATCGTCATTGACATCCCAGGCATCGGGAACGCCATTGGCATCACGATCCCAAGCATCGGCTTTACCGTCCTTGTTGGTATCCATAGTTGGGGGTGGCGGTACCTTTTTATCCGCCATCGGTTCTGTCTTTTTTGAAGTGATGGTTTCCGTTTTTGCTTCCGGATTAGCCGCATGGACAGCACCTGCGGCAAAAGGGATTACAAACGAAAGGGCCAAAGCGGTGGCGACCCAGTTTTTCGGCTTTGACATTAGATGCTCCTATACAGTCATCCCCCTGTCACAGGTGATAATCGCGAAGGCTGCGCCTAAATCCACACTATTGCGGCAATTGGAGCATCTGCGAGGCTTAACCGCTCGTCGCACTCATGCCATCGCAGCATGAGTTCGCTCTACCTAAATTGTAACGTAATTTCAGGCGGCGCGGCGCTGCGCAGAACGGATATCGCCCAGAAATTCACGTACAGAACTATCCAGCGCACCGACATTTTCCGACACGCCTTTACTCGCCGCCAACATCTCAGAAGAGCGTTGCTGCGTCGCGGTTGCCGACTTATCAGCCGTTTCGATGCTGCCGACCATCTGAGACAATTCCGTTGCGGCCACAGACACTGCTGTTTCAACATTCCCGATAGCTGCCGTTTGGTCATGCATACCAGAGGCAACCTTGGCTGATTGTTCTGCTAGCGTCTCGACTACTTGCATGACATCTTCGAATGCACCAACCATTTCGCGGTTGGCACCTTCCATAGCGCCAATCTGTTGTGCAATCACAGCGGCGGCGTCGCGGGTGGATATGGCTAGGGCATTTACTTCATTGGCGACAACCTGAAAGCCTTTACCGGCTTCGCCAACACGCACTGCTTCGATTGATGCGTTAAGTGCCAGCATATTGGTCTGTTGCGAGACTTGTTTGATCAGATTCAGCATCTCAGCAGCTTTTCCGGTCGCTTCCGAAAAATCGCCCATGCGCTTATTAGCAACAGAAACGCGCTTTGCTGCATCGCCGGCAAGAACATTGGCCTCACCCAGCGAGACAGTATATTTATCAAGTTGCCGGGCAACAATTCTGACCGTTTCGGGCACAGCGGACATCCTGCGCCGAATTTCAGATGCGGCAAGCGAGGCCGATGAAGCCTCTCGCTGCACTTCGGCTGAACTCTGCGCCATCGTTGTGGCTTCGCGATCCATCTTAGTTGCTGCTACGCGTGAACCTTCCAGCAATGAAGATACCTGCTGTTCCAGATCGGCGGCAAGTTTTACAAGCGTCGCGCGCTCTATCTCTGCAGCCTTACTTTGCTGTTCAAGCGCAGCGGCGAGCAATTCTTCATTCTCGCGCCGCACATAACCAACGGTACGTTCCAAATCTTCCTTGGCCCGACTGCGTTCGTCATCTAGTTTTTTGCTAAGGCCGATGAAGTCCTGTAGCGCATTGGCAATAACGCCGATATCGTTTCGATAATCGGTGCCCGGCACTGGCGAGGCGTAATCACCAAAGGCCAAATCCGCCAACCGATCGCTGATGCTTCGAACACCATTTGTTATGGCAAGAATGACAGCGGTGGCGAAAATAATCACAAAGATCATTGCTGCGCCGGAAATGCCGAGGCTGAGCCATATTCCGTTGACCTTGTCTTCGCGGCGTTGTTCGAGCAAACGGTCAAGCGACAGCGTGGCCGCAGCCCAGCTTTTCAAATTGGCTTCGTCCAGCTTTGTCCGAGCCGATGAAATGCTGTCGCCGCGCGCATCGCGTAAGTCGTTACTTGCGCGAATGGTCGCGTTGATCGTTTCAAGAAACCGGCTTTTGCGCAAAAGATCATAACGGCTGCTGGAAACTGCAGTGTAACCAGCGTCTTTCAATTCACGCGTAGCGTCAGCCAAACGGGCTCTGTTCAGCACAACAAGCGGATCATAGGGATTGGATGTCGCCGCACTCGCCTGTTCAAGATCAGACGCCAGTCGCACCATGTCTTTTGAAGTGATCAGGCTGATCGTCATCAAATAATATGTGTCGAGCTCTGGATCGAGGATCAATCCTGATCTGTCACCAATCTTTCGAACCAAGGCGTTGTATTCAGCAAAAGCTTCAACATTTTCTTCGCCGACAACAATCTGGCGCAATTTGTCCTGAAGGTTTTTGATTTCTTCGCTGGCTTGGATCAACTGTTCATGATCGTGCGTTGACCCTAATGATTTAACTGTTTGCCAATGCTTGCTGGCATCCTTTTTGCGCTGAACCGGATCAAGTTGCTCGTTAATAAGGAAACTCTCAATCGGCTTTAACTCGCGCAACATCTCAACGCCTTCGCGTTCGTTGTCGATCACCGCGAGATCCGCCAGACCGCGCTGGACATAGAGCCCGCCCATGACAAATGCAGGAATCAGTCCCAGAACTAGGATGATAACCAGCATACTGCCGATCGGCGCAGCCAGCATCCGTTCGCGAAAATTGTTTATGATGCGCACCTTCATACGCATCGGCTTATCCACAAAGGACTGAAAATATGGTTAACTTTCGCTAACCATATATCTCCGGGAGTGGCCCCATAATGCTATAGGCGGTTGCCCGATCAGGCGGTTGCAAACATCTCTGGCTGCAACGCCATGATCGCTTCGCTACCCGCCTCAATCTTTCGGCGCAACGCACCACAATCGGGCAGATAACGTTCAGCAAAATAGCGCGCAGTGACCAGCTTGGTTTCGTAATACGCTTTGTCGCCCGCGCCGGAATCCAGCGCAGCTTGCGCTGCAACGCCCATCCGCAACCATTGGTGGCCAAGCGCGACGATGCCCATGATGTGCATATAATGATGTGCGCCTGCCCCGACATTGTTGGGGTTCGCCATGCCATTCTGCATAAACCACATCGTTGCAGCTTTCAGCTCGCCAGTGGCTTTGCCCAACCGGTCTGCAAAGTCGGCCATCGCCCCGTCCTTTGCTGCGGCACATTCATCGTCGAGCAATTTGAAGAACAATTGCACCGCACGTCCGCCATTTTGCGCGAGTTTGCGGCCAACAAGGTCCATCGCCTGTACGCCATTAGCGCCTTCATAGATCATGGTGATGCGGGCATCGCGGACATATTGTTCCATGCCCCATTCACCAACATAGCCATGTCCGCCATAAACCTGTTGCGCGTTGATGGCGATGTCATACCCTTTGTCAGTGCCATAGCCTTTGATAACCGGCGTCAGCAGCGAGAGAATGTCGTCCGCGGCCACGCGCTCTTCTTCGGTCCCGGCGCTGTGGATCATATCTGCCATCAACGCACTGGTCAGACAGAATGAACGCATCCCCTCGGTAAAGGCCTTTGCATCCATCAACATCCGGCGCACATCGGGGTGAACGAACAGCGTGTCGGCTTTTTCGCTAACATCCTGCGGACCAGTCAAGGCGCGGCCCTGCCTGCGGTCATGCGCATATTGCACCGCATTTTGATACGCGACCTCAGCCACGCCAAGCCCTTGTTGCCCAACGCCCAGACGCGCAATGTTCATCATAATGAACATGGCAGCCAGCCCCTTGTTCTCGTCACCGACCAGATAACCGGTCGCATCGTCATAGTTCATCACGCAAGTGGAATTGCCATGGATGCCCATTTTATGTTCAAGCGAACCACACGCAACGCCATTACGGGCGCCCAATGATCCATCCTCGTTCACAAGGAATTTCGGCACGATAAACAGCGAGATACCCTTCACCGTATCTGGCGCACCGGGCGTTTTGGCGAGAACCAGATGAACAATGTTCTCTGCCAGATCATGCTCACCCGAAGAGATAAATATCTTCGTTCCAGAAATGGCATAGCTGCCGTCGCTATTGGGCACAGCTTTGGTGCGGATTAGGCCAAGATCGGTTCCGCAATGCGGCTCGGTCAGGTTCATTGTGCCTGTCCATTTGCCGCTGATCATGTTCGGCGCATAGATCGCTTTCAACTCTTCGCTGCCTTTTACAAGGATCGCAGAGACCGCGCCGTGGGTCAGGCCCGGATACATGGCAAAGGCCATGTTCGAACTCGCCATAAATTCTTCAAATGCCATCGACATGACGTGCGGCATACCCTGACCGCCAAATTCGATCGGTGCCGACAGCGTGCCCCAGCCCGCTTCGCAATACGCCTTATAGGCCGCCTTGAAACCATCAGGCGTAGTCACCGATCCGTCGGTATGCCGCGTGCAGCCTTGCTTATCGCCAACCGCGTTTAATGGAAACAGCTCGTTTTCAACGAACTTTGCGCCTTCAATCAGGATCGCCTCGACCATATCGGGGCTCGCATTTTCAAAGCCGGGCAGGTTGGCGTGTTTCTCTATCCCCAAAACTTCGTTGAGGATGAACAATGTGTCGCGCACAGGGGCTTTATACTGGGGCATGTAATCTTCCTCTAATCCATCTGGCCAATCAGGCCACTTTAGCTTCTGATGCCTCGACGTTTTCGACCATCAAGACAAATTCGGTCAATTCGGCGATTGCGCTATCCAAATCTTGCCGTTGTTTTTTTAACAGGCCGATCCGGTCGCGGCATTTTTCTATTGTCACGCGGCGCTGGATATTCCGGCCATCGTTAAGATCGTAAAGATCAATCATCTCGCGAATTTCCGCAAGGCTAAACCCAACGCGTTTCGCCCGCAAAATCCAGGCAAGCCGCGCACGGTCGCGCATCGAATATATACGTGAAAGCCCCTGCCGCTCTGGCGCGATGAGGCCTTGATCTTCGTAGAAACGAAGCGCCCTTGCCGTCACGTCAAATTCTGCTGATAAATCGGAAATGCTATATGTTTCCCGACCCAGCGCATCGGGCGTATCGATGGTCGCATCCGCCCGTTTCGTTTCCTGAATTATTGCATCCATAACCGCAGACCTTCCCTCTCAGGTAAGACCACAGGTACTTTACGTTAGCGTAAACGTCAACCGCCTATTCCGTTACGGCAAAGATCAATACCGCAAAGCGATGGCGTCAAGCCTTTGGCGTAGTGGCTTCCGGTGCTGAAGGATTATCCTCAGGCTTTTGTTCGGGTTCAGGCATGGCCACCGGTTCTACCTTAAGTTCAGGCTTTGCCTCTGGCACTGGTTCCGGCTCTGGCGGAGGTGCTGGCGTGGACAAATCGGCCAAGACTGTGACGACCTGATCCATCTTGGTTACACCATACAACGCCTTTGCAAATGGCAGCGGCAGCCGCAAACAACCATGCGAAGCTGCGTAACCGGGAATATGCCCTGCATGCAGCGCGATACCATCCCATGTTAAGCGTTGCATATATGGCATCGGTGCATTGCTATAGATGTTCGATTTATGGTCGACATTCTTTTGCAAAATCTTGAACGTTCCCGTTGGTGTCGGATGCCCCTTTTTACCGGACGACATAGTTGAGAACGCGACTAAAGTATCACCATCAAATACATAAATACGCTGAATATCAATCACAGCGATAATGCGCAGGTCTTTTGCTGCACTTGCGCGTTTTTCCCAAACATATTGGCCCGGCTTCAATCCATCGGAGAAAGCCTTCTTCTTTGGCGCAGGTGCTGGCTTAGGTGCAGGCTTCACCGGCGCTGGTTTAGGCACTACGACCGGCGCAGGGTCAATCACGACCGGCGGTACTGCCTCGCCTTGGACCGTCTGTGGTGCGGTTTGGGCAAATACAGCAATTGGTGCAATTGCCGAAAGGGTGAAACCTGCCAAAAAGCGGGTCGTGCGGCGCATATCGAAAACTCCCTGGTCATCATTTCGTCGTTGAAGCGTTCTCTGTATACGACGAAACGTTTCGTCGATCAATCCCTATCCAACTCCATTCGTCGCATTGCATCAGCGCTGCATCGACGCGTGTACAAATTTGCAAAATTACGTTCAGTTGCTGTGTATTTGCGGCGGGATGCAGAATGGTCTCTTCTTTGTTAATCTGCGCTGACATAGTTATGGAGCGATGAATGAGCAGGGCCGCAGACAATTTCTTCGCAACGCCTTTACCGCGTCGATTGCTTTAACAGCAGGGGCGTTGCCGGTTGCGCGTGCGTTTGCCGTAACTGCTACACCGTCAATTGTACCTAATGATGTTATGAAGCGCGGCATTGAAGCATTTCGTACACACAGCCCGCTTGTCACACAGCGACGCGTGATGGCAATCGCAGATTTCTCGGTAGCTTCGGCAACCCCGCGCTTTCACCTGTTAAATATGGAAGCCGGCACGAGCGAAGCATTGCTTGTTGCGCACGGCAGAGGATCAGATCCTGACCATAGTGGCTGGGTGCAGAATTTCTCCAACATCCCCGGATCACAGGCAACGTCATCCGGCGCATATCTGGTCGGTGAAAGCTATATCGGTAAATACGGCCTGTCCCGCCGCCTAACGGGCCTAGAGCCAGACAATGACCAAGCCGAAGCCCGCGCCATTGTTATCCATCCTGCATGGTATGTCAGCGAAGCGATTGCGACAGAACAAGGAAAGCTGGGCCGCAGCCAAGGGTGCTTTGCCTTTTCCGAAAGCGATATTGCCCAAGTGCTATGGCAATTGCCGACCGGATCGTTGATCTACGCTGGCAAAGCGTAATTTTGCTCACCCTTTGGTGAACACCCCGCAAATCACTCGCTTACCGCTGTTTCCGCTGGGGTCCGTTGCATAATCATCGGCCTTTTCATGAATGACCAGCGCGATACCGTCCGCATCCATTGCCCCAGTTGGCCCTTCATATAGCGCGCCTTCTAGCTCCACCTCAATCGCACCAACGCCGCCTGCGTTGACCACCAGATTGCGAATGTCGCCAGCATGAGTCCCCATCGGATTGTCAAAGCCGTGTTGCTTTTGCGCAGGATTCCAATGCGGCCCCGCTGTTGTAAAGTCTGGCGCGTCACATTTACCAACCGCGTGCAGATGGATGCCATAGGTTCCGGGAGTCAGCTTAACCGCCGCGACGCTTAACCACACCCCGTCACTGCGATCAGATAGCGTTGCAACGCCTACATTCGATCCATCGGCACGGACAAGATTAGCCGTTGCCACGTCGGACACAGCAACAGTCCGGGCCGTTTCAGTCGTACTGCATCCAGTGGCAGCAAGCAGCATAAGCGGGATAAGATATGTGCGCATTTCAGGCTCCTAGGAATCGGGATAGCGGAAGCTTAGCATAATTAGAGCGCAAAGCCGCATTTTCATGGCAGTGATGTGCCGATAAGGTTTTGGTCGTTGCGCGACAGTTTCAAGCGTCAAAAAAGTGGCCGATAGTTCAACATGCAAATTATTGTCGCCATCGACGCAAATGTGCGCTTTAACTGCGCTTGTTTAGATTATTGCCGATAACCGCGCTTTGGCTCAGTTTCCACCACACGCGGGTATGGGAGGGTGATGATGCGCCGACGCGATTTCCTGAAGTCAACCTGCGCTACCGGAGCGCTGGCCTCTATTGCACCCTCTCAAGCTTTCGCTGCCCCTTCAGCACCTGATTGGAGCCAACTCCGCCAGAAACTGGACTCACGTCTGATTTCAGTCGAGTCCCCTCTGGTGCAGGCGCAGCAGGGGCTAACCAATGTGGAAGAGGTCTTTCGGCGGTTAAAGAATCCTTACTGGATCGGTGACGAACCCGGACTCACCCAAACGTTAGGCTGGATCGACGCCTGGACGAGCCGCCCGAGCCTGATGGCGGTTGCTGCTGAAAGTGCCGCCGACGTCTCCGCCGCGATCCGTTTCTCCACTGACAACCGCATTCCCTTGGTCGTGAAAGGTGGCGGGCACAGCTATTTCGGCAACTCGAACCGGGCAGATTCCCTGCTGCTCTGGACCAGACGTCTACGGAGCATTGAGATTCACGACAGTTTTCGTCCGCGAGGTGCGCCAGCGGAAACGGCCATCCCCGCCGTGTCAGTTGGGGCGGGTACGCTATGGGGAGAGGTCTACCGCAAGGTCGCTCGCGATCATGGTCGCTATGTTCAGGGCGGAGGCTGCATGACAGTCGGCACCGCAGGCTTCATCCAAGGCGGAGGCTTTGGAAGCTTTTCGAAGCAGTTTGGGACGGGTGCTGCCAACCTGATCGAAGCGGAGGTAGTAACAGCCGACGGCGTGACACGTATCGCCAACGCATGGCAGGAACCTGAGCTCTATTTTGCCCTTCGCGGTGGCGGAGGCGGCACTTTCGGGGTTGTAACCCGGCTGACGCTGCGCACGCATCCACTACCTGAATCCTTTGGTGCAGTCATGTTCGAAGCCAGCGCCGCCGATGACGCTGCCTGGAAAGCGCTGGTTGAGCAGATGCTCCTTTTCTACCGCGACAAGCTTCACAATCCGAACTGGGGTGAGCAAATCCGCTTTTTGCCAAAGCGCCGTCTTTCGGTTTCAATGCTCTGCCATTCCCGCAGCGAAAGTGAAATGCGAGCCACTTGGGCTTCGTTTTTCGATTGGATTGCGTCGCAAGCTGGCCGCGTCAAGCTCAGCAACGAGCCACTCTTTCTCGCTTTACCCGGCCGCAAGCTGTGGGATCCTGACTTTCTTCGCAAACTGCCGGGGATCACGCTGGCCGATGACCGGCCAGCAGCCAATCCCGACAACCTCTTCTGGGCGACCAATCTTGGCGAAGTTGGGCAGGTTCTCAACGCTTATCAATCACGCTGGATCGCTGCCTCGTGGCTGCAACCTGCGCGCTTCGACACACTGGTCAACGCGCTGATTGATGCAAGTCGCGAGTGGAGCGTGGGGCTTCACACCAACAAGGGATTGGCAGGCGGCTCGGTAGAGGCCCTATCGACCACACGCGAGACTGCGACTAACCCCGAGGTTCTTGACGCTTTTGCGCTGTTGATCTGTGCAGCGGATGCCCCGCCAGCCTATCCGGGAATCGCTGCGCATGAGCCTGACGTCGCCGGAGGTCGTCAGGAGGCGGCTTCCGTCCGCCGGGCAATGGCACCCATTGTCGCGCTTGATCCCTCTGCGGGCTGCTACATCTCGGAAGCCGACTATTTCGAAGCGAACTGGCAACGCTCTTATTGGGGCTCAAATTACCCGCGTCTTGCCGCTGCCAAGCGGAGTTACGATCCGCGTTCGTTATTTGCCGGGCATCATACGGTGCGCGACCGTTAGCTCTATTCGGTGGTTCTGACCGACATCGTTTTCGAATCTATCCCGTGAACGGTCGATGCGGATAAATGGCAAATTTCTCAATTGGCTCTCAAAACTCGCCTGTCCACTCCCCCCAACAAACCCGCCGCCATCCGTAAGCGCCTCACTCCAGAACCCAATCAGCTTTGCGCACACCCTGCGCGAACAACAACGCCGTCAAATCACTATGCCGCACCGAAAAATTTGCGGCCTGTGAAAGCGCGGGGCGTGGGTGATAGGCGGCGCCTAGCCCCTGCCCCTCAACTGCCGCGGCAATCATCGGAATATCGTTCGCGCCGTCACCAACGGAAAGCGCTTGCTGCATCGTTTGGCCTCTAGTCGCCACCGCCGCTTCCAAAAAACTGCGCTTTGCCGCTGCATCGACAATTGCACCGGAAAGACGCCCAGTCAGTTTTCCATCGGTGATTTCCAGCACATTTGCATGCACCTCGCTCAGCCCGATTTGCGCTGCTACTGGACCTGTAAAGCTGGTGAAGCCGCCCGATACCAACATCGTATGTGCACCCCAACCGGCCATTGTGCGGACCAAAGCGACTGCACCAGGCATGGGACGCACACGCTCATGCAAGCACTCTGCGATTACGCTTTCATTCAGGCCCGCGAGCAATGCAACCCGTGCCGTCAGCGCGTCGGCAAAATCCAGTTCCCCCGCCATTGCACGCTCGGTAATCGCGGCGATCTCAGGCTTTATCCCGGCATAATCGGCAAGTTCATCAATACATTCGACCGTGATCATCGTTGAATCCATGTCGGACACGAGCAGCATTTTGCGGCGATGCTGACCCAATTGCACAGCGATATCGAACTGAGCCTCCATCGGCCGCAGCGCCGCGCGCGCCGCATCAAGTTCGCCAGAAAAGCCGATGTCAGCCGCTAAGCCCGGTTCGATCCAAATGATTTCCGCCGGATCAAGGCCTGCCCCGCTCAAACGGTCACACGCTTCGGAAATTGCTCCGCTTTCCAGCCATTCTGCTGCTATCAGCGTTGCGATGCTCATATCGAATCCTAATCAGGCGAAACCGGTCGCGCTTATTGCCGGTCCAACCGCCAGCGGCAAGACCGCATTGGCACTGGCGCTGGCGGCACGGCACGACGTGACGATCATTAATGCCGACAGCGCGCAGGTCTATGCCAATCTGCCGATCCTTAGCGCGCAGCCCAGCGCCGCCGAACTCGCCAGCGTGCCGCACCAGTTGTTCGGCTATCTGGATGGGCAAGAGGCGTGTTCAGCAGCGCGATGGGCAAAGGATGCGTTGGCACAGATCGAGCAGGCATGGGCGGACAGGCGCGTTCCAGTGCTGGTCGGCGGGACCGGGTTGTACATGCGGACATTGCTTGATGGTATCTCGCCGATACCGGAAATTGACGCGGAAATTCGCGGTGCCGTTCGGTCTTTGGAAACGGCGGATGCGCGGCGGGCGCTTGAGAACGAAGATGCCGCTAGCGCCGCGGCTCTGGACTCGGGCGATGATAACCGCATCAAGCGCGCGCTTGAGGTGATCCGCGCCACCGGCAAAAGCATCATTGCTTGGCGCGAAATTCGGGAGGGAGGGATTGGTGATGCGATTGATCTGCGCCCGCTGATCCTGCTGCCGCCGCGTGATTGGCTTTATGAACGGTGCAACCAGCGTTTTGAGGCTATGGTCGAACACGGAGCGATGGAGGAAGTGGCGGCGCTTATCGCGGCTAAACTGCCCGCCGATGCCCCGGTATTACGCGCCATTGGGGTGCCGGAGCTATCGGCTTTGCAAGATGGCACGCTTAGCCGCGCAGAGGCTATCGAGCTTGGACAGATCGCCACGCGGCAATATGCAAAGCGGCAGTATACCTGGTTCCGCAACCAGTCACCGCCCGAATGGTCCCGTTGGAATGAGGCATATAATGACTCTGATTATAGTAAAATTGAAAGATTATTACAATTTTAAGTGTTGACATGCCATTTTCTAATTCGTAACAGCCCCCACTTGCTAGCCGTGTTGCATTGCAGCATTAGGTGTGCGTCGTATATTTAAAGGACAAAAAAAGTGGCCGAAAAATCCGGCGCAGACATTTTAATCGAGGCATTGCTTGCACAAGGCGTGGATACCGTTTTTGGCTATCCCGGCGGTGCAGTTTTGCCGATTTATGATGCCCTGTTTCAACATCCTAAAATCCGCCATGTTCTGGTGCGTCATGAAGCTGGCGCTGCGCATGCTGCCGAGGGCTATGCTCGTTCGACTGGCAAGCCCGGCGTTGTTCTGGTTACATCCGGCCCCGGCGCGACCAATGCTGTTACCGGCATTGCGGACGCTTTTATGGATTCAATCCCTCTGGTTGTCCTCACCGGCCAAGTCGCGACCAATTTGATTGGTTCCGATGCGTTTCAAGAGGCTGACACTGTCGGTATCACGCGCCATTGCACTAAGCATAACTATCTGGTGAAGGATCCGTCGGAGCTTGGCGGAGTCATTGCCGAGGCTTTCCACATCGCGACGCAAGGCCGCCCCGGCCCTGTTGTGGTCGACATTCCAAAGAACGTGCAAGTCGCGACGGCTGATTATGATCGTCATACGGGTAACGCTGCCAAGCGATACGTGCCGGCTGGTGATGCTGACTTTGCGCTGATCACCCAAGCTGTCGAACTACTGGCAAAAGCCAAATCACCAATACTGTACACAGGCGGCGGCATCATCAATTCTGGGCCGGACGCAAGTGCTGCTTTGCGCGAGCTTGCCGCGTTAACCGGAGCTCCTGTTACATCGACCCTGATGGGCCTTGGCGCGTTCCCTGCATCAGACCCAGCATGGCTCGGTATGCTCGGCATGCATGGCACCTATGAAGCCAATTTGGCGATGAATCAGTGCGATGTCATGCTGTGTCTTGGCGCACGCTTTGACGATCGCGTAACGGGGCGGCTGGACGCGTTTTCGCCGGGCAGTATCAAAGTGCACGTCGATATCGACCGCAGCTCGATCAACAAGACCATCCGCGTAGACCTGCCGATTGTTGCCGATGTCGGCAAAGCGATCCGCCAGATGATCACGGTGTGGAACAGCCGAAAGCTGCAGCCGCAGAACCTTGACGAATGGTGGGCGCGGATCAAAGGCTGGCGTTCGGTTGACTCATTAAGCTATCCCGACAGCAAAGCAGAGATTATGCCGCAATACGCCATTGAGCGGTTGTATGAGCTGACCAAGGATCGCAGCCCGATAATTACCACCGAAGTCGGCCAGCATCAGATGTGGGCGGCACAGCATTTCCATTTTGATGCGCCTAACAAATGGCTGACCAGCGGCGGGCTTGGCACAATGGGTTATGGCCTACCCGCAGCCATCGGTGCGCAAATGGGCGATATGGACGCTTTGGTCATCGACATCGCGGGTGAAGCGTCAATCCAGATGAACATTCAGGAAATGGGCACAGCATCGCAATACCGGCTGCCGGTCAAAGTGTTCATCATCAACAATGAATGGATGGGCATGGTGCGCCAATGGCAACAGCTGACCTATGAGAGCCGCTATTCCAACAGCTATTCTGACAGCCTACCCGATTTTGTTGCGCTTGCCGAAGCTTATGGGTGGAAAGGTATCCGCTGCTCGGATCCTGCAAAGCTTGACGACGCAATTGCTGAAATGCTCAGCTTTGATGGGCCGGTGATGTTCGATTGCCGTGTGTCAAAGGAGGCGAATTGCTTCCCGATGATACCGTCGGGCGCCGCGCATACCGAAATGATCCTGAATTCCGAGGAAGTTTCAGGCACAATGGACGACGAAGCAAAGGCTTTGGTGTAATCCTATGAAAATTCAGACAGAAACAGCCGAACGGCATGTGCTGACGCTGACCGTTGATAACGAGGCGGGCACGCTGGCGCGGATCGCTGGCATGTTCACCGCGCGCGGCTATAACATCGACAGCCTTACTGTGGCTGACATCACCGAAGACCATAGCGTCAGCCGCATTACGATTGTGACCAAAGGCCCGCCCGAGGTGATCGACCAGATTATTGCACAGTGCGAGCGGCTGATCCCGGTGCATAAGGTCACAGACTTGACCGACGCTGGACCGCATGTTGAACGCGAACTGGCTCTGGTGAAAGTAAACGGCACAGGCGATAAGCGTGTGGAGGCAATGCGCCTTGCCGATATCTACCGCGCCCGTGTTATCGATGCGACCGTATCAAGCTTCATATTTGAAATCACCGGCGGACCGGACAAGATCGACACGTTCATTGCGCTGATGCGCGAACTGGGGTTGGTCGAGGTTGGCCGCACAGGTATCGTCGGGCTGATGCGCGGCAGTGAAAACAGTTAAATCAAACAGGAAAGCGAATTCCCATGAAAGTTTATTACGACGCCGATTGTGACCTTGGCCTTATCAAAGACAAGAAAGTCGCCATCGTCGGCTATGGCAGTCAGGGCCATGCACATGCTCAGAACCTGCGCGACAGCGGCGTCAAAGATGTCGCTATCGCCTTACGCGCTGGTTCGGCTACCGCAGCCAAAGCAGAGGGTGCTGGCTTTAAAGTCATGGCCAATGCCGATGCTGCGGCTTGGGCCGATATCGTTATGATCCTTGCGCCTGATGAGCATCAGGCCGCAATCTATGCCGAAGACTATCACGCCAACATGAAACAAGGCGCAGCACTTGCTTTTGCTCACGGCCTCAACGTGCATTTCGGCCTAATCGAACCGCGCGCTGACCTTGATGTTATTATGATTGCACCCAAAGGCCCCGGCCACACCGTGCGCAGCGAATATCAACGCGGCGGCGGCGTACCCTGCCTGATCGCCGTTCATCAGGACAAAAGCGGCAACGCCCATGACGTTGGCCTTGCCTATGCCAGCGCCGTTGGCGGTGGCCGCAGCGGCATCATCGAAACAAACTTCCGCGAAGAGTGCGAGACCGATCTGTTTGGTGAGCAAGCCGTGCTTTGCGGCGGCGTAACCCATTTGATACAGGCCGGTTTTGAAACTTTGGTAGAGGCTGGTTACGCGCCCGAAATGGCTTATTTCGAGTGCCTCCATGAAACGAAGCTGATCGTCGACCTGCTGTATGAAGGCGGCATCGCCAATATGCGGTATTCGATCTCTAACACCGCCGAATATGGCGATATCAAAACGGGACCACGGATCATTACTGCCGAAACCAAGGCAGAGATGAAGCGCGTTCTAGCGGACATTCAATCGGGCCGCTTCGTTAAGGATTTCGTCCTTGATAACCGCGCAGGGCAACCCGAACTGAAAGCCAGCCGCAAAGCTGCCGCTGCGCACCAGATCGAACAGGTCGGTTCCGAACTGCGCGCAATGATGCCGTGGATCGCAAAGAACAAGCTGGTCGACAAAGCCAAGAACTAATCCATACGGCGCATGCCGCTTGACATATCGGGGGACGAAGGCAGTTTGTTTTCGTCCCCCTTTTATTGTGGAGTTTCCAATGCGCCGATATCTACTCGCCCTCCCCCTGTTGATGGCCGCACCTTTACTGGCTCAAGAAGCACCTCCATCTCTGCCCGGCGTCGCTGATGCAAGCCGTGTTACCGCAGGAAACTACCAAGTTGATGCCAGCCACACGCAGGTGAATTGGCAAGTCAATCACTTCGGGTTCAACGACTATTTCGGACTATTCGGTGATATTACAGGTACGCTGGATATTGACCCAGCCAATCTTGGCGCGGCCAAAGTGGATATCACCATCCCAATCGCTTCAGTCGCTACTTCCAGCGCCGGCCTAACCAAGCATCTGCAAACACCGGACTTCTTCGATGTCGCCAAGTTTGCGACAGCACGCTTTGTGTCGACGGGCGTAACAGTCGACGGTCAGCGCGCTATGATAAAAGGCGACCTAACAATGCTGGGCGTTACTAAGCCTGTCGAATTGGAAACACGTTTTGAGGGCGCCGGTGCCAATCCGATGAACAAGAAAGCCACTATCGGTTTTCACGCCAGCACGACCATCAAACGCAGCGACTGGGGCATGACCAAATATGTGCCAATGGTTGGCGACGACGTGAAGCTTCGGATTAGTGTAGCTTTTGAAAAAGCGGGCTGATCAGGCGGCTAGAGCGCGCTGGGAAAAACCCAAAAGATAAGACTTGGTGATAACGTCGCAATTGCCAACAACGGCAGTGATATCGTCAATCATTCCATCAAGTTGGTGATCGCGGTAGATGTGTGACGCCATCGTCCAGTCACCAAATTGCCGAGCCTCTACCTCTGTTTCGCGCAAGATCACATGGGCACGGTGACGAGGATCGGCAGAAATCCTAGCGTAAGATTCTTTTACGGCGGCTTCGTCGCCTTCAAGAACCTGCATGAAATTTGCGGGCGAGGAGATTAGCATTCCGGTGATATCGCTGCGCTGGTTAAACCGGCGCGCGGTAAACAGGATCGATTCTATATCGATGCCCAGCATCGGCCTAGTTGCCCTGCTGATATACAGAAGTTGAAACGGCATCTAGGTTCTCCGACACTACAATCGACCCTAATATTCGGAAAACCCTCAAAATTTGTTAATGTAAAATCACGCCGCAGACTTATAGGTCATCGCAACATCGCACCGGTCATAATGATGCCGGGCAGCCACCAGCAGTTCAGCGTCATGTTCAAAGCCACATTTTTCATAGAGATGGATTGCTGCTTCACAGCGTTTGCTGGTCAAAAGATACAGGCGCTCGGGCTTCATTGTGGCAGCGCGCTCTATCAAAGCTTCAAGCAAAAACTCACCGGCTTTCAATCCGCGAAGACCCGATTTTACGCCCATTTTTGTCAGTTCCAGCTGGCCCGGCTTTGACCAACGCAGCGCGCCGGTGCCAACAATGCCCTGCCCTTCCAGTTCCACGAACAGGATCGCGCCACCTGTATCAATGATGGTCTCATGCGGGTTGTGAAGGACGTGGCGATCCACATCCTCCATCACGAACATCGCGTTAATCCATTCGGCATTAATGTCGTGAAATGCCGCCGCCAGATCATCGCGATATTCAACGATCCGCAGCATCACCAACCTTTGTGATAATTCGCATCCAGCGAGGCTTTGGCTGCACGGTATTCAGCCTCAAGCTGATCAACAAACTCGGCAACGCTCAGCACTTCTTTCACAGCGCCAATGCCCTGCCCCGATCCCCAAATGTCTTTCCACGCTTTCGCCTCGGTATTTCCGCCAGAACCAAAGTTCATTGTCGAGATATCACCCTTGGCAAGATTATCGGGGTCCATTCCGGCAGCGCGGATCGATGGCGCAAGATAATTGCCGTGCACGCCGGTAAACAGGTCGGAGTAAACAATGTCCGATGCTTTGCCGTCGACGATACCCTGTTTATAACCCGGCACAGCATTTGCCTCTTTCGTTGCGATAAAGGCGCTGCCCATATAGCCAAGATCAGCACCCATGGCTTGCGCGCCTAGAATGGATGCGCCGTGACCGATAGAGCCTGACAAAGCAACGGGCCCATCAAACCATTCACGAATCTCGCGGATCAAGGCAAATGGCGAGGTAACGCCAGCATGGCCACCTGCGCCAGCGGCTACAGGGATCAGGCCATCTGCACCCTTTTCAATCGCTTTGCGGGAAAAGCGATCGTTGATCACATCGTGCAGCGTAATACCGCCCCAGCTATGCACCGCGGTGTTCAATTCCTCGCGCGCACCCAGCGAGGTGATAATCAGCGGCACCTGCCATTTACCGCACATGGCGAGGTCTTCTTCCAGACGGTTGTTTGATTTGTGCACGATCTGATTAACCGCATAGGGTGCTGCCGGGCGATCAGGATTGTCACGGTTATGCGCCGCAAGCTCTTCGGTGATCTGGTGCAACCATTCGTCAAGCTGGCTGATTGGGCGAGCGTTAAGCGACGGAAAACTGCCCACCACCCCCGCTTTGCACTGTGCAATGACCAGCTCTGGTCCCGACACAAGAAACAAGGGCGAGCCAATAAGCGGCAGGCGAAGATTATCAAAAATCGGAGGGAGAGCCATGAGTATGAATCCTGTTTAATTGCTTGTTTAAATGCCGATTAGCCACAGCGAAGAGCGGCTGTCAAATAGGGGGTTTAGGAGTAACCAGTGCCGTAGCGGCAGCCCCTTGGAATTTGGAAAGTCACACTAAAGTCTCACCTGAACCGTTTGCCGACCCGCGCAAAAGTTGAAAATAGACGCTATGCCTTGATGCATATCACACAGCCCAAAGGAGCTGGCAGCGTTAAGGTGTATGAGATTGAGGGGAAGCACTCGCAGTAATCCTGACAAATTGACTATCTACGCCGATAATACCCGATATGATTACGTGTAGGACAGAGCTATTTCAGTCGATCTAGCTGTTCACCGCACTCAGAATCGCACGCACGCTAGCGGTGGCAACGTCTTGGCTAATCCCTACGCCGAATAACACTGGTCCATCACCTACGCGGCACTCCACATATGCAGCGGCGCGGGCGTCAGTGCCGTGGCCGATGGCATGCTCGCTGTAATCTATGATGTTCAGCTCGCCACCCAGCTTGTCGGTAAGCGCATTCGCAAGGCTTGAGATAAGGCCGTTACCCCGTCCACTCACCGATACATCCTCACCATCAATGCGGATTTTTCCGGCAAAAATACGTTCGTCCAATTGCCGCTGGCTTTGACTTTCCTGAAAATCGATTAGGCGGAAACGGCCATTGCCTTTTAGGTGATAGCGCGCCTCGAAAGCTTCCCAAATGTCGCCGCTCATCAACTCGCGGCCGCTGGTGTCGGATAGTTCCTGCACCGTTGACGAGAAGTTGGCTTGCATCCGTTTTGGCAGTTTTAGGCCGTAATCCTGTTCCAAGACCCAAGCGACACCACCCTTCCCGCTTTGCGAATTGACGCGGATAACCGCCTCGTAACTGCGCCCCAAATCGGCAGGGTCGATCGGCAGATAAGGCACTTCCCAAACTTCGTCGTTACGCATTGTCTGATGCGCAAAGCCCTTTTTAATCGCATCCTGATGCGAGCCTGAAAACGCTGTGAACACCAGCTCACCTGCATAGGGATGACGCGGATGGACGGGCAGTTGGTTGCAATATTCAACCGTCTGGATAACCTCGTCGATATCGGAAAAATCCAGACCCGGGTTCAGTCCGTGCGTATACATATTCAGCGCAACGGTAACGAGATCAACATTGCCCGTGCGCTCTCCATTGCCGAATAAACAGCCCTCAACACGGTCAGCGCCTGCCAACAAACCCATTTCGGTTGCGGCAATCCCCGTGCCGCGATCGTTATGCGTATGCAGGCTGATCACCACCGCCTCACGGTTCGGGATATTCCGCCCGAAATACTCGATCTGGTCAGCATAGATGTTGGGCATAGCCGCCTCGACAGTCGCGGGCAGATTAAAGATGATTGGTTTATCGGCGGTCGGCTGCAAAACCTCCATGACCGCAGCGCATACCTCAACACTGAAATCCAACTCGGCTGTCGAAAATGTTTCGGGTGAATATTCAAAATGCCAGTCGGTTTGCGGATATTTCGCGGCTTGTTCCGCCAATATCTGCGCACCCTCGATGGCGATGGCTTTCACGCCCGGCCTATCCAGTTGAAACACTATGTTACGCCACGCAGGCGACACGGCATTGTACAGATGGACAATCGCACGCGGAGCACCAGCCATCGATTCAAACGTTTTTTCAATCAAATCGCGGCGCGCCTGAGTCAGGCTTTGGATCATCACGTCGGCCGGAATGCGTCTGCTATCGACCAGATTGCGGATGAAATCAAAATCGGTGGCACCCGATGATGGAAAGCCAACCTCGATTTCTTTCAGGCCAACTTTGATGAGAAGATCGAAAAAGCGGTTCTTTTTCTCGGCACCCATTGGGTCGATCAACGCCTGATTGCCGTCGCGCAAATCGGTGGAAAGCCAGCGCGGCGCTTTATCAATGGTTTGGTCTGGCCATTGCCGGTCCGGCAAATTGACCTGCGGAAAGGGACGGTATTTTCGAGAAGGATCGTTCAGCATTGTCGTTGCTCGCTGCTATTTTGGAACAGGCTTGTGGTCCTGTGATGACGGAGGTCGGTTGGAAACCCTTAGGGCGGGTGCCCGGCCCTCGGCCAAGCAACGTCGCGCGCCTAAGGGCGCGTAAGTCGTAGGTGCAGCAACGATGTGAAACGCTGTTTCATTATGCATCTGCTTTTTCACACATTGTTTCGCGCGTAAAGCAGAAATGCTTATTTTCTACGTAGCGGCCACCGAATTCGATGCCCTTGCTAGATAATCAACGGATCAGTTGTTGTTGCCCTGTAGCAAGTAGAATATCGGCGTTGTTAGCAATGGAGCAACCTGCAAGAAGTCCTTGAACCTGCGGCGGGCCTTTGAATCGCCAACAATCACCACGTCATTGGCAAAAACTTCGGGGTCTTCGTAATTGCCGCGCCGGATCGCTTCCAGATTATAGATCGCAGCATAGTCTTGCCCCTTCACTGTCCTGAACAGCACTACATCATCAAGTTTAGCAAATTCAGCAGTCCCCTTTGCAGTTGCCACAGCCCGCATGAGAGTCATTTTTCCAATAACAGCATATAGTCCGGGTTCGCGCACCTGGCCATCAACGGTGATGACCTGACTGACCGTTTCTTTCAGGTTCACCGTTACTTGCGGGTCACGAACGTAGCGCGTGCTAAGGCGCGTTTCTATTTCATCTTCCACCTCTGCCGGCGTACGCCCTGCGGCTTCGATAATTCCAGCCAAAGGAAAGGAAATACGGCCGCTGGCATCGGTTTGCACTTCTCTGGCGCTCAATTCCTCAATGCCAAAGACATCAATAGTCAGCTTGTCAAAAGGACCAATGAGATAGGGCCGTGTTTCAGATAACATGTCGCTGCGATCAGGAGCCGGTAGAGCCGTGCCTGATATAACCTGTATGCCCTCTCCACCACCTAAAGCAGATGGTCCGGCACATCCGGACAAAGACGCGACAGCTACAAAAAGCACAGCCAGCTTTTTCATTTCAATATAATCCCATATCAAACTGCTTAAACCAATTGAGAGCTAGCTAGACGAAGCAGAGCGCCTGTTCCAGACGCTTTTTGTCAAATCGTAACTCTATATGCACAATTCCGGCTTAACCGGCGCTGTCTATGGATAAAGCAGGTAAATTCAATGTGCGCGACTTGCTGCATCTGGACTTTCCGACTAAAGCGCCGCTTTGAAATCAGCGCCGGATATGGGGACTAAACAATGAAAATTGCAATGATCGGCTCAGGTTATGTTGGCCTGGTTTCTGGTGCTTGTTTTGCTGATTTTGGTCACGATGTTGTCTGCATCGACAAGGACGCAGGCAAGATTGATCGCCTGAACGCTAACATCATGCCGATTTACGAACCAGGGCTGGACGCGCTGGTCAAGACCAACGTAGATGCTGGTCGTCTGCGGTTCTCGACCGATCTTGCAACGTCAGTCGATGGCTGCGCTGCAGTGTTCATCGCGGTTGGCACGCCATCGCGGCGCGGCGACGGACATGCGGATCTCAGCTACGTTTACGCCGCAGCAGAGGAGCTTGCGCATGCGATTGCTCCGGGAACTGTTGTAGTCACAAAATCCACTGTGCCTGTCGGGACCGGCGATGAAGTGCAGCGGATTATTGCCGAGACTAAGCCTGATCTGCATTTCGAAGTCGTATCAAACCCCGAG
>JAAFIB010000070.1 GCA_013297725.1 Sphingomonadales bacterium
ATGATGTCAGCGGCGCTGAATGTGCCAAACAGATATGGCCCCTCTTTGCCGAAACGGGCGCGCGCCTCTGCCCATAGTTGCAAGATACGCAAAGCATCCTCGCGGCATTCGTCGCTGATCGTTACATCGGTGTAGGTTTTGCGCAAATTCATCGGGCATTCGCGGCGTAGCGGCAGATAGCCGGAGTGCATCTCCGCAGCCATCGCCCGCGCCATGCCTCGTGCGGCATCATCCTTTGGCCAATACCGCTCGCGCCCGACCTTATCGGCCAGGTATTCCAGAATCGCAAAGCTATCCCAGATCACGGCGTCACCATCCCACAGGATCGGCACTTTGCCAGATGAAGGCGCAAGATCTTCCTCACGCTTACGTTCGTCCCAGCCTTGGTCGAACAATGGCACAGTCATTTCGTCAAACGCTAAGCCCGATTGCTTGACCGCTAACCAGCCGCGCAATGACCAGCTGGAATAGGCTTTATTGCCGATGATCAGTTTCATGCTCATGTCTGCACAGCTTCTAACACCGCATCGCGCAAATCATCAATCCCGCCGCGTTTTTCCGCCGACGTCACGCTGATAAACGGAAAGGCGGCGCTGTGTTTACGCAAAGCCTCTAGCGTCGCAACCTCAACAGCGGCCAATTCGCTGGCTTTGATCTTATCCGTTTTGGTCAGGACAACGCGGTAGCTGACGGCGGCGGCATCCAGCATTTTCATAACCTCGGTATCGACCTCTTTGATCCCGTGCCGCGCATCGACCAGCACAAATGTGCGTTTCAACACAGGCCGACCGCGCAGATAATCATTCACCAGATAGCGCCATTTCTGCACAGTTTTAATCGGTGCCTTGGCATAGCCATAGCCCGGCATGTCGCAGATGCGGAACAGTGGCGGATCGCCGACGTCAAAGAAATTCAGTTCCTGCGTCCGCCCCGGCGTGTTCGACGCACGCGCCAATCCGTTGCGATTGACCAGCGCATTGATCAGGCTTGATTTGCCGACATTCGACCGTCCGGCAAAGGCAATTTCCGGCACACTCGCATCAGGTAGAAACTGCAAATCCGGCGCGGACTTCAGGAAATTTACCGGTCCGGAAAAGAGTTTTCTGTCCATCACGATCAGGCCTTCGCCTTCACTTCAGCTTCTTTTTCAGCCTGCTGCTTCAAAATCGGGTGCCGTGCATAAAGCAATTTCTGCTGCGCAATCGACAGCAGGTTGGATACGACCCAATACAACTGCAAACCGGCGGCAAACGGCGCCATGATGAACATCAGGAACCATGGCATAATACCCATGACCTGTTTCTGCACCTCATCCATCGGCGTCGGGTTCAACCGCTGCATCAACCACATTGTCACACCGACAAGGATTGGCAGCACGCCGATAGCGAGGAAACCGGGGGGTGTGAACGGCAGCAAGCCGAAGAGGTTCAATACCGTCGCGGGATCCGGTGCTGACAGATCGTGCAGCCATAATGCAAAGGGTTGGTGCCGCATTTCCACGGTCAGCATCAGGATTTTGTACAGTGCAAAGAAGATTGGGATTTGAAGCAAGATCGGCATACATCCCGCTAGCGGGTTGATCTTTTCCTCTTGATACAGCTTCATCATTTCCTGCTGCAACTTTGGCTTATCGTCTTTGTAGCGTTCCTGCAGCGCTTTCATTTTGGGCTGCACAACGCGCATCCCCGCCATCGACGCAAACTGTTTTTGCGCCACTGGGAACATCAAACCGCGCACGATCAAAGTCAGCGCGATGATCGCAACGCCAAAGTTTCCAAACACGCCAAACAGCCATAGCAAGATCGTCAAGAACGGAATGGCGATGAACCAGAACCAGCCCCAATCGATCGAATAATCGAGATAGGGAATGCCAAGCTCCTTTGTATAGGTGCGAAGTTCCTTAAACTCTTTGGCCCCTGCGAAAAGCCGCGACGTCTGTGAGAACGTCTTGCCTGCCTCAACCGCAGACAGTTTCGCATTGTGGATATGCGCCCAGTTATAGCCGTCTTGCGATTTGAAGTCGGCCTTTACCGGTACTTTTTGATCGGGGATTAAAGCGGCCAGCCAGTATTTGTCGGTAAAGCCATTCCATCCGCCGGTTGTCGGGAAAGACTTTGTGCCTTCGGGTTCGGCTTCAACTTGGTCGTAACCCCAATCATAATTGGGCTTGTTATCAAACACGCCGATGGGGCCGATGTGGATTTGGGTAAAGATTGATCCGCCCTTGGTCGCGTCTTTGGGCATGCCTTTGCGGCTGATGATGCCGAACGGGGCGACATTTGCTGTTGGTAGAGCTGCGGCATTGGTGAAGCGTTGTTCCGCCGACAGCATATAATGCGCGTCAATCGACAGCTTGATTTCAAACAGCTGGCCCTCTGGATTGGTCCAGCTGAGCGTTACCGGGGTAGCAGGGGTCAGCTTTTGCGCGCTGGGTGTCCACACTGTTTTGTCGGTTGGCAATGTCGCGCCATCTCCGGTCCAGCCAAACCGCGCGAAATACGCTTTTTCTGTGCCCGATGGCGCGAACAACCGCACGGGCGGCGATTTCTTGGATAACAATTCTGTATGCGTCAGCATAACCAGATCGTCGATCCGTCCGCCTTCCAGATTGATCGAACCTTTCAGCTTTGGCGTTTCAACCAACACGCGGCCTGATGCGGCAAGGGCGGTACCCAGTGGAACGGCCTTAGCATCGGCTTTCGCTGCGGTAATGGCCACGCTGTCTGCATTGGCACCCTCAACAGTTTTCGTCGCGCTGACGACTGGCTTTGGCGGGGCAGGGAAAAAATAGTCAGCGATATAGGGCCAGCCAAACAGGATGATTCCTGTCAACAGCACTGCCATGATGATGTTACGCCGGTCTTCCACGATGGTATTTCCCTGTTTAATCAATGTCTGGAGGGGAGGTTCAAGCCCTTTATGGGACGGGATCATGCCCGTGCCCGCCCCAAGGTTGGCAGCGCAATAGCCGTTTCAGTGTCAACCAGCCACCCTTAATCGCGCCATATTTTTGTAATGCGGTGATGGCATAAGCGGAACAGCTGGGCGTGTAGCGACAGGTCGGCGGCAAGATGCGCGATGGCCCCAATTGCCAACCGCGCGCGATCAGGATTAGCAGGCGGGCGATCATCCTGAAAGCTTGGCCAACGCCTTAGCCATCTCCATTCGCAACGCGCCAAAGTCACGCTCGATGCCGCCATCACGGCCAATCAAGATGTGATCCGCACCAGCTTTACCCATTTTGCCAAGCATCTCTGCGGCCAGTTCGCGAAACCGCCTGCGCATCCTGTTGCGGATAACCGCATTGCCGACTTTTTTGGTAATCGTAATGCCGAGCCGTTTTGCGGGATCATCGTCACGCCGATCGAAAACGAGCAAAACAAAACCGGGAGTTGCATAGCGCTTCCCCCGGTTAGCGGCCAGAAAATCTGACCGTTTTGTAATGACGCTGTAACCGCGGGATGCGCGGTCGGTCATGGCTAGGCTCAGGCCGAAAGCTTCTTGCGGCCGCGCGCACGGCGACCGTTCAAGATGTTACGACCAGCAGCGGTCGACATACGGAGACGAAATCCGTGACGGCGAGCGCGCACTAGATTGCTCGGTTGAAAGGTGCGCTTCATGGCTCAAATCCTCAAAAATCAAATGCGTGATAAAAGTAAAGGGCCGCCGAATCATTCCAGCGACCGCCTTTGTTGGACGAGCCATTATGGCGTGCCCCTTCAAAAGTCAACATCGGTTGCGACGCGCGCCTAGAAATTAGGGCAGTCTTGGTCGTCGCGCCGGAATAACCTTAGTATGTCTCGTTTGATGGGGGGGAAAGGCGGACGTTTACGAGATCGTTTCCGCCGCAGTGCCCAATTTATCCAAAGGATATATTCAGGATGTTGCTTGCTCGCCCGGGCATATTGCTTTTTCGCCCATAACGAATTTTTCAAGATCATCCCCAGCCCTAGGATGAAAAAGAGTAGCCCTCCGGGGCCAGGCAGCCAGCTGACAGCGGGTGCCGAGATGACAAGCGCCCAGCCACTTATTATCATCATCCACTGAACCGCACGATGTTTCATAACGCTGTCGAGTTTGCCATGTTCCATACTAACTGATGTGGTAGGTTATGGCATCGATACAAGGCGGTTGAATGACAGTGGTGTCAGGTCGGCGTAAACAGCTCAGCCATTCGTCGTACACTATTGATGCTGCGGCCGGTGCAGTCTACGCTGCCCGGAATTTTCAGGCGGGTAAAGCGGATGCCGTCGCCATAATCGACATAGAGTTCTCGTGTTCCCAGCGCCAGACGCTCGCCATTCACATCGCGGCATCCCGCGATCAGGTCGTCCTGCTGCGGCGTGTCATAGAAATAGACCAGATGGCGGCTCTTATGCGCATCAGGGAAGGGGTCTGCCGCGATGATCGCCCTGATTTCATCAGCATTGCGCACCAGCACCGGCACACGCTTTCCCGCATAGTCTGCCAGCTGTGCCTCCAATGCCGCCTTAACGCCCGCTTCGTTCATGTCACTATCAAACAGCACATTACCGCTGGCGATGAAGGTGCTGACGTTGGCAAAGCCGCACGCCTTGGCCATCGCACGCAGATCGGCCATGGGCAACTTGCCCGTGCCGCCAACATTCACCGCACGCAGCAGAGCGACATAGGCAGTCAAGCCATGGGTCCGATCAACCCAAACGCTGCGCCGTCGGGATCATAAGCGATTAGCGAAAAGTCTGCCCTTTCGGGAACAGGGACAGGCTCCATATGAATTTTTCCACCCAGTGCGTTGATGGCCGCCATTGCGTCATCCAGATTGGCTACGCGGAAATAGAATAGCCAGTGCGAATGATCATCCTCAGGCACCATTTGATAGACAGCACCTAGACCAAAACGGTTGCCACTGGCCTTTAGAAATTCATATGCACCCATCGGCCCCATGTCCATCTCACCATCCTTGGCCCAGCCGAATTGTGCGCTGTAAAAGACCTTGGCGGCTTCGGGGTCGCTGGTTGCCAGCTCGTTCCAGGCACAATGGCCGACCTTAGGCTCGGTAGCGGCAAAGCTATGACTGGTTTCGTCCGATGCGCCTTTCATCAGATAAAATGGCGCGCCTTGGGGATCCGCGACCATTGCCATCCGCCCAACGCCGTCAAGGTCCAGCGCTGGCATCAAAACGCTACCGCCTGCACTGGTGATGCTGGCGGCAGACGCGTCAACATTATCGACCGCGATATAGCCAACCCAGGCCGGTCGCGCGCCGCCCTCTGCCATTTCAGGCGTGATCGCCATATAGCCGCCAACGCCGTCCTTGGTGTCGCTGCCGTCGCCCGAGGAGAAAAAACGGTAGTCCATGCCCGGCTGATCCGATTTTGTCGAAGTCCAGCCGACAACCTTGCCATAGAAATTGCCTGCTGCATCGGCATCCTTGGTCATCAATTCATACCAGATGAAATCGCCATGTTGGTTGGTCATGTCACTTCTCCCCCTTACCTCTCCAACGTTACAACGGGCACAAAGCCTCCAAAAATCATCCGCTTGCCATCAAACGGCATAGGGTTCTTGGCAGGGTCCATGCGCGGATCGGGGTTTTCAGGGTCCATCATCTTAGCCATTGCCGCGTCACGCGTTGCCTTATCCGGCCATTCGATCCAGCTGAACAGCACAGCCTCGCCGGGCTCTGCCTTTACTGCCATGCGGAAATCGGTTGTGGTGCCCTCTGGCACTTCATCGCCCCAGCATTCCAATATGCGGGTCGCACCCATTTCGATGAACATTGGGTCCGCCATCCGCGCATGTTCGATGAACTTCTCCTTGTTCGCCTCTGGACAGGCGATCACGAAACCGTCGATATAGGCCATCAGTCTTCTCCCTCATGTCCAACAAAGCTGACGCGAGGGGCGATACAAACCGCGCACGACTCGTCACATACGAAACATGACGATCTGCTGCGCTGTTTGTCAAATATCGGGGGCGTAGTCGTCAGTCGAGCCGGACGTAACGCGCCAGATCGCGGCTGTTGAGATACAGCGCATCATCATGCGGTGCGGTGTTGGTCATCGCGTAGAACGACCGCGCCTCGGTATCGCTTAACCCCATGTCGCGGTAAAATGCGATGTATTCCTGATGCACCGGATCGTCGGCGGCAAAGTCATCAGCTTCATAGCCATCTTCATCGCGCCAGCTGTGGACTGCGAATTCTGCGGTAGGTGCCGCGCTGCGTTTTGCGCCAGCAAGGAACAGCTCAACGCCTCCGGAACGAACCGAACCGCCATCAGGGACATAAGTCGCAATTCCCGCACTACGCACCATGCGGGCAAGCGCAAGATTGGCTTCATCATCGCCAGTGCCCGGGCATTCGACCATGTCGATTTGGCGGATGCCGGGAAAGGCGCGCAGCAACGCGCGGAACTGTGCGGGCGTTTCGCTTTCAATGCTACCGATCAATTCGGCGCGGTCGGGCGATACCATGTGGAATGGGCCAAAGCTGGCAAGGGGCTTAACACTCGGTGACGCATCGCCGAATTGGTCAGCAACAAAGCGCTCTGTTCCGCTGGTTAATACCTCGGCATCGGCGTCGTCATACACATATTCCTCAACCTCTATGGTTGTGGTTTGGGCTGCCACAGGCACAGCCGCAAAGGCAGCAACAGCCAAGAAAAGAGATGTGAGAAGACGCCGCATAACTGCGCCTCTGCCAGTCGGGACTTGCGAAGATATGATCGGCAAAGGTTAATGCAAAATTGGGGATATTAGGCCGCGTAACGGGGGCAGGCACAAATTACCTAGGCAATTGCGTTATAGTGACAAGCACGCAGCGCCGCTTCATCGGATGACATCGGATGTGGGGGTGTGAATATGGTCGCGTTGGTTTCAACGGTTGCGTATCTGGGTTTAGAGGCGCGCACGGTGGAGGTGCAGTGTCAAGTTGCCGCTGGGGTTCCGGCATTCATCGTTGTCGGCTTGCCCGATAAAGCGGTTGCCGAAAGCCGGGAACGTGTGCGTGCCGCGATTGCTGCACTGGGACTTTCTCTGCCACCCAAACGGATCACAGTGAACCTGTCGCCTGCGGATTTGCCAAAGGAAGGATCGCATTATGATCTGCCGATTGCGCTTGCGCTGCTGGCGGCGATGGGGCTGGCCGATGCAGATGCGCTTTCGCATTTTTTCGTCGTTGGCGAATTGGGGCTGGATGGCCGGATAACGGCAACACCCGGCGTATTGCTAGCAGCGCTGCATGCATCATCGCAAGAAATGGGCTTGATCTGCCCGGCTACACAAGGTGCAGAGGCGGCATGGGCGGGCAATATCGACCTTGTTGCTGCACCCGATTTAATTGGCTTGCTGAATCACCTGAAAGGGCAGGGGATATTGGCACCGCCCAAACCCGGCGAAATAGCAAAGGTTACTGGCGGGCCTGATTTGAAGCAGGTGAAGGGGCAGGAAACTGCAAAGCGTGCGCTGGAGATTGCAGCGGCTGGCGGCCATAATCTGTTGATGATTGGACCGCCCGGTGCAGGCAAGTCCCTTTTAGCCTCTTGCTTGCCGGGAATTTTGCCGGATTTGACGCCTGCCGAGGCGCTAGAGGTTTCGATGGTCGCATCGGTTGCCGGGACATTAGAGGGCGGCCGCATGTCGCGCACCCGGCCCTTCCGTTCTCCGCACCATAGCGCGTCTATGCCAGCTTTAGTCGGTGGCGGATTAAAGGTGCGCCCAGGGGAGGTTAGCCTAGCCCATCTTGGCATATTGTTTCTAGATGAATTACCGGAATTTCAACGCGTTGCTCTTGATAGTTTACGTCAACCCTTGGAAACTGGCGTTGTTTCGGTGGCGCGGGCCAACAGCCATGTGACTTTTCCGGCGCGTGTGCAATTGGTGGCGGCGATGAACCCTTGTCGCTGCGGGCATCTTGGCGATGCGGCGCTGGCATGCAGCCGTGCGCCGCGTTGTGCAGCGGACTATCAATCGCGCGTATCTGGGCCATTGCTTGACCGGATTGATTTGCATGTCGAGGTGCAAAGCGTCAGCGCCGCCGACCTTGTGTTGCCGCCACCAGCAGAGGGTTCTGCAGAAGTTGCCGCCCGTGTCCAGCAAGCACGGATTATCCAGACGGAACGCTTGTCGGGCACAAAGATGCGGACCAACGCCGATCTGGATGGCGACGCGTTGGAGGCCCATGCGACGCCCGATGAACCAGGCCAACGCCTGCTCGCCCAAGCGGCTGAGGCAATGCGATTATCGGCGCGAGGCTATACTCGGATTTTACGGGTTGCCCGCACTATCGCCGATCTGGCGGGGTGTGCATCTGTTGGACGCATTCACATTGCAGAGGCTTTGTCATACCGGCGGCAGGCTCCGCGCAACTGAATGATGACACGCTCTAGTCGGCAAACTCGACTGCTTCACCGGGGGCGGCGCGGATAAAGGCCTTTGCAATGTCAAAGCTGTGTCCGGCGCGCAGGAATGCTTGAAACTGTTTATGCTGTAATTCGGGCGTTGCTTGCTCGGTGGCAAACGGGCCAATCCGCTTGCGCTTGGCAAAGCGTTCTGCGGATTGCCAGCGCGCGCCTTCGGTTTCCTCGCGCGCCTCGCCTGAATCGGTTTCGCTGATCCCTTTGGCACGCAAATCTTCGTTTATGCGGCGCGCGCCAAAGCCTCTGGAGGTTAATGCCCGAGCTCGCGATGCCGCATAGGCGACATCGTCGACATAGCCGAGGCGGCCGAAATCCTCGATCATTGCTTCTATGTCGGCAAAGGCTGCGCCCTCTTCCCACCCTCGCTCGCGTATTTTGCGGGTTAAATAACTCGCCAGCTTCGCGCGGCTGGTTGCATAACGCCCAACATAATGCAGCGCCAAATCCCTCAATTTAATGGGATTTAGCGGTTTAGGCGGCCGTGCAGGGTCGTTTCTTCGTGACACGCCGCATTTGTGCCATAGTCGGGTCCGATTTTGAACTCCAAAGCTCGGCTAAGAGCAATCTGTGTAAAATATAATTCAGGATCGCATATGACAGCAGTTTCACCCACGCCGACCGCAGATACCCTGACGCGGCGTTATTCTGATTTTGCAACTCTGGGTGAGGCGCTGGATTATGCAGCGCAGGGTGTGCGCGGTCTGAACTTTCATGACATGCGCGGACAGTTATCGCGCGTCTATCCATTTGCTGAATTGCGGACCGACGCGCTGGATATGGCCTACCGCCTGATCAGCCACGGGGTGAAGCCTGAAGACCGCGTTGCCCTGATCGCTGAAACCGGGCCGGATTTTGCGGCATTGTTCTTTGGCTGCATTTACGCAGGGGCATGGCCGGTGCCATTGCCGCTGCCAACGTCCTTTGGCGGCAAAGAAAGCTATATTGACCAGATTTCAGTACAGTTACAAAGTTGCGATCCTAGCATATTGTTTTTCCCTGCTGAATTATCCGAAACCGCTGGTGAAGCGGCGCGGCAGAATAAGGTTGAGGGGATCGATTGGGAAAGCTTTACAGACAGGATCGCGTTGCGGACTGATCTGCCACAGGCAACGACTGACCAGATTTGCTATCTGCAATATAGCAGCGGCTCGACCCGCTTTCCGCATGGCGTTGCGGTGTCACACAAAGCGTTGCTGAACAACCTGTCCGCCCATTCGCACGGGATGGAGGTGCAAGCATCCGATCGCTGCGTATCATGGCTGCCATGGTATCATGATATGGGCTTGGTCGGCTGTTTCCTGTCGGTGGTCGCTAACCAGGTTTCGACTGATTACATGAAGACAGAGGATTTTGCCCGCCGTCCGCTAGCGTGGCTGGACATCATCAGCCGTTCCGACGGTACAGTGATCAGCTATTCCCCCACATTCGGCTATGACATTTGCGCGCGCCGTATTTCCAGCCAAACCCATGTCTCGGAACGGTTCAAACTCGATCATTGGCGGCTGGCGGGCAATGGCGCGGATATGATCCGGCCTGACGTCATGCAGTCCTTCGTCGATGCCTTTGGCGATGCCGGGTTTAAGGCGACCGCGTTTTTGCCAAGCTATGGTTTGGCTGAGGCTACACTTGCTGTGTCAATTATGCCGCCGGGTGAAGGCATCAACGTGGAACTTGTCGAGGAAAGCGAATTGACCGGAATGTCGGGAAGCGCAGACCGCCCCACACGTTTCCGCGCGATCGTAAACTGCGGCAAAGCGGTCAAAGACATGACCATCGAAGTCCGCGAAGAGGATGGTAGCATTCTGCCTGACCGCGTTATTGGTAAAATCTGGTGCACCGGTCCGTCGATCATGAACGGATATTTCCGCGACGAGGAATCGACCGCCGCCTGTATGCAGAATGGCTGGTTGGATACGGGAGATATGGGTTATCTTTCAGATGGTTATATCTTCGTCGTCGGTCGTGCCAAGGATATGATCATCATCAATGGCAAAAACCATTGGCCGCAGGATATCGAATGGGCGGTGGAGCAATTGCCCGGATTTAAGGCCGGCGATATCGCTGCATTTTCGATTACGACTGTCGGAGGCGAGGAAGCACCAGCTGTTCTTGTGCAATGCCGCACGTCTGACGAAGCAGAGCGCGCCAAGTTGCGCGAACAAATTAAGGATAAAGTCCGTTCTGTCACCGGCATGAACTGCGTGGTCGAATTGGTGCCACCGCGCACATTGCCGCGCACCAGCTCTGGCAAAATGAGCCGGGCAAAGGCCCGAAACCTCTACCTTTCCGGCGAAATTCAGCCCTATGCCATCGCTGCCTAGGTGACGAGATTGTATGGTTGTGTAAAATGTTAAATTATTTTGGTTTCTGCCTGTCTGCTTACGATTAAGTAAGTTTCGTTGCCTAAAGCGGCAATGTGAATACCGAACAGACAATCACTGACCTGCCGACCGATATCTCGGCCAAGGCGCTATTGGGCTTGCAAGAGCCAATAGGGTTTAGCAGCGCACAGCTGCGTGAAATTCAGGCGCGCTCGATCCGAAGCCGCCCCGTCATTCATTTGACAGCAAATTTAATCTGCGCCGCACTGGTCGCTGCAATGACCTTTAAGGTTGTTCCTTACTGGGTGCTTGCCGCTTGGCTGCTGCCCTTGGTGGGTCTGAATAGTGCTGTGCTCTTTCAACCTAAGGCGCGATTGGGGTCAGCTCCTGCTACCGCCGATGCAGCATTTTTCCGCCGGATCGCAAATCATTGGACCGTGAATGGCGCGTTGTGGGGCGCGAGTATGCCATTGTTTGGCTGGTTTGGCGGCCTGACAGAGATATTGGGAATCTGGTCCGTCTGCGTTGCGATGATGGTTTATGCATCAATGGTAATGCCAAGCGTGCCGGTTGCTGCAACGATGTTTATCGGTGCAGTGACAGTTGGCGGCGTTAGTGGCTGGTTTTTAGGCGGGCAGTATTATCTTGCCATTGCTGCGGCTGCATTGGGGCTTTTGCTGATCACGGGTGTTATGCGATCGGCGCAGTCGCAGGTTCTTTATCAACTGGCTAGCAACGTGCTGCAGGAAAAAACCGAAACGGTCAGCCTGTTGCTGCGCGAATTTGAAGACAGCGGCGCCGATTGGTTGTGGCAGACAGATACCGCCCGTGCTGTAACGCACACCAGCCCGCGCTTTGCCTATGCATTGGAAGAAGACGCCAAGACGATTGAGGGTCAGCCATTGCTGAAACTGATTGCCGGCGACGCATGGGAAACCGGCATTTACCCGGATGCTTTGCATGATCTTGCTGAACGGTTGAAGCGGCGCGAAGCGTTTAGTAACCTGATCGTGCCGGTAACATTTAAGGGCAAGACCCGGTGGTGGGAACTTTCCGCATCACCCCGCCTGTCTGAAGACGGTGCGTTTCTGGGTTTCCGGGGCGTTGGTTCTGACGTTACCGAGCAACGCGAATCTGCAGACAAGATATCCCATCTTGCCCGTTTTGATACCTTGACCGGATTGCCCAACCGGCTGCAGCTGACCGAAACGCTGGGTCGTGCATTGACCGAGGCGGAAAAATGGCGTCGCCGTTGCGGCTTTTTCATGATCGATCTTGATCGCTTTAAAGCTGTAAATGATACTTTGGGGCACCCCGTTGGCGATCGGTTGCTGGCACAGGTCGCAAAGCGGCTAAAGATGATCATGTCGGAAAACGAGCTTTGCGGTCGTTTGGGCGGAGATGAATTTGCCGTCGTTTTGATGGACGCCAATGATTCATCCTATGTTGATAAATTGGCGAAAACGATCATTGATACCCTTTCAAAGCCATATGAGGTGGATCAGAACACGCTATTCATCGGCGCATCTATCGGCAGTGCTGTTGGCCCCATGGATGGCCGCACAGTTGAGTTGTTGATGCGCAGTGCCGATCTTGCACTGTACCGTTCCAAAGAAGAGGGCGGCAATACGCATCACAGCTATCAGCATAAATTGCATGCCAATGCCGAAGAAAAACGCGTGCTGGAATTTGAATTGCGCCACGCACTTGAACGCAATCAGCTACACATTGAATATCAGCCAGTCGTTGAGGCGCGCGATGGGCATGAAGTCACAGGCTTTGAAGCTTTGCTGCGTTGGAAAAACCCTAAATTTGGCAATGTTTCGCCAGCAAAATTCATTCCGGTTGCCGAGGATGCGCGTCTGATTGTCCCCATCGGCACCTGGGTGCTTAGGCAGGCGTGTAAAGATGCGATGAGCTGGCCAGAGTCCACAAAGGTTGCGGTCAACATTTCGGTTGATCAGCTGACCAGCCCGAATTTCATGGATATGGTTGTTTCGGCACTGCATGACAGCGGCCTGCCTGCATGGCGGCTTGAACTTGAAGTGACCGAAAGCATCTTCCTTCGCGATGGC
>JAAFIB010000071.1 GCA_013297725.1 Sphingomonadales bacterium
CGCCTCGCTGCTAGGCGCGACGCCAACTTTAAGGGCGGCGGCTGGCTTGCCCGATCACGCAACAGGAAAGCACACAATCATGGCCGACGAAGAAGGCAACATCGTTTCAGAAACACTGAAAGCCAATGGCGAAGACACTGCACCAGCAGTAGGAATGTTAAGTCAGTATATCAAAGACTTGTCCGTTGAAAATCCCAATGCGCCGCAAAGCTACACATGGGACAGCCAGCCACAAATCGACGTTCAGGTAAACATTCAGGTGAACCCGGTCAGTGACGATGTGCATGAAGTAACGCTTTCGCTTGGCAGCAAAGCAAGCAGCGACGAGGGCGTGCGGTTCAACGTCGAGCTGGAATACGCAACGCTGTTTGGTGTGCGTAATGTCGCTGCAGAACAAGCACATCAGTTCCTTTACGGCGAAGCGCCGCGCCTGATGTTCCCATTTGCGCGCCGGATTATTGCTGATGCGACACGCGATGCAGGCTATCCGCCACTGGTGTTGGAACCGATCGATTTTAATTCGCTGTATCTGCAACAGCTTGCACAAGCGCAGGCAACCGCAGAGGCCGAACCGGCCGGAACAGTGTGAGCAAGCGATAGCGGGCAACGGCAATGAGCCTGCTTAAACACACATCAACCATCGCTGGTTTTACGGTCATCAGCCGGATTTTCGGCTTTGTCCGTGATATGCTTTTGGCGCGGGTGTTGGGCGCAGGACTGGCTGCGGATGCTTACCAGCTGGCCTTCACGCTACCCAATACCTTTCGGCGCTTGTTTGCCGAGGGCGCATTTTCTGTCGCCTTTGTGCCGATGTATTCGCGCACATTATCAGGCGAAGACGGCGAGGCGGCGGCGGCAAAGTTTGCAGATGATGTGCTGTCGGTGTTCATCTGGGTATTGCTGGCGTTTTCCGCACTCGCCATGATCGCGATGCCGATTATCGTGTACGGTCTTGCATCGGAATATCAGTCTGTGCCCGGCAAGTTCGAATTATCAGTATTTCTAAGTCGGATGACATTTCCGTATCTGTTTTTCATCAGCCTGGTGGCGATGTTGACCGGGCTGCTGAATGCGCGATCCCGCTTTGCACCCGGCGCGATCGCACCGATCCTGTTTAACCTGACGCTAATTGGCGGCATTATTGGCGGCTATTATTGGCGCGGAGCCAGCTTGGATGATACCAAAGTTGTTTATGCACTCGCCGGCGCGGTATCGTTATCGGGCTTTGTGCAGTTCCTTTATTTATGGTGGGCTGTTCGGCGTGCAGGGCTAAAACTGCATCTGCGCGTGCCAAAGCTAACCCCGGATGTGAAACGCCTTGGCTGGGTGATTTTGCCTGCAACCTTTGGTGCAGGAATTTACCAGATCAGCCAGTTCGTTGACACATTCTTTGCGACGTCTTTGCCGCAAGGGTCGCTGACGCTGTTGAAAATGGCGGACCGGCTGAACCAAATGCCGCTTGGCATTGTCGGTATTGCCCTAGGCACAGCGATCCTGCCGATGCTATCGCGGCATATCCAGTCGGATAACAAAGCCGAGGCACAGCGCCTGCAAAGCAATGCATTTGAAATGGCGACGCTTCTGACGCTTCCTGCGGCAGCGGCGCTTGCCATCTGCGCACCTGCTTTTGTCACAGCGTTCTTTGTCGGCGGCAAGTTTAAGCCAGAGGACGGCGTTATTATGGCGCAGATTACCGTGGCTTTGGTCGCGGGTTTGCCTGCTTATGTGATTGTCAAAATCCTGAATCCCGGCTTTTTCGCACGATCAGACACAAAGACGCCTGTGTATACAGCTTTGGCCTCCCTCATCGTCAATGTGGGGCTCAACATCTGGTTCATTTGGGGTCTGGGTTTCGGCATCGTCGGGCTTGCCGCGGCGACGGCGATATCGGCGACGCTCAATTGCCTGTTGCTCTACATCGCCTTGCACAGACGGGACTGGTTTCATTTTACCGGCCAGCTGGGGTCACGCATTTTCCGGCAGCTGATTGCAACCGCGGCTATGTCTGCCGTTCTGTGGTGGTTGATGGATGTTCTGTTCAACCATTTTTCCGGCAGCGTGATCGAACGCATATGGTCGCTGCTTGTGCTGGTCCTTGGCGGCATGGCAGTTTATGGCGGGGTCGGCTGGCTGGTCGGTGCGGTTGATAAAAAAGAGATTGAGACACTGTTGCGTCGCCGAAAAGCAACGCCCGAAACTGTGGTTTCGGTTGAAACTAATTCATAGGAACCAGCTGTAATGCGCGTCGTCTCTGGCATCCAGCCCACCGGCAACCTTCATCTAGGCAACTATCTGGGGGCGATCCGCAATTGGGTAAAGATGCAAGATGATATGGCGACCAAGGGCGGCGAATGCCTGTTCTTCCTTGCTGATTTGCACGCCATTTCTTTGCCGCATAATCCTGCAGAGCTGACAGCAAACACGCGCGAGATGGCAGCGGCACTGATCGCCTGCGGCATCGACACCGACAAATCGATCCTGTTTAACCAGACGCAAGTTCCTGCACACAGCCAGCTGCAATGGCTGCTGACCGGCACTGCCCGCATGGGCTGGCTCAACCGGATGACGCAGTGGAAAGACAAAGCGGGCAAGAACCGCGAAGGCGCCTCTATCGCGCTTTTCACTTATCCTGTGCTGCAAGCAGCGGACGTTTTGCTGTATCAGGCAACGCATGTTCCCGTGGGTGATGACCAGAAACAGCATCTGGAACTCGCCCGCGACATCGCGCAAAAATTCAACAATGATTTCGGGGCTGGTGAAGATATCTTCACACTGCCCGAACCTATCATCCCGCCTGAGGCGGCGCGGATCATGAGCCTGCGCGATGGTGCTGCAAAAATGAGTAAGTCCGATCCATCGGATATGAGCCGGATCAACCTGACTGACGATGCCGATACGATCATGCAAAAGGTGCGTAAGGCCAAATCAGATGCTGAACCACTGCCAAGCGAAAAGGCTGGATTAGCCGGGCGGCCCGAGGCGGAAAATCTGGTCAGCATCTATGCAGCGATGGAGGGCAGCAGCGTCGATAAAGTGCTTTCCCAATTTGGCGGACAGGGCTTTGGCGCGTTTAAGCCTGTACTGGGTGATTTGCTGGTCGCAAAACTCGCGCCGATTGCGGACCGGTTTAACGCACTGCGGAGCGATACCGCCGCAATTGATGCATCTCTGCGTGCGGGTGCTGAAAAGGCAAGCGCGCTGGCGCAGCCTACGCTAGATCGCGCCTATGCGGCTTTGGGTTTGTTGCGGTAACAAGAATTTACGAATACCCGCCATTTGGCAGAGATTATTCAAATCTGGTTCATTCTCTTTTTCATATCCTAAGAGACAGATTCGATTATAACCAATCGGAACGGAGGATTTGATATGACCAGCATACGCACCGCAGCCAAATGGCTAGCCCCGATTGCGCTTTTGTCGCTCGGCGCTTGTGCCACACCGTTCCGCGCCGATGTGTCGCGTTTTCAGGCACTTCCTGCGCCTGCCGGTCAAACATTCGCTGTCAAAGCGGCCGATCCAGCGAAACAAGGTGGTCTGGAATTTGCGCAATATGCAGGGCTGGTGGGCGCAGAGATGCAGCGCGTTGGCTATGTTCCAGCCGCTGACGGTGCTGCCGCCGATCTGACTGTCATGCTTGATTATGCCGTTGACGAAGGCAAAGAACGCACCATTGCGGAACGCGATCCGTTCTATGATCCCTATTGGGGTCATGGCCGGTTTGGCGGTTTCTATTCGCGTCCCTATGTTGTGCGCACCCGGCATGGCTATCGCTATATCCAAGGATGGAGCGATCCGTTCCTGTTCGGCGGCGGCTTTGGCGGTGGCTATGATGTGCGCACCTTCACTGTGTTCACCAGCGGCATCGACATGAAAATTGAACGCAATGCAACAGGCGAGCGTTTGTTTGAAGGCAAAGCCGAGGCGAAATCACGCACTAACAAACTGCCGTATCTTGTTCCCAATCTGGTCGAGGCGATGTTCACCGGCTTCCCCGGCAACAGCGGAGAGACGGTGCGGATTTCTGTGGCGCCTGAGAAGAAATAGGCCGGTTCCGAGCCTCATCCACAAAAGTCGTCATCCTGAACTTGTTTCAGGATAACGAAATATCGTCGCTTGTTATCCTGAAACGAGTTCAGGAAGACGATACTTATATGTAGGGCTCAAACTCCGCAGTTCAGTTCAGTCTTGCCATAAGCGCGGCCATCAGACGCGGTTGCAACTATGCCGGCATAAGTCTCTGTATCGGCGAATTGCCCGTCGCGGCCAATTTTGTACCCTTTCGCGCGAAAGGCCGCCAAAACTTTATCGGGAGCATCGGCAAAATAGATCGATTGCGATTCATAGTGCTGCGCAACGCCGGTGATTGATAGGCCATTGAACGATCGTTCTAGCTTTTGAAAATAGGATTTGCCCTCAAATCCGATCAGCGCCTTGTCGCGCGCTTCATCCGAGACAAAGTCTGCCTGATCGATAGCTTTATACGCCGCTCTTGATTTTGCCGCGAGCTTGCCAAACTCGGCCTCCAACTCACCGCCGAAACTGCAGCTAGCCGGATTAAACGTCATCGCAATAGGCTTGCCCTTGGCGGCGGCCAGCTCAGCGATCCGCGCACCGTCGGCAATATAGCCAACCCCGCCTTTTTTCAGCTTTATCTCGATATAGTCATTCGCGGTCAGGCCGAATAGGGTCAGTTGCGCTCCAACAGCAACGCTATCCAGCACTGGCGCGTTTGCATCCGGCTGTGCCAAAATACTCATGGCTTTGTCGGCGACCCAGATTTTATCACCAAGCGGTTTTGTAATCTTTGGCGGTTCGGTTTCCGACAGGTTCGACATAGCGATAAAGCCTTTGCCATCGGATAGCTCCAACCACGGCGTTGTGCCGTCTTCACCGGTGATGATCGAACCTGTTGCACTGGCCCCGCGTAACAGCTTGCCTGTTATCGTCGTGCCAACAGTGGTTGCTTTGTCGCGAATATTGGCATCAGCAACGGCGAAATAGGCTGTCTCGACAACTTCTTTGGGAGCAACTTTTTCGGTTGTTACCGGCGGTTCGATGCGGCCCATGTCGTCGCGGAGAAAGATCACGTAATAAAGCAGCAGCAAAAGCAGTATCGCCCCGCCACCGCCGATCAGCATCCAGTTTGGACCTTTGGCTTCAGGCGCTTCCACCGCCGGTTCAAAATATTCAGGTTCCGGCGCAGCAGCGACCGGTTCTGGTTCTGTGATGGACGGTAATGCGGATGCAGGAAGCGGTGCCGTATCAACCACCTCTGCCACTTCAGCAACCGGAGCGCTATCCGGCACAGGCGCGCCGCAGCTGCCGCAAAAACGAGCGCCCTCATTCAGCGCCGCACCGCAACTGATGCAAAATTTCGTCACCACGTCTCTCCCGAATCCTTATTGGACACGGGATAGAGCGTGATTACGCGTAATGATAGAGCTGCTTACGCTTCTAACTGACGAAGCAACGCACGGACATCATTGTCCATGTCGTTATCCATGCGGCGAAGATCTTCGACCAAGCGCACAGCATGGATGACCGTCGAATGGTCACGACCACCGAATTTGCGGCCAATCTCTGGATAGCTGCGCGGGGTCATCACCTTGGCCAGATACATTGCCACCTGACGCGGACGCACAACAGCGCGCGCACGGCGTTTTGACGACATCTCGCTACGGTCGATACGGTAATATTCGCATACGGCACGCTGGATTTCATCGATGGTAATGCGGCGGCGACAGGCGCTGAGGATATCCTTTAGCTGTTCTTCGGCCAAGGTCCGCGTAATCGGCTTTCCGGTTAGCTGCGCATAGGCAATCAGCTTGTTCAACCCGCCTTCGAGTTCGCGGACATTGCGGCTGATCGTGCGAGCCAAAAATTCGATGACGTCCTCACCGACCTGCGTGTCGGGCATATTGGCCAAACGCTGGTTCAGGATCGCACGGCGCAGTTCCAGATCGGCTGGCTGGATGTCTGCAACCAAGCCCATCGACAAGCGCGAAAGAATACGCTGATCTACACCGTCCAAAGCTTGCGGCGCACGATCAGCGGCTACGACCAAGCGCTTGCTTGCTCCAAGAATAGCATCGATGGTGTGCAGGAATTCCTCTTGCGTCGAAACTTTGCCAATGATGAACTGGATGTCGTCGATCATCAGGATATCGACCGCGCGCAAACGCGCCTTGAATTCCATCACTTCCTTGCGGCGCATGGCAGAGACGAACTCCATCATGAATTTTTCCGCCGACATATAAAGGATCTGCGCGTCAGGATTAATCTGCGCATAGGCATGACCAATGGCGTGCATCAAATGGGTTTTGCCTTGCCCCGTGGCCGCTTGCAAATAGAGCGGATTGAACAACGGGCGTTCAGCAGCCGCAACACGTTCAGCCGCTGTCACAGCCAGTACATTGGTTTGGCCGCGAACAAAGTTTGCAAAAGTCAGCCGGGGATCAAGTGCGGGGCGCACAGGCAGCGCCTCAACAATGTGCGTAGCGGCGGCGCGTTCGGCAACACCATTGCCCTGTAGCATTTCAACGCGAGCAGCGCCCGGTTTAGAACGAATTTTCAGCTGGCGAACCGCAGGGTTTACAGCAGTCCAGGCAAGGCGGATGCGATCTGCGTAATGATCCGATACCCAGCTTGCGGAAAAATCGGACGATGTAAGCAGTTCAAGCGTGCCGGTTAGCTTACAAAAATCGCCGAGTAAGATCGACCGGATCCACTGGCCATAAATCTGTGCGCCTAAGTCACGGCGCAAACGCGACGTTACATTTTGCCAATCCGAATCAAAACCTGCAGTTTCAAGCACTGACATTTCAAGCACTGGCATTTCAAGCACTGGCATTTCTGCACCGGTTTCGTCCGATGCTATTTCCTTTACAGTCACGTCTTCACCCTTTCACCCCACCAGCAAAACGCGGCCTATTTTTCCTGTCTCTACGAAACCGCCAACAAGACACAAATTATCGACGACGCACGGCAACTGGTGCCGACGGCCCGCTTGTTTCTAAAGTCTTGTAAGGCGGCGGAGACGAAGGTCACACGCCACTGGAATAATCGTTCTAGACGTGAAAAAATGAGTCGGGCAAGGGGTGCGACCGTCAAAAAACTGAAATAAACCGGCTTGACTCGTCGCCGCCCGCGAAAATCCGTAAAATAAATTATAAATGTCTGATTTGCTGAATTTTCCTGTGGAAAGCCTGTGTGCAAACTTTCCGAATCGTAGGGAATCCGGCAGTTGCATTTCGCACAACTGGCCAACAAAAAGGCCCGCTGAACATCAGCGAGCCCCGATTGTCATTATGTCGTCATTTGGAAGCGCATAATTGCACGCCCGATCGCGAATCACGCCAGTGCGGCGACTCGCTTTGTCAGACGGCTGAATTTGCGCGAAGCCATGTTCTTGTGAAGCACGCCTTTGGAAACGCCGCGCGCCAATTCAGGCTGCGCTGCTGCAAGGGCTACTGTTGCAGCATTCTTGTCGCCAGCGTCCAAAGCTGCCTCAACCTTTTTAACAAAGGTACGAATGCGGCTGACGCGTGCGCCATTAATTTCGGCGCGGCGATCATTGCGACGGATGCGCTTGCGGGCTTGCGGCGTATTGGCCATGTGTGTCCTCAATAAAATCAGATAGTTACAGGGGCGCAAGGTGCACGCTTTCCCGTTGAAGCGCCGCCCTTACCTAGCCCCTACAGATTCGTCAACCGCGAAAATCCGTGGTTTGGCATGAAAGCTTAACGCTGACACTTTGCGCAATAGAACGTCGATCGCCCCGAATCGACACGGCGCAGCACCGGCGCACCGCATACACATGCTTCTCCTTCTCGCCCATAGACGCGCCAGTCCTTTGCAAAATAACCAAGCTCGCCGTCGGGCGCTGCAAAGTCACGCAAGGTAGAACCACCCGCAATGATTGCTGCGGCCAAAACATCTTTGATCGCAACGACCAGCTTTTCGAGCCGAGGCCGAGTGACTTTACCAGCCGCAAGCACCGGCGATATGCCCGCCATGTGCAGCGCTTCACACACATAGATATTACCAAGCCCGGCGACGATGGACTGGTTCAGCAACATGGCCTTGATCAGTGCAGCGCGACCTTTAAGTTTTGCCTGCAGAACTACAGCGTCAAAATCATCCGACAAAGGCTCTGGCCCCATCGTTACAAAGTGACGGAAACTTGCCAGCGCATTTGTATCGACGATATCGAGCGAACCAAAGCGGCGGTGATCATTCAGTGCAACAACGCGGCCCGCCGCAGTTTCCAAAATGAAATGGTCATGCTTTTCAATCTCAGACGGGTCAACGCGCCAGCGGCCTGACATACCCAGATGGAAAATCAGCACATCGTCGCGGTCTGTATAGATCAGTCCATATTTGGCACGGCGTCCCAAGCCCGTTACTCGCGCCCCAGTCAGCCGCTGCCGCAAGTCCACAGGCATCGGCCAACGCAAATCGGCACGGCGCGGTTCAGCGCGGGCAATCGTCTCGCCATCAAGAACAGCGCGCAGGCCAGCAACGGTTGTTTCAACTTCAGGTAGCTCAGGCATAGCCCGGTGCTAGAGACGATAGCTCGGCTTGGCTAGTGGCCAAGTAAGAGTGCTATCGAGACGGCCCTGCGCGCGGCAACCTTTGTATTGCCGAACGTGCATTCTTTGCTTCGGTACAATAACGCCCGGATCGCGTGCATTCTGCCTCTAGCTTCCGAACCGAAGTATCCCATTCTGCCTGAAGATAAGGGTCACTTCGTATATTGGGCGAATATATTTGCCGTCCCTCGCCCTGCGTTTCGGCCTTACTATTGTCGCGCCACGGATCCGCACTGGCACAGCCCGCCACTAGCGCAGGCAAAATAAAGATCGCGAGTATCCGTAACGAAACTCGGCCAACCACAATCATTTCTCGATTTTGAAAGTGTACGGGATATACAAAAATACCTCGGTGTTGCTGACCTGTTGCCAGTCAACACTGCGATCCAGCCCGACAACTTCAACGCCATATTCCGGCCCGTAAAAGCTGACTGCATGCTTGGCGCCTGTTGATATGCGTTTGTAGATTTCATCGCGATATTGATCGGGGTTGATGATTGTCAGCGCCAGCCCGCCTTGCGGCACGATCAACGAGCGACCCGTTGCAGGCACGCTTTTAATAAAGCCTGCAATCTTTTGCTGGGCGTTATTGATCGAACCATCAAGTTTGGTTTTGACCTTTAACCGGATCGTTGTTGAACTGCTGTTGTTCTCATAGGCCGACTGGTCTTCATCTTCATCATCGTCATAATCGTCGTCTTCGTCATCTTCCTCTTTGGCTTTGCCCGCAAGTTCGGGGAACTGGTCTTGCCAATTCGCGCGCGTTACCTCGACCAGTTCCGATTGTCCGGTGACAAGGCTAAACCCGGCTGTCTTTGCACGGTCGATGGCGTCGAGCAACATCGCCTGCACTTCGCGGCGGCGCATATCTTCCTCGCGCGAATCCGATACGATGTCGATATTCCGCACTGCCGAGTCAGCCTGTCGTTTAAAGCCGATGACAGGAGGTGACGGCGGCACATATGTTGAAAGGTCCACAGACGACAGGCTGTTCCGGTTAATCCGCGATCCGGTGACGACCACTTCGTTCATACCGCCATCGTCATCCTGTGCGATTACAGGACAATTAAAAAGGGCGGCGCTGCACAATGCAGAGTTCAGTGCTGTTTTTAAGGTGAGTTTCATAATGTCTCTCCGGCCATGTTCACTTTGGAACAACGCTGTAACGATAGGGGATATAAAGGAACACTTCGGTTCCGCTGACCTGTGACCAGAATACCTGGCCGTCGATGCCGCTGACTTGCACAGCGTAATCGCCGCCGAATATCGCGGCGCGCGACCGCGCATCTTCGGCGACCAGCTTCACAATATCATCACGATATTGGTCGGGGTTGATGATCGTCAGCGTCAGCCCGCCTGTTTTGTCGATAGCGCCGCGGCCATTGCGCGACAGGCTTTTGACATAGGTATCAATGCGCTGTTCCGCAGATACCGTTGATCCGGCGAGTTTAACCTTCACCATCACATCAGCTTTACTGGTGTCGACGCGTCCAGCCCAAACGAGCGGCAGTTCTTTATAATTTGCCTTTGTCACCGGCGTCAGTTCAAAATTGCCGATCACCAGTTCAACGCCCGCTGCCGCCGCTTTATCCATTGCTGCTGCCAGCATACTGTGGATTTCGGATTTCCGTGTCGCCTCATCACGCGAATCTGAAGAAAACGAAATCGTGCGTACCGCAGAATCGGCTTGCCGACGAAGGCCGATAACAGGCCGGTTTTCCTGCGCATACCCCGCGTTAATGCGATTGCCAGTGACAATGACTTCACCCAGTGCCGGGCCTTTTGACGTTTGTGCAGATGTCGGAATAGAGATGACGGCAAGTGTTGCGGCCATCAGAAAATAGGAATGTTTCATGAGCGTCCCTCCCTGCAAAAGGTGTCCGTTATTTTGGATGCAAAGACAAGTGGATATCCATGACTATATGCGGACGATTTCACGCAATACGTGCGACGCATTTTGCACCGATCACCCTTTGCTCCGTCGCTAACTATCGGCTAGGGCGCTCATCTATGACTGAAACTGTATCCTTTGGCTACGAACAGGTTAGCCCCGATGAGAAAACCCGGCGCGTCGGCGGCGTGTTCTCAAGCGTTGCCCGCAAATACGACATTATGAACGACGCCATGTCGGGCGGGATGCACCGTTTGTGGAAGGATCAATTTGTCCGCCGGGTGAAGCCACGCGAAGGCGAAGATATCCTCGATATGGCTGGCGGCACTGGCGACATTGCCTTTCGTATGGAGAAATCAGGCGCGAACATTACCGTTGCCGATATCAACGCAGATATGCTCGCTGTCGGTATGGAGCGCGCCGTTGATCGCGGCGTCGATTCGATGGTGTGGAGCGAACAGAACGCTGAAATGCTTAGCTTTCCGGACAGCCATTTCGACGCCTACACGATTGCCTTTGGGATCAGGAATGTGACCGACATTCCAAAGGCGCTGCGCGAGGCGCACCGCGTGCTGCGTTACGGCGGGCGATTTTTCTGTCTGGAGTTTTCAACTGTCGAATGGCCCGGGCTTTCCGAGGTCTATGACGTTTATTCGCACAAGCTGTTGCCAAAACTTGGCAAAATGATTGCGGGCGATGAAGACAGCTATCGCTACCTTGCGGAATCAATCCGCAAATTCCCGCCGATGCCGATGTTCGAAACAATGATCGCTGATGCAGGGTTCAGCCAGACCAAAGTCGAGCCCATACTGGGCGGGCTGGTCGCGATCCACAGCGGTTGGAAAGCATAAGCGCTTCTGTATGACCCGCCCTGCAACGCACATCTATCGCCTGTTAAAATGGGGCCGCATCCTTGCCAAGCACGGCGCGCTGCGCGGGATTGAGAGTGATCCCAATACGCCGCCACAGGTGAAGCGCCTGTGCCGCGTTGCCCGATTTGGCACCATGCAGCCAAAAGTTCCGGATTACGCCGCCGCCTTTACCGCCATTGGTCCCGCCGCGATCAAGCTGGGCCAAACGCTTGCGACACGCCCCGATTTGATCGGCGAAGAGGCCGCACAAAACCTTTTGTTCTTGCAAGACGCTCTGCCTCCCGAGCCCTTTGATACCATAAAGCAACAGATCGAAACTGGCCTTGGCGGGCCGGTTGAAAAATTCTTTAGCGAGATTGATCCGGTCGCCATCGGCTCAGCCTCTATCGCTCAGGTCCATCGCGCTGTAACCAGCGAAGGCCGATACGTCGCGATCAAAGTGCAACGTCCCGGCATCGATAAAAGCTTTATGCGCGATATCGAAACCTATGAATGGGCCGCTGCGCATTTGGAGGCATTGGGCGGAGAAATCGCCCGGTTGCGCCCGCGCCTGACCATCGCGAACTTCAAACGCTGGACTCTGCGCGAGCTCGATCTGCGCCGCGAAGCCGCATCTGCATCCGAACTGGCAGAGGCCATGACCGGCGTGCCGCATTACGAAGTCCCCGCCATCGATTGGGATCGCACGTCGGGTAAAGTCATGACGCTGGACTGGATCGACGGCATCAAGATATCCAAGGTCGACGAATTGAAAGCGGCAGGTCACGACCTGAGCAAAGTCGCAGGACATCTGGTCAACGCTTTCCTGCGCCAAGCAATTTCCGAAGGCTTCTTTCACGCTGACATGCATCAGGGCAATTTGTTTGTGAAAGCCGACGGCACGATTGCCGCCATTGATTTTGGCATCATGGGGCGTATCAACCGGCAGGCGCGGTTTTGGCTCGCGGAAATCCTGTATGGCCTGATCACCGGGAATTATCAGCGCGTCGCCGAAATCCACTTCGAAGCGCAATATGTGCCCGACTATCACAATGTCGATGAATTCGCGACCGCGCTGCGTGCTGTGGGCGAACCGATGCGCGGCAAACCCGTCAGCGAGTTATCGGTCGGCCAAATGCTCGACGGCCTGTTCGCGATCACCCGCGATTTCGACATGCAGACGCAGCCGCATTTGCTGCTGCTGCAAAAAACTATGGTGATGGTTGAAGGCGTCGCGACCCAGCTCGACCCCAGCATCAACATGTGGGAAACATCAGGCCCGTTTGTCAAAGAGTGGATGCGCACCGAATTGGGGCCAGAGGCCGCATTAGCAGACGGCCTGCGCGACCGTGTCAAAATCATGGG
>JAAFIB010000072.1 GCA_013297725.1 Sphingomonadales bacterium
CATTCCGCGTCTTGCCGCCGCTCAATATCGACGATAGCCACATCGCGACCTTTATGGAAAAGCTGTCGGCGGGTGCTGCTGACTATGTGAAGCCAGAGGCGTGACGCGGCATTTCTTGAATCTTGCCGATGCCGGCGGCGATGCAATGGCCGCAATGTTGGGCGACGCGATTGACCGCAAAGCAGCACGCGTAGGTTTTCCAAAAGGCAGAGCCGATAACGACGTGCCGCTTGCCGGCCATACTCTCGGCATGATCTTTGAGAAGAACTCGACCCGCACCCGCGCGTCGTTTGAAATGGCGATCAAGCAGTTGGGCGGTGACAGCATGTTCATGGCATCTGGCCAAATGCAGCTGGGTCGCGGCGAGAGTATAGCTGACACAGCCCGTGTCCTGTCGCGCTATGTCGATGCGATCATGATCCGCACGGATGATCATGCCAAGATTGAAGAACTAGCTAAACATGCCAGCGTGCCGGTGATAAACGGCCTGACCGACCTGTCGCATCCGTGCCAGATTGTCGCTGACCTTTTGACGCTGATCGAACACGGCCATGCGCTTCCGGGACTTGAGATCGCATGGCTGGGCGATGGCAATAACGTGCTCAACTCGCTGGTCGAGGCGGCGGGGCTGATGAAGTTCAACATTCGCATCGGCGTGCCGCAGGGCTATGACAGCGATGCTGGCTTTATTGAGGTCGCTCGGGCCAACGGCGCGAACATCACTGTGACGCGTGATGCAGCAGAGGCTGCGGCTGGTGCGGACGTCGTTGTCACTGATACCTGGGTGTCGATGGGGCAGGATCATGCGCATAACAAAATTGCGGCGATGATGCCCTATCAGGTGGATGAGCGGTTGATGGCATTGGCTAAGCCGACGGCCACGTTCCTTCATTGCCTGCCCGCACATCGCGGCGAGGAGGCCACTGATGCAGTGCTTGATGGCCCGCAATCGGTGATCTGGGACGAGGCGGAGAACCGGCTACATGCGCAGAAATCCATCCTGCTGTGGTGCTTTGGGCTGCTGTAATGGCCAGCCAGCCGCTTACCTTTTCTGATCAGCCACTGCGCTTTTCCATTCCCGATATGGATGCCCGTGGGCGCTTGGTTCGGCTGGACGCGGTGTTGAACGACATCTTGTCGGCGCACGCCTATCCGCCTGTGGTGGAGAAAACCTTGGCGGAGGCGTTGGTGCTGACGTCTTTGCTGGGCGCGACGTTGAAGAATGCCGAGGGGCAATTGACGCTTCAGGCGCAGACCGAAAACGGTGCGATTTCGATGTTGGTGTGCGATTATAAAAATGGCGCACTTCGGGGCTATGCGCAGTTTGATCCTTTACGGCTGGCGGAATTGCCATCCGATGCGACGCTTTTTGGCTTGTTCGGTAAAGGTTATCTGGCGATTACTTTTGATCGCGAGAAACCGGCATCCGAAGGCGGCGGGCGGTATCAGGGCATCGTCCCGCTTGAGGGCGAAAGCCTGTGTGAAGCGACCACAAGCTATTTTGCGCAATCCGAACAGATCCCGACCTTTATCCGCGTGGCGGTGGATCATATAGCAGGTCGCTGCCTAGCCGCTGGTGTCCTTATCCAGCATCTGCCCGATGGCGAGCAAGGGCGGGAGCGGCTGCATGTTCGGCACGATCATCCCGAATGGGAGCATGTGCGGATATTGTCGGAAACCCTGTCACCCGCCGAACTGACCGATCCCGCGCTCGCCTTGGAAGACATCGTCTGGCGGCTGTTCCACGAAGAAGATCAGGTGCGCATCGAAATAAGCAGCATGATGACTAAAGGTTGTCGCTGTGATCCGCATCATATCCGGTCAGTGATCGCCCGCTTTCCAGCCGAAGAGCGCGCGGAAATGGCGGATGAAACTGGCGATATCGTGGTCAACTGCGAATTCTGTTCGCGCACTTTCCCGATCAGCTTGGTGAGTCTAGCCAACTGATCCGCGCCGTTTCTCGCCACAATAAATCGCTGATTAACTACACTTTGGTCATTCATCGTTCATGAAGCACATTCTATCGTGCATGCCATAATGATAGCTGCTATAAGGCAGATAAATAGATTTCGGGTCGCACCGGTTGAAACAGGTGAAAGACGGAACAATTGTATCATGACGACGCGTAATATTAAGCTGGTAGTTGCTGGTTTTCTGTCGCTGGGCGCAGGCTCGGCCGTGCAGAGCGTGGCGGCGCAGGATGGCGGCAGCGTGCTGCAAACACTGGAGCGCGGGCTGTGGCAATTGCGCGCAGTCGGCAGTGGCGGTTCGGCCGCTGCGGCAAGCGAGCTGTGCGTTGCCGATCCGCGCATGCTGGCGCAAATTCAGCATGGCACTGCAAATTGCACGCACCAAATCGTCGAATCGACCGGCAATTCGGTAACGATCAGCTATGTGTGCAAAGGCGCGGGCCAAGGGCTGACCACAATCCGCAAGGAAAGTGGCCGGTTGGCGCTGATTAAATCGCAGGGCATCCGCAATAATTCGCCATTCTCGTTCTCTGTCGAAGCGCGGCGTTCCGGCGGTTGCTGACTGCGCCTTAGCGTTTGGTAAAAATCGCTTAACCATAAATTAACCATTACCCCGGTAAAGAATGTGCGTGTCTTTCATTTGGGACACACTTCCTCCCTAAAAGGCTATATGCCTAACTGGGCCGCTCTTTCGGGGGCGGCCTTTTCTTTTGAGAGTTGCGCAGGATCGCGCCAAAATTTGAAAGGTCACACTAAAGTCTCACCTAAACCGTTTTTTCCCGCGTTCGTTACGCTGGGTCGGATCAAGGTAGAGGCACATGTCATCAAATTCCTGATCGCTAAGGTGGCTGTCGCCGTTGTTTTGCTTTTCGCTAGCGGCTTTCCCGCGGGCGTGTTGTGCAGCGATCGCCTCTGCTTCAAGACGCTCAGCCGATTTCAATGGACGTTGTTCGGATAGAAAGCTGGGTAGCGTGCCATCGGCAATTTCGGCAATCTCCAACTCGTCTTCCAATGTTTCGGTGCCCAGTAACTCTTCGGCCGGTGCGGGCAGTTGCGGCTCCATCGCGCGCAAAGATGCATCAAGGGTCACAGGTGCTTGGGACGCAGAATGTTGTTGTGCCTGTCTGCCATAACGTTCGGGCTTCAATGCCCCGAGCAGAAAGGTCAGCAGCCTGTCGTTATAAACGCGCTTTGTGCAGATGATGTGGCCATTCTCGTCAAAGACATGGTGCTCGACGCCCTCAATCGCGCGTTCAAAGGCAATATCCTCCAGCGCCGACGCGGCATGATGCCGCGCAGTATCCCAAGCGCGGGAAAAGGCGGCGCCATGCGGTGAACGGCGCAGGCGGTTTGCGCTTTCACGGCTCATCCCGACCGATTTGGCAGCAAGCGAGACAATGCCGCTATCGGCCAGCACCTCAATAAAGCGCCGCTGCTTTTCATCGGTCCAGCCATCATAACGCGGGCGACGACGCACTGGAACCCAGCGGTAATCATCGGGGTTATAGTCGTCGGGGGTGTCCGGATCATGCGGGGCTGCGACGGGCGCGTTTGAGTTTTCAGGAAGGGCGGCATCGGGAGTGAGGGTGTGTGTCATTCCAATTTTATAACCGATTTGGTTCATTATGTCAAATTATGTTTATACTTTGTTCCTATCCTGTTGGTCTTTAACGCATTGAGTGTTGTGTGCCTAGAATCCCCAAGAGCCAGTGGACGATTATATCGAAACCTGCGCTAAAATCGGTAAAGCGCCGGAAAAACCCTATTCAGGCAAGCAGAAGTTCCGCGTCGATTCAGAAGTCCACGCCCAAGCAGCGCTTGCCGCCATGCTGAAAGGCCAAAGTCTCAACACTTAGGCTGCGGATGTTCTGCGTGATGCGGCGAAGGCTACGACTGGTGGTGCGGTGGCGGTTTGAGGGATTTGGGATTGGGGGTTAAGTAAACTGTCACTATAACTGTCACTATAACCGCCTACATCGTATTCAGCACATCCACCGTCTGGCGCAGCGCTTTATTCTGGATGACAACCTCTTCGTCTAACAACGCATTCAGTGCCTTGGCATTTGCGTTAAAGGCCTTGAAATCGCCGGTGTCTGTGAAACTCAGCTGGCCCTTATTAACCCAGCGGCCGCGCGCCAAAATCTGGCAGCGCGTCTGGATCGTTTTGGCAAGCTCGCTACGTAGCGCCCATAGCCGGTTTTGCATGGGCAAGTAGATTTTTTGCACCGCGTTAAATTCCGCCAGCATCTCGTTGCGCGAGGTTGCGGTCAGATCAGATGCGGCAATATCCGAACGTGTGCCCTTTGCATGCTGCGCGGCTTTTGGGCCTGTATCCTTTGCCAATTGCGCCAATGTGCCAAACCGGTCGCATTTCTGCTGCTCAGCGGCGGATTGGGAAAAGGGCGCCGCTTCGATGGCGATCACCATTCCGGTTTCATCCCATTTTTTGCTATAGGCGTTCCGGTCCACCAGTATCTTGTTCAAATAGCGCCCGGTGACAGCCATCGTCGGCTCGCCTACGTCTGAAACAACGGTGAAATAACCGGGTTTGGAATAGAGTGTTTCCATCAACCGGTGCCGTGCGCGGTTGGAATCATAGCTGGCGCCCATGGTTTCGCGCGCCAGTTTAAACGATGTGCCGGCAAGGCCGACAAACAACAGCATGACAAAAGCAATCAGCGACATCCATTGGCTGCCATGGCGCAAAGCAAAGAAATAAGCAGCCGTCCACAATAGCATGCATGCCCCTGCGCCAAACAGAAAGGCGTGGAACGCGGTTGCAATCCAAGTGCTGGGTAACAGGATCAGGAAGAGTATGAGTGCCGCAAGCGCAATGCCTCCAGCAAGTAGCGAGCGTTTGTCGTATTGGGCAAGCTCTTCGGCCTCGTTAAGTTCCGGTTCGGCAAAGCTCATCTGACGGGTCTATCTTTTAAGGCTCAAGCGGTCTTATCCAACGCCTTCTTATAAATACTGTTCAGCGGCTTTTCGAACAATCGCATCACCATCGGTTCAAAAAACTCTAGCGGCAGGCTGTCATATTCGGGGTCGAACGCTGGGCAGTCATATTTGTCGATGAACTCCTCGGTCGCGGCGAAATGTTCGTGGCCGCGGAATTGTTCGCGCATGTCGCGGTCCAGGCCCAGATGGTGAAAGAAATTCACGCCCTGAAAAATGCCGTGATGTTTGACGATCCAGTGGAGTTCTTCGCTGACGAAGGGCTGCAGGATCGCTGCTGCAATATCGGGATGGTTGTAAGCGCCCAGCGTATCGCCAATGTCGTGGACCAGCGCCATGACGACATAATCCTCTGTGCGGCCATCGCGGTGCGCGCGTGTTGCGGTTTGCAGGCAGTGTGTCAGGCGGTCGACCGGAAAGCCTGCATAATCATCCTTTAGCAGCATCAGATGTTCCAGCACGCGCGCCCCGCCGCTTTTGGCGAAAGGCACTTGTTCGGCCATGATGATCGCCCAATCGTCCTGTGTGCTTTGCGACATGTCGGTGAAGCTTGCCCGTTCGTCATGTGCGTCGCTCATCGCTTAAACTCCTCATCCTATCGATAAATCGCATGCTATCCGCCACGAACGTATGAAACAAGGGCTTCATGCGCGGCACAAATAGCGCTAGACCGAAATTTATGGCCGTCCTTGATCTTGGCGAACAGCCCTTTTTCGCGAATAAAAGCCGCGCGTTCTGGAACCTGCAAGCTGCGGGTTGGGCGGGCGTAACTGCGCTGTATTCCGTCACCGTTATTGCAAATAATCAACCACTTAGCCTGTTGTTTGAGGTGTTGATTTCTACGCTGACGGGCTTTTCGATCTCGCTGTTGATGTCAGTGGTGTTTCGGTATGTCATTAACCAGCGGCCTTTGGTCACATGGGTGACGACGGTTGCCGTCGTGTTCAGCGCGACGTTATTATATGCCTATATCGACACTTGGGTGCTGCAAACGATCCGCGAGGGCGCCAATGAAACCGCCTTTGCGCAGTTGATGGTCACGGCGCTGTTCCGCGACGGGCTTTTGCTCGGCGGATGGAGCGCGCTGTATTTTGCGATCAACTATTTCGTCCGCGCCGAGGAACAGGCCGACCAGCTGATCCGGCTGGAGGCAGCAGCGACCAGCGCACAGTTGAATATGCTGCGCTATCAGCTGAACCCACATTTCCTGTTCAACACGCTGAACAGTATTTCGACGCTGGTGATGCTCAAACAAACGGATAAGGCGAATGCGATGTTATCGCGATTGTCGTCGTTTTTGCGCTTCACCCTGATTAACGAGGCAGAGGGCAAGGTTACTCTGGCGCAAGAAATTGATACGCTAAAGGCGTATATGGACATTGAAAAAATGCGCTTTGAAGAGCGGCTGCGCGTTGAATTCAGCATTGATGACGATATCGTCGACGCGCTTGTCCCGTCGTTGATGCTGCAGCCTTTGGTTGAAAATGCGATTAAATACGCAGTGACGCCGCAAGAGGATGGTGCCGACATCTCGATCATCGCCCAACGCGCCGGAGACAGGCTGCGCGTTATTGTGTCGGACAGTGGCCCGGGGTTGCAAGCAACGACGCCAGACCCCAAATTGTCTACAGGGGTTGGTATGGCCAACACGCGCGAACGCTTGTTGCAGGCGTATGGCGAGGATCAACGGTTCGATCATTACGCCCGAAGTGGCGGCGGATTTGAGGTTGTGATAGAATTTCCCTATCAAACAAAACGAAGCGGGGGCGAAACGCAGGCGATCAGTGCACCGGATAACCGGAGCGCAGTCAGCCCAGTAGGAGTAGTGAACGCATGAGTATCCGCACCATTCTTGTCGATGACGAAAAACTGGCCACCCAAGGTCTGGAAATGCGGCTTGCGCCGTTTGAGGATGTGGAAATCGTTGCCACCTGCCTGAACGGCCGCGAGGCGATCCGCAAGATTAAGACGTTGAAACCTGATCTGGTGTTTCTGGATATCCAGATGCCAGGCTTCGATGGCTTTTCGGTTGTGCAGGGGGTGATGGATATCGATCCGCCGCTGTTTGTCTTCGTCACCGCCTATAGCGAACATGCGATTAAAGCGTTTGAGGCGCAGGCGGTCGATTACCTGATGAAGCCTGTCGAACAGGACCGGCTGGCCGATACGATGGACCGTGTGCGATCACGCCTTGCCGACCGCCGGACTGCCGAAGAGGTAGAGCGGCTGCGCACCGTTATCAATGAAGTAGCCCCCGAAGCTGCGGGTAATATGCCGCCGCAAGAAGAAGAAATGGCAACTAGCCGGTTTGAAAAGCTGATCAACGTTAAAGACCGCGGCCAGATTTTCCGCGTTGATGTCGACACCATTGAGCGGATTGAGGCAGCGGGTGATTATATGTGCATCATCACAGCGGAAACCTCGCTGATCCTGCGTGAAACGATGAAGGATCTGGAAAAACGCCTTGACCCGCGCACATTCCAACGCGTGCACCGGTCAAAAATCGTCAACCTTGATCTGGTGCGGCAAGTAAAGCCGCATACCAATGGCGAGTGCTTTTTGGTGCTGGAATCCGGCGCGCAGGTAAAGGTTAGCCGGTCGTATCGGGACGTTGTCGCCCGGTTTGTGCATTGATGAAGTGTAAATGAAACCGTTAGCCCTGAGCCTGTCGAAGGGCGCTTCACCGTTGTAGCGCGATGCTGTAAAACGTGCTTCGACAGGCTCAGCACTAACGGTTTTGTTTTGGAGCATTTTTAATGAAGGCACCTAATTTGAACCGCAAAACAGCCGCCGATTTCCATCCGGCGATCCTGGAAATTTTCGACGGCTATGTGCATGGCAAAGTCAGCAAGCGTGAGTTTATTGCGCAGGCGGGCAAGTTTGCAGCAGCAGGCATCACCGGCGCGATGATCTTTGACCAGTTGCGGCCTGATTACGCGCTGGCGGCACAGGTTGCAGCGGACGATCCAGCGATTGTGACTGAGCGCCCCAGCGTGCCTAGCCCAAAAGGCAATGGTGCAATCGCGGGGTTGCTGGCGCGGCCTGCCAAAGCAAAGGGCAAAATCCCGGCCGTGCTGGTGATCCACGAAAACCGCGGGCTTAATCCGTATGTTGAAGATGTCGCGCGGCGGCTGGCCAAGGCGGGCTATCTGGCATTTGCACCCGATGCCCTTACCTCTGTTGGCGGTTATCCGGGCAGCGATGATAAGGGCCGCGAATTGCAAGCTGCGCTTGACCCCAAGAAACTGTTTGAGGATTGGGTTGCGTCGTTCGATTTCCTGCGCGTGCATAAGCAGTCCACCGGCAAAGTCGGCGCGGTCGGGTTTTGTTATGGTGGCGGCATCTGCAATGCGCTGGCGGTGGCCTGCCCTGAATTGTCGGCATCGGTGCCCTATTACGGCCGCCAGCCAAAGGCGGACGAAGTGCCATCCATTAAAGCGCCGCTGCTGATCCACTATGCCGAAAATGATGATCGCATCAACAGCGTGTGGCGCGATTATCAGGCGGCGCTGATTAAACACAAAAAGCAATACGCGACCCATTTCTACCCCGGCACGCAGCATGGTTTTCACAATGATACTACGCCAAGGTATGACAAAGCGGCGGCGGAGTTATCATGGGACCGGACGCTGGCGTTCTTTGGGAAGCATTTGCGTTAACGCCGCGCTTCAAAAAACGCTTTCAACAAACCCGCAGCTTCATCCTCGCAAATCCCGCTATATACCTCTGGCCGGTGATGCACTGTGGGTTGCGCGAACAGTTTTGGCCCGTGTTCGACTGCGCCGCCTTTGGGGTCGCTTGCGCCATAGTATAGCCGCGCGATGCGGGCATGGGCGATGGCTCCGGCGCACATGGCGCAGGGTTCCAGTGTCACCCAAAGATCGCAACCGGTCAGTCGGTCTGTGCCGAGTGCTGCCGCGGCCTCTCGCATCGCAATGATTTCGGCATGGGCGGTTGGATCGTGCGTGCCAATGGGGCGGTTGGCGCCGCGACCGATGATCTGACCGTCTTTGACCACTAACGCACCGACGGGAACTTCACCTGTTTCTGCTGCGGCCCGGGCAAGCGTCAACGCTTCTTGCATCAACGCCCGGGAATGCTCGATTGGCATTACTCTGGTGGCACTATTTCACGATGAAGCTTTTGGGGGCAGCATCCAGCGTTGCATATTTGCCCGCCTGCACCTCCAGCACTTCCAGCATCCGTTCAGACTGACCGTTGGTGAAAAAGCGGAATGCGCCGTCGATGCCGCTGAAACCATCAGCATCGGTTAAGCGCGCCACAGGAAAGGCTGTGCCGATTTTCCAGTTTTGCGCAACGCGCGCGACCAACAGCACTGAATCATAACCAAGGCTAGAAATCCGCATCGGCGCTCTTGCAAAACGCACGCGGTATTTCTCGGCATATTGGCGGTATGTTGCATCGGGCACAGCGGCAAACCATGCACCGCGGATCGGCACATTGGCGCCGAGCGAATTGTCGACATTCCAGCGATCAGTGCCAAGTATTTTGGCAGTCTTCACGCCGTTTCTGCGCAGTGCCGGGACGGTGGTCATCGCCACGCGGCCGCTGTCGGCGATCAGCACCGCATCCATTGCGCCAGCCGCTGCTAGCCGCTTTGTGGCGGCCTCGATTGATGCGGCGGTGCCATCGCTTTCCTGTATCGAAACCAATGTTCCGCCAGCGGCGCGGACCGAGTTAGTGATGTTGGATGATGCGCGCTGGCCGTACACGTCCTTTGATACGATTCCGCCAAAACGCTTTTGCCCCTGCGCAAAGGAATATTTTACGACGCGGTCGATCGACTGGTTCGGCAGATGCCCCATCAGGAACACGTTGCGCCCGGCAGCGCCGATATCGTTGGAGAAACTGATCACCGGAACTTTCGCAGGGCCAGCAACATTGGCGACCGCGACCACATCGTCGCTGCGCAATGGCCCAAGGATCAACTTGTTGCCATCGGCCACAGCTTTGCGGACTGCGGCATCAACGCCAAGCGCGGTATCATAGCTGGTCATGCGGATGGAAACATTGCGGGTATCAAGCAATGCCAAAGTCGTCGCGTTGGCAATCGACTGGCCAACCTCTGCATCGGGGCCGGTCAACGGCAGCAGCAATGCGACGCGATGCCGGTCGTTATCGCCCATGACGACATTGCCCGGATCGGGGGATTCAACGGGCGGTGGGCCTTTGTCCGGCATCTGTCCGCCTTTAGGCACGACAGTCGAACACGCGGCAAGAAAGACGACCATTATCAGCGCGAACAGCCGTGCAAATGGCGATTGTGACTTTGATGTCCGTGCTTGCGGCGCACCGGCGGTTGCTGCAATGGCTATGTTCATGTCCTCGACCCCTCAAGATTTTCCTGCATCAGACCCTGAAAAAGTGACGAATGCAATCGATTCGGGGCTTTACATTGTCGCGACCCCTATCGGCAATCTGGCAGATTTGTCACAAAGGGCGATTGCGCTGCTACGCGCCGCTGACATAATCGCGGTTGAGGATAGCCGCGTGACCGGGAAACTACTGAACCATATCGGCCTGAAAAAACGGATGCGGCCCTATCATGACCATAGCAGCGAGCGGGATCGCGATGACCTTTTGGCGGCGGCACAAAATGGTGTGGTTGTGCTGGTATCGGATGCTGGAACTCCGCTGATTTCTGACCCCGGCTATAAATTGGTGCGGGCTGCAAGGGAGGCGGGAATCGCGGTTTCCACCGCCCCCGGGCCAAGTGCTGCGATTGCCGCGCTATCGATAAGCGGGCTGCCAACAGACCGGTTTTTGTTTGCCGGATTTCTGCCATCAAAAGCAAAGGCGCGCGCCGATGTTTTGGCCGAATTGGGCGATGTAAAATCAACGTTGGTGTTTTACGAAAGCGGACCGCGATTGGGTGCCTCGCTTGCCGCGATGGCCGAAGTGCTGGGCAACCGCGACGCAGCAGTCGCGCGTGAGCTGACCAAAAGATTTGAGGAGGTCGTGTGCGGCGGGCTTGATGAGCTTGCGGCGCGCTATGTTGATGTAGAGCCAAAAGGCGAGATTGTCGTCGTCATCGGCCCGCCAACGGAGAAGCCAGTAGAGGTTGGCGATGTCGACGCGGCACTGCGCGAGGCGCTGGAGACTCTGCCAGTGTCCAAAGCAGCGGGACAGGTTGCCAAACGTTTTGGGTTGGACCGCAGCGAGGTTTACGCGCGGGCTACGGCAATAAAGAGCGGCAAGTGAGCGCGCGCCGCGAAAATGCCGAAAAACGCGGGCGGCGCGGCGAAACTATTGCCGCATGGTGGCTCCGCCTCCAAGGCTGGCACATTGTTGGTGAACGCATCAAAACCCCGCGCGGCGAGGTGGATCTGATCGCGCGGCGCGGCAAAACTTTGGCGTTTATCGAGGTGAAGACACGGCGCAAAGACGCGGACCTCTCGCTCGCCATCGACCATCCCCGCCTGCGCCGCGTGGCTGCCGCCGCCGATTTGCTTTACCCGCGTTTTGCCAAAGGTGCGGAAAATGTGCGGATTGATGTGATATTGGTTGCGCCATGGCGTATGCCGCACCATTTGGTGAATGTCTGGCATGGATGAGGGATAAGCAATCAATGAAAGAGCAGTCGTTTAGTGGGCGTGTTGCAGTGCAAATGGACCCGATGGACGGCGTCAACATCCATGGCGATAGCAGCTTTGCCTTGATGCTATCGGCGCAGGCGCGGGGCTATGACATTTGGCATTATGATGTCGAAACGCTCAATCTGGATGCGAACGACCGGCTGACTGCATTGGCGCACCCTGTTTATGATCTGCAACGCGTTGCGGGCGCGCATTACCGGTTCGGCGAGGCGAAACGGATTGATTTGGGGTCTGACATTGATGTGGTGTTGATGCGCCAAGACCCGCCTTTTCATGTTGGCTATATTACAGCGACCCATCTGCTCGAGCGGATCGAGGCCGAGACGTTGGTGGTGAATAACCCTGTCAGCGTGCGCAATGCCCCCGAGAAAGTCATGGTGCTCGACTATCGCCGCTTTATGCCACCGACGCTGATTACGCGTTCAACAGAGGAAGTGCGCGAATTCCAGCGCGAGCATGGCGCCGTTGTTATCAAGCCACTGCACGGCAATGGCGGCAAAGCGATTTTTAAGGTCGAGGCCGATGGCAGCAATTTGGGCGCATTGTTTGAGGTGTTCAACACCATCTGGCCCGAACCGCATATGGTGCAGCCGTTCCTTCCCGATGTGGCCAAGGGCGATAAGCGCATCGTGCTGATCGATGGTGAAGTTTCAGGCGCAATCAACCGCCGCCCGGGGGAGGGTGAGTTTCGGTCGAACCTAGCCGTAGGCGGCAGCGCCGAGGCGACCGAGCTGACTGCGCGTGAGGAAGAAATCTGCGCTGCAATGGGCCCGCGTCTGAAAGAGCTCGGCCTTATTTTTGTGGGTATCGACGTGATCGGCGGCCAGTGGCTGACCGAGATTAACGTGACTTCACCCACCGGCATTGTCGCCATCGACCGGTTCAACGGTACCGATACGCCGGGTAGGATTTGGGATGCCATTGGGCGGCGGTTGGCCGGGTAAACAAACATGGAAAATTGGATAATCCA
>JAAFIB010000073.1 GCA_013297725.1 Sphingomonadales bacterium
ACTCTGATCCGCCATTGCCAATAATGACCAGCCCTTTGACCACGCGGGGAAAGCCGGTGATTGTGCCGTTGGATTTGGGATCAAGCGTTTGTTCGGACCAGATTTCACTGCCCGTTTTGGCATCCAGTGCGATCAGGCGCCCGTCGATTGTGCCAACGAACACTTTTCCCTTCCAAAACGCAACACCGCGGTTGACGACATCGCAGCACGCTTTGACGCCGCGGGCCTTGTCCACCTTGGGGTCAAACGTCCACACCGGCTTTCCGGTCTTGGCGTCATAGGCGAACACTTTGGACCATGGGCCGGTCACATACAGCGTGCCGTCCACTTCAACCGGCGTTGATTCATGGCCGCGCGCATCTGGCATATCGGCGAACCAGGCAATGCCAAGCTGCGCGACATTCTTGTCGCTGATCTGTGTCAACGGGCTATGCCGCGCCTCGCCATAGCTTTGCGCAGGAAAAGCCCAGTCGTCGCCATTGCCACCGGTTTTCAGGAACTCGCCGTCGATTTTGGCAAAGGCCGGATTATCTGCCCCCGGATTATTCGCAAGCTTACATCCAGAAAGCGCCAATGCGCCCGCTGCGATCAACGCGATGTGCCGATATCCCACGACTCTCTCTCCCCGATTTAACTGTCCGATTAAAATGCTAGCGGGGGGCGAGTGAGCGGTCAACCGATTGCGCGGATCGCGGCCTCCATGTCAGCACCTGCCTTGTCATAGACACGGCGCTTTAGGTCATCGACCATTGCCGCAGGGCTGCGGCTGGGGTGGCCGCCGTCAAAGGGTGGGGCAGGGTCATATTCCAGCGCAAGTTGGATCGTGCGCGCGACATCTTCGCCTTTGGCCATGGCGATCAACTCTAGCGCGAAATCAATGCCGGATGTTACGCCGCCTGCCGTCACTAAATTGCCGTCGCGCACTACGCGGGCTGCTTCATGCGTCGCCCCGAATAACGGTAGCAATTGTGTATAGGCCCAATGCGTCGTTGCGCGTTTACCTTGCAGCAACCCCGCTGCGCCGAGGATAAAGCTGCCGGTGCAGACGCTGGTGATCCATGTCGCCGCTTCTGCCTGCTCGCGCACAAAATTGACAATCGCTGTATCGGCAATCGCCTGACGAACGCCATGCCCACCGGGGACGCAGATGATATCGGCTTGCGGACAATCGGCAAAGCTGACTGTCGGCAGGATCGAAAATCCGCAGTCGGTGGTGACGGCCTTGCCATCTTTTGAAACCACATATGTTGTCGATCCGGGCAGCCGCGACAGGAACTGTACTGGACCCGAAAAATCCAGCTGAGTGACGTTATCGAACAGGACGAAAACGATGTTCATTTCAAAACCCTTCAGCCGATGATCTCGATGGCCAACGCTGTTGCTTCACCGCCGCCGATACAAAGCGATGCAACGCCGCGTTTTTTGCCATGCGTTTTCAGCGCGCCGATCAGTGTCGTGATAATCCGCGCCCCAGATGCGCCGATAGGATGGCCCAGCGCCGTCGCACCGCCATGGACATTGATCTTGTCATGCGGAATGCTAAGGTCGCGCATGGCGAACATGGCGACGCAGGCAAAGGCTTCGTTGACTTCGAACAGGTCAACATCGGCGATATCCCATCCGGCCTTGGCAAGGCATTTGGTGATTGCGCCAACAGGAGCAGTGGTGAAATCCTTTGGTGCTTGTGCGTGTGCCGCGTGCGCTACGATGCGGGCCACCGGCGTCTGGCCAGCCGCCGCGGCTGTCGATGCGCGAGATAAGACCATTGCTGCTGCACCATCCGAAATCGAGGATGATGTCGCGGCGGTAATGGTGCCATCCTTGGCAAAAGCTGGTTTCAACGAGGGGATTTTGTCGGGCCGACCTTTGCCGGGGGCTTCATCGGTATCAACGACTGTTTCGCCAGCGCGGCTGACGACAGTGACAGGAGTGATCTCGGCTTTGAACGCGCCACTGGCTGTTGCTGCTTGAGCGCGGCGCAACGACTCTATCGAATACTCATCCTGCGCCTCGCGGGTCAGCTGATAGTCATTGGCGGTGTCCTGCGCGAATGTGCCCATGGCGCGACCCGCTTCATAAGCGTCCTCTAGCCCATCCAGAAACATATGATCATAGGCAGTGTCGTGGCCAATACGGGCACCACTGCGATGTTTTTTCAGCAGATAGGGCGCATTGGTCATGCTCTCCATCCCGCCTGCAATCACATAATCGACCGAGCCGGACGCAATCGCCTCTGCGCCCATGATGACCGTTTGCATGCCGCTGCCGCAGACTTTGTTGACGGTGGTCGCTTGCACAGATGTGGGAAGCCCTGCCTTGATCGCCGCCTGACGCGCCGGGGCTTGGCCAAGACCTGCCGGCAGGACACAGCCCATATAGATGCGTTCAATTGCGTCGCCCGAAACACCTGCTCGCTCAACCGCTGCCTTCACCGCAGTTGCACCCAGATCAGTTGCGCTGACATCGGCAAGCGCGCCCTGCATGCTTCCCATCGGGGTGCGCGCATAGGATAGGATGACGACAGGATCGGTGGCAGTCATGGATACATTCCTTTGGACTCGGCAGACGTTACGGATTCGCCCATAATCCGCCACGCGGTGCAACACAATGCGCTGCTGCGTTGCATTCGTGGCGATAGGTGTTAATCAGACAATTAAATTAAGGAGAGTTTTGATGACCACTGACCTGCAATCCATCCTGCAAAAACAAAAAGCTGCTTTTACCGCAGCGATGCCTGAACCGATGTCGGTCCGCCGCGACCGGATCGACCGCGCGATTGCGTTGCTGATCGACAATAAGGATGAGTTTGCTCGCGCAGTGTCTGCCGACTTTGGCCATCGCAGCACCGAACAGACTCTGATGACCGACATCATGCCCTCGGTCAGCGCGATGAAACATGCAAAGAAGCACTTCGAAAGCTGGGCGCGCGGCGAGAAACGCAAGCCAACATTCCCGTTGGGATTGATCGGCGCCAAAGCAGAGGTCCGCTATCAACCCAAAGGCGTGGTTGGCGTGGTTGCGCCCTGGAACTTCCCTGTTGGTATGGTGATGGTACCGATGGCGGGCATTCTTGCCGCCGGAAACCGCGCAATGGTAAAGCCATCCGAATTTACCGAGCGTGTCGCAGAGGTATTTGCACAAGTCGTTCCAAAATATTTTGCCGACGATGAAATTGCGGTGATTACTGGCGGTGTTGATGTTGGCACGGAGTTTTCCAAGCTGGCATTTGACCATATGATCTTCACCGGTGCGACCAGTGTCGGCAAACACATCATGCGCGCGGCGGCCGAAAATCTGGTGCCGGTTACTTTGGAACTCGGGGGCAAATCGCCAACCATCATCGGGCGCAGTGCAGATAAGACTAAGGCTGGCCAGCGTATCGCTTTGGGTAAAATGATGAACGCAGGGCAAATCTGCCTCGCGCCCGATTATCTCTTGGTTGCCAAAGAGCAAGAGGCGGAAATGATCGAAAGCGTCAAAGCAGGCGTGTCGGCAATGTACCCGACTTTGCTGCACAATGATGATTACACATCGGTGGTCAATGGACGGAATTACGACCGGCTACAGGGCTATTTGCAGGATGCGCGCGACAAGGGTGCAGAGTTGATCGAGGTCAATCCGGGTGATGAAGATTTCAGCGCATCAAATGGTCACAAAATGCCGCTTACCATTGTCCGCAACGTGACGGATGACATGAAGGTCATGCAGGACGAAATTTTCGGGCCTATCCTGCCGGTTATGACCTATGCCAATATTGACGAAGCCGTTGATTATGTGAACGACCATGACCGGCCCTTGGGGCTATACTATTTCGGCGCGGACAAGGCGGAGGAAGAAAAGGTTCTGTCGCGCACTGTCTCCGGCGGCGTCACTGTCAACGATGTGCTGTTCCACAATGCGATGGAGGATCTGCCCTTTGGCGGCGTAGGGCCATCGGGCATGGGGAATTATCACGGAGCCGATGGCTTCAAAACATTCAGCCATATGCGCGCTGTGTATCGCCAACCAGGAATGGATGTAGCAGGACTTGCTGGCTTCAAGCCGCCTTATGGCAAGACAACGGCAAAAACGCTGGCGAAGGAATTGAAGAAATAGGGGGGCTGGCAAAGCTGCCCTCGGTCAAGCTTCATCCCAACGCTGATTGGCCGCCGCCAGTTGTTCGAGGGTGTCGATATCGGCAAGATCGCCTGCGCTAGCGATTACAACGGGTGCATTTTGCAGGATTGATCGTGCACCTTTATCGCCTTGTACACAGCAAAGCGCTTCAAAGTGGTCGGGGCCAAATATTGCCGGGGGCATTGGAGTTTCTCCGTCTGACGAAGCGACACAACGGCCGTCAAATGCCGCTGCTAGCTTGTGATAATGCGTAATTGGAACAAAGGGCATATCCCCCAATGCGACCATGATCGCGTGCGGCTTTGATTTTTGCGCCGCCGCGATCCCGGCGGCCAGCGATTCAGACTGTGTGCCTGACTTGGTTCGGACAAGCGAAAAGCCAAATCCCGATAGCCCCCAATCATCTTCACCTATGACTGCGATTTTGCTAGCAAAACCTATAGCAGACAGCGTGGATGCGGCATGATGCACAAGCATTTTACCGTGCAGTTGCTCACCGAGTTTGAGCGAACCAAAGCGCCTCGAATGACCCGCCGCTAGCAGGACCAGCGCAATGTGGTCATAAGCGAATTTCATGCAGGCACGTCGCAAAAATTTGCTATAAAGCCAACGTTCGCATCCATGTACAATCCTGCTCCCATCTTTAAATTCGTAGAAGCGAAACAGGCGCTTGGTCAAGCAGTCGTGCTTGTGACCATTGCAGCGGCCAGCGCAAGTTCATCGCGCAATCCCGGTGCGCATCTTGCCGTAAGCGAAGACGGCACGATGATCGGCTCGTTAACCGGTGGCTGTATCGAGACGGCTGTGACTGCAGAGGCATTGGAGGTGTTACGCGAAGGCCGCCCGCGGCTGACGCGCTATGGGCAGGGCTCCCGCTTTCTTGACATCCGCCTGCCGTGCGGGGGCAGTCTGGATATTTTGTTCAGCCCCTTACACGATCCGCAAATGGGCGCTGAATTTGTTCAGCGTTTAGCCCGGCGCGATCCGTTCAAGATCAGCCTGTCGCTTCAGCATGCAACTGCGGAACTTTCTGCGGGAGAGATTAGGTTCGGCGCACAGCTTACCGACACCCATTTAACGATCAATCATATCGCTCCCTTGCGGTTCCTGTTGATCGGGCAGGGCGCAGCCGTTGAGGTGCTGCATGATATTGGCGCGACAATCGGCATTGATACGATTGTCTATTCGCCAAATCGCGATTTGATCGAACGCATCGATGCGCGCGGATCGCCCGCGCATTTGCTGTCATCAATCACCGCACTGCGAGAATTTGAAACCGATCCGTCTACAGCCGCTGTCCTTTTGCTGCATGAACATGAATGGGAGCCGCAGATATTAAAACAGCTGCTGACCAGCCAAGTGTTTTACCTCAGCGCCATGGGTAGCAGATCGGTGCATTCGCAGCGCCTTGATACTCTGCGCGAAATGGGGATCGGCGGCGATGCAATAAATAGAATTACGGCACCTTTGGGATTGATTCCATCTATGCGCGATCCGGAGACATTGGCTGTGTCGATCCTCGCGCAGATCATCGACCGGTTTAACAAGGATTTCCTAGCTTTCTGATACGCTCCGGCCTGTGTGATGCCGCATATCGTTTTACAAAATGTAGCATATTGGCACACTCCGTAACGCGTCCGTTATTAACCTTCTTTATCCCTCGCCAGAATGCCTAACAAAACGTTAACACTGCTCTCAACAATAAAAGAAGGGTTGAAAGAATGCGTCGCAGACTGGTTACAACAAATGAAGGTGCTGGCCATCACATGCGCCGGATCATGGCACCAGAGGCGCTAGTCGCGAACGATCTGTTTCAGGGCAAATCGCTGAAATGGTGGCAACAAGAAGACACACACCTCTTTCTCATCAGCTTTGGTGCCTTCTTTACGGTATTTATCACCTTTATCGCCTAAAGGATAAAGTCCGCTGCCGTTAGTGTTCCGCCAGCATTGCCCTGCAGGATGATTTCGAAATCGGCGAAGCCATCGCCGTTGATATCGCCCTGCACCAATAGGTCTGCGCCAGAATTCGTATAGCGCAGCTGCGCTGCACCGCCGCCACTGAACGCATTGTTGCCGACAAAGGCAAAGCCCTGAACACCGGCGATGTTGGCATTGGTGTCGAATAAGAAAAAGTTGAACTTGTCCACACCGATTTGATAATCGGTGATCCGGTCTGCTGCGGCACCAAGTCCGGTCTCGAAATCGAACAGGTAACGGAACTGGTCACTGCCTGCGCCGCCAGTAATAATATCAGCGCCGCCATTGCCAATGATCTTGTCATCGCCATTGCCGCCATTGATAATGTCGCTGGATGTCCCGCCGCGGATCTGGTCGTTACCATCGCCGCCGTTGATGATATGCGCGGTCGGGCCGCCTTTGATAACGTCCCTGACCGAAGAACCATTGACGGTGACGGTCACACCGCTGCCGCTAAAGGCAAAGCTGCGTGACAAGAAGCTGATCCCGGCATCCATATTAACGGTAAGCGAGCCCGTACCGCTGATCGCGACATTGCTGGCAAGGCCGGTTGCAATCTGTGACCCTGTCAGAGTGACCCCTGCGCCGCCGACAAGCTCCAGCGCTTCGATACCAAGCAGGCCAGCCAACGAAGTCACTGTGCTGGTAACAACCAGCGTATCGGTATCTGCACCGCCATCGATGGTTGACCCGCTGGCACCACTGCCCAGGATCAACCGGTCATTGCCTGCGCCGCCGTTCAGAGTATCGACACCGCCGCCGCCATCAACAATGTCATTACCGGCCAGCGCAATAAATGTATCGTCGCCATCAGCACCGGTCAGGACATCATCAAGTGGAGTGCCGGTCTGTGTTGTCGCAGCATCGGCAACGCCATTTACGGTGACGGTAACTGCCCCAGTGCTGGTCAATCCGTTGGCATCTGTGATCGTATAGGTAAAGCTGTCGGTAGTGCTCTCGCCGACACGCAAGCGATCAAAGCTTGCGCTGTCGGCGATATAGACAAGCGTCCGGGTAATGGCATCAAATTGTACAGTGCCAAGCGTTGTGCCTCCGGTGCTGGTAATTTCGAATGTGTCACTCGCATCAGGATCGAAATCATTGCCAAGCAACAAGGTGTAAAGATTGCTGCTGCTGGCATCTTCATCGATTGTCACAGGATCGGCAACAGCAGCAGGTGCTTCATTGATGTTGTTAACATTGATTGCGAGTGTAAGCTGCGTAAATAATCCGTCCTGATCGGTGGCGCGTACGCTAATAAGATACGTGTCAGAGGTTTCATAATCCAATGCGCCAGTGCTTGTTAGGACGCCTGTTGTAGCATTGATAGTGAAACGCCCCTCTGCGTCCTCAGTCAGGCTGTACGTCAATATGTCTCCAACCCTATCGGTAGCGCTGATTGTGCCTACAACTGTTCCGGCAGGTCTGTTCTCGTCAATGTCAGCGTTGCTTATGACAATATCGGTCGGAGCGGCATTGGGCACAGGAATTCGCAATAGAACAACTTGCGGATCGTGATCGCTCGGCCGTGTTGCAGCAGAAAATTCTGCATTGATGTGGACTGCATCATATCGTGCACCTGCAAATAGCCTGCTGCTGAGTAGAATGTGATCAATCTGTTGCGCGTTATTGTCAAAGACATAGCTGTAACGCTCTTCTTCGGGGATCAAGTCGCTAGCGCGGTTTAGGCCTGCAGTCGTCACAAGCGTGCCGACAGCATTTTCAAACCAGAAGCCGTTGAAATCGCCAAGCACGGCGACATTTAGCGCAGGGTTGGTCGCAAGCTGGTTATTGATATACGCCGCGACACCAGCGGCCTGTGCGGTGCGCGCAGAATCGCCTGCACTACTTGGCGGCTGGATTGAGCCTGTTAACGGATCACTGCCTCCACGCGAGGTAAAGTGGACATCAATGGCCAGGATTGTCTGACCGTTAAATGTGAACTGTGCCGCCAATGGACGCCGCGTTCCGGCATAAGTAGAGCCATCAATGGCTGTGGCGCTGTTTGCGACATAGCCCACCCTATCAGCGTTATAGAAAAAGCCGGTGCGGATATTGCCGTTCGGTTCGCCGCCTGTTGTATTGGCGGTCGTTGGTGCAACCTCGACATAGACATAACGCGGGCCGCCCGCAGCAACGATGGCGTCGATCAGCAACTGGGCGGTGACTGTTCCGGACAGGTTAGTTCCAGTGCCAGCACCATCAGCATCCTGAATTTCTTGTGCCGCCAAAATGTCTGGCGCGCCGAGTGCATAGACAATGTCGTTTGCAAGCAGGTTGAACGTGGTATCGCTGGGGTCGAGATTTGACAGATTATAAGTCGCCATCGACAGATGGTCAGCATCACCGACCAGAGTCGTTGGATTGCGGACCAAGGCCGGGGCATCGTTAGTTATCGTGACCGCTTCGGTGACAAGCACTTCATAGCTGGTGAAATTATAGCTGACGACGCCGGTGACGGAGCTTAATCGGTCGCCCTGCGTGTAGTTCGGCACATATCCGGCAAACAGGCCGGAATCATCGTCGATCTGGATGCGTTCGGGGTTAAAATCGCCCGCAGAAATCGTGATGCCGCCGCGGCTGTTAATGCCAGTGGCGCCGACGCCTCCTGATGCAACGACAGTCGTCTCGCCAAAGCTGGTGGTTGGGCCGACGACCAACGGCGCGTCAATGGTAACGCGCATACCTTCCAGAGACTCATAAAAATCCAGACCGTCAACGGTCGGGTTGAAAATGGTGAAGCCGTCGCTTTCATACGCTTCGGTCGGTGGCAGGATTCCCGCAGTGCCGATCAGCACAGCAGCGGGCAAAGCATTGCCAGAGGAATCAACCGTTACCGAGGCAGGAACAATCCGCGTGACCGTTAGATTTTGGATATTTGCGCCGGGCAAGAATTCTTGCACAGTCCCCGATACCGAAACCGCGTCACCCACAGTGACCGTCGGCGCCGTGCCCGTGAAAACAAAAATGCCATCTGATGTCGCGTTGTTTCCGTCGCCTGTTGCATTCTGCATGTAAAAGCCATCGGTATCGACAGCCGTCACAATACCGCCAGTGATGACGGATTGCCCGGCATAGGCCGATGTGTGCGATGCGCCCTGTATCTGCATGATAGTCAGCGGTACAGGGTCGTCGTTTGTAATCGTGCCGATGGCAGTGGCATCTGTGATCGCAGCATTTCCGGTAACGTTTGAGAGTTGTATCGACAGCGTCTCGTTGCCTTCACCCACTAAGTCGCCTGCCACCTGAACTGTGATCGTGCGGGTGAATTCGCCTGCAGCAAAAGTGACTGTGCCGGATAGAATCGCAGCGAGATCAAGATCGGCAGCATTGGCAGTGCCATCAAGCAATACTTGGTAATCCACTGTCGCAGCAGAGGCAAAGCCGCCCGCGCGGCTGACGGTGAAGGTGAGGCTTGTGGTTCCGCCATTCCCTTCGATCACGCTGGCGTCGCTGATCCGGATTTGGCCCTGATCAGTGCCAGACAAGAACGTCTGCCCGGCATTCGCTGCGCCCTCTGTGTTGGCAACATTCGCCGTCCAGGCGAATCCGGCATAGCTGGAACCAGTCCCTGTTAATTGTAGCGTGAAGCCCAAAGCAGCATTATTCTGTTCAACGCCAACGTTAGTGCTTGTCAGCCCGTTCGCCGCGCCGCCAACTGCCGTCATCGTGCCTTCATAACTAAGGAACTGGACCACGCGCCCCAGATTGTCGACCAGCGCAAAGCCGTCTGGCGCGCCATTCTGTATTCCAGGCGTCAGCACCTTGATAAAGCCAAAGCCGTTGCTGGTGTCGACCAACGCGCCGGTAAGGTTTATTGTTGAATAAACCGCGCCGCCATTTCCGTTGTATAGCACTAGTGTCCAACCCGTCAGGTCGGTTCCTGCAAGTCCCGCAATTTCGACAAACTCGTTAGTATCAGCTCCCGCTGGATCATAGTTGAACTCGTTGATCCATACATTGGCGATGGCCGGGGCGGTATCGTCATTGGTGATTGTGCCAGCACCCGATGCGTCGGTAATCGTCGCACCGCCGGTGGGGGCGGACAGGGTGACGGTGAAGGTTTCGTTCGGTTCAAATAAAGTATCACCCGCAACAGCGATGGTGATTGTTGCAAAGGATTGCCCGTCAGCAAAAGATACTGTGCCAGTTAATGGACCGCCGAAATCAGCTGCATTGGTTGTGCCGTTTGCGACAGTCCATGTGGCGCTGACTGCGCCTCCAACGCCCCCAGTGCGTGTGACGGTGAAGGTCACATCAGTAGTGCCAGCATTACCTTCGGCAACTGTGATGTCATCAATCGTGAGTGTTCCTGCGGGCGCCGCATCATCGTTGGTTATAGTGCCCGTGCCCGACATATCGGCAATAGTCGCGCCGCCAGTCGCGTTAAATAGATCGATGGTAAAGGTTTCATTGCCTTCAAAAACAGTATCGCCCGCCACCTGTATTGTGATCGTTGCGGTGCTTTGCCCGTCGGCAAAACTGACTGTGCCGTTCAGGGCGGTCGTCACCAGATCGGCTGCATTTGCAGTACCAAAATTCAGCGACCAATCCGCCGTTACAGCACCAGCGGTTCCGTCGCTACGAGTAACGGTAAAGGTCAAGTCAGTCGCGCCTGCATTGCCTTCGTTGATGGCAACATCATTAATCGCCAAAATACCGGGCGATGGTGCCGCACCAATTGCTGTGATCGAAAAGTTATCAATGCCCAGCCCGTCATCAGCACCAGCGGCATTAGTATCAGTCCAGCGGATCCAAAAAGACTGGCCCGAAGCAATCGCGTTTGCCAGTGCTAGCGAATAGGAAATTGCCGTCTGGTTGGCCGCTAGATTACCGTTCAATGCTCCAGCAGTTCCGGTGGCAACGGGTGCGTTAAAGTTCAGCTGCGATACTGTCGTCCAAAACCCTGTTGTCAGGCTTGTGGCGTTATAGCTGATTTGAAAAACTAGCCCATCTGGACGTCCCGCCGTGCCCAGCCGCCATTGCTCGCCAATATAGGCTATATTCAGCGAGGCAATTGCCGAACCGGTGTTGTTGGTAAACTGAGCGCCGAGCGTGACGGTGTTACTGCCGCTCAACAATGTGCCAAATGCCCTGTCTGTGCTGCCTGATCCGCCAAAGCTATAAGCATCTCCTGATGTCAATGAGCCAGTACCTGCAGTATATAACAGATTGCTCGTCGTTCCAATTTCGTCGAAATACCAGCCCGTTGGCAGTGCCGATGATGTGCCGGTATTCGCCAGCGTGTCAAAGTCCTGCGTCACAGCAGTTCCAAGAGCGGCAAGCGAAATCGCACCTGTGCCGGTTAATGCGGCGGGAGCAGGCGCCGAGACGGGGCCAGATGGCGCTGACGCACTGGAGATACTTGCCTGACCAGAAGCAGAAGTAGGAGCGGAGGCAGGAGCAGCAAGGGAGCCAGCCCAGAACGCTGCTGTCGATACATCGCCACGCAATCCCGCATTACCAAAGATTTGGTTCAAATCATCACTGGTATTAAGCAGACCGGTATCGCCCCAATTCTGGAAAAAATCGCCTAGTGAAAGAATGTGCTTGTTGGTGGTCATGTCCCGATTGCTCCTGTTTGCCCATGCAATCCGATTATCCAAGAATCGCTACGGCTTTATATCTGCGCTGGCTGAATTACGTGACAGGTAAATGACCAATTGGAACTGTGAACTTGCAAAATCTTGTGTGTAAATCTGCTAATAGTTCCAAATTCTGTATATTGTTCTCTGCTGACAGAAATTCTGTCGCTTCTTTCAGCATCATAAAACTTGCCATTGCATCCCGCGCAAGGCTGGACTAATGGCCAGCGCTTGAAGCCCCTGTGGTGAAATTGGTAGACGCGCCGCACTCAAAATGCGGTATCGAAAGATGTGCTGGTTCGAGTCCGGCCAGGGGCACCAATTTCCAATTTGATTTGTATAAACCGGATTATTCCGTCGCCTGATGCAGCCTGCGTGCGATCCATGCGGAAACTAGGCAGGCAAAGGCGACATACAGCAATGTGCCCTCGATCGTTGCGCCTATGCCGATCAACGCGCCAAGCGATAG
>JAAFIB010000074.1 GCA_013297725.1 Sphingomonadales bacterium
GACGCCAGCCCAGGTCGCGGCGGCCTGAATTGAATATTTCCCGATCCACACCGCGCGACCAGATGTCGATATCGTAATTCATCCTTTGCTGGCGCAGCACTTGCGCCATCGATTCCGAAGGTGTGACCAGCGCATCGCATTTGCGGTAAAGTTTGCGCAGCCACGCCTCGATCAGAGGCTCGACAAAAGACAGGTTGTAATAGCGGAAATAGGTTTCGAACCTTGTGTGTATCGTACACAATGTTGGCAGATTATGACGCCGCGCCCATTTTACCGCTTGCCGGGCAACACGATCCGGGCTGGAGATATGGACGATATTCGGCGCGAATTGATCAAGGTCGCGCTTTACGGCATGCGAAAGTGACAGGGGAAGCCGATATTCCGAGCGACCGGGTATCGCGACCGAAGGTACGCTGACTAAGTCGCAATTGGCTGTGAAAGCTGGGTTTTCGACAGTGGGCGAATAGACGCGCACCTTTGCTCCCTGACGCAGCAGATATTCAACCAGCCGGTTCTGCGCTTTATTCGCGCCATCGACGGTCATGTTGTAATTGCCGCTAAAATAGGCAATGCGAAGGTCACTGGTCTCCATCCAACGCCTGATACCGATGCCAGTCGTGATTGCCAATGGCGAAGCGCGTCGAGGCCGTGAACTCATAAACAACAACGCTGAGGCGCCAAAATGGCAAAGCCATCGGACGGAAGTTGCCGCCGCCAATAGTGGTTCTATTGGCAAGGCCGCTTCACTTCGAGAGCGAAGCCATTTTGACGTCCGGAGGATTTGACCCATTTTGTCCATTGCTGCGTTGGCAAGCTCGGACATAGAACCGCTATGACCAGCGCTTGCCGCCTTGCACTGAACAAAATGGTCTCAAACCTCAGCGTTGTTGTTTATGAGTTCACGGCCTAGTTAGAGCATATGATTATATCGCGGCTGAATGCTTTGCTTATAGGAACGCCTGTGCCTTTCCGCGCGGATGGCGCGACCAGCACGATCGGTTCGCGCATTGCGATCGATCAGCCGATCATGCTGACGTCATTGGGCTTTGCCGGTGATAAAGTCGGTGATCCGGCGGTGCATGGCGGGCTTGATAAGGCAGTGCATTTCTATCCGGTGGAACATTACGCCGCATGGGCGGAGGATTTTCGTAAAGCGCACCTAGAGCCGCATCCGCATCTGCAGCACTTGGGCGGCTTTGGCGAAAACATCGCAGCATCGGGGATGACTGAGGATCGAGTGTGCATTGGCGACCGTTTTCGCATCGGCAGCGCATTAGTGGAGATTAGCCAAGGGCGACAGCCCTGTTGGAAGATAGATCATCATTTCGGGGTCAAAGGCATGACGGCCGGGGTGATCCGAACAGGGCGTAGCGGTTATTATCTGCGTGTGATTGAAGAAGGGCAGGTTAGCCCCGGCGATAGCATCGAACAAACCGAACGGCCGCGGCATGGCTGGACAGTGGAACGTGTGTTCCAGTTGCTGATCGGCGGACTTCACAAAGCCGAAGGCGCAAATGAAGCCTTGAAAGAGCTGGCAGAGCTAGAAACACTTGCCGATAACTGGCGAGAGCGGGCCTTGAAATTATCAACGCTGTCCTAAAGCCCATCCGGTCGTTTGGAGAGCCATTCAGAATACAGCATTCTATAGTTTTCGACGTCTTGCTGCGAACTTGGGAACAGATCAAAGCCGCCATCATAGGGCGCAAAAATCGCGCCATTGGATGAGTTGAACCATAGAATATGCCCTGCAACATCATCGGCAATTTCGGTCAGGATCGTATCATACCCGCCCCGCTGCCATTGGCGGGCCATCGCGTCAAAGTGTAATCCGCGCGCGACTTCATCGACATCATCATCCAGTTGCATGACATTGCCTGATGATGGAGCCCAGTCCCCATATGTTGCCGCAACTTGCCAGCAGTGCTCGCCATCACCGATGACCTGCCCGGCAAGTTCATAGGCGCGATCAAGGATGATCGCCTGCTCTGCTGCATTTTGGGAATAGCGTTTAGATTCTGGCAGCGCGTGAAGGCGTAACCACGGCAACGACTTTGATTGACGCAGCGCCCAACCGACCGGCCATTGATGGGGGTGAAACCGCCGCCAATCTGTCCAGAATAACTCGGTTTCGGCGTTGTCCATTATGATCCCGGCTCAGGCTAACCCGCCGCTTCGCCCACAACCGCTGGCATATGCAGGCGCACCCGCGTTACGCGCCGTTCATCACCGTCAAGCACTTCGATCCGCCAGCCGCTTTCTGTGTGCAACAACGTCTCGCCTGCCTGGGGAACTTGCCCCGCGATCACAAATGCTAGCCCGCCCAAAGTATCGACATCGCCGTCAACGTCGGCAAGCTTTGGATCAATCGCCTCGGCAACATCATCCAGCTCGGTGCGGGCATCGGCTTCCCAGATGCCGGGGGCTATCTCGCTGAACAATGCTTCGGGTTCGTCGTCATGTTCGTCTTCGATTTCGCCAACGATTTCCTCGACCAGATCCTCAATCGTCACCAACCCTTCGGTCCCTGAATACTCGTCGATGACGATCGCAAGATGGGTTCGCGTGCGGCGCATTTCTTCCAGCAATTCCAACACGCCCATGCTTTGCGGCACAAAACGCGGCTGACGGATAAACGCGTCCAGATTATCTGGCCGCTCGGTTCCCTCTGCCAGAACCGCAAACAGATCCTTGATGTGGATCATACCGATGATGTTATCCAGCGTTTCGCGGTAAACCGGCATCCGGCTGTGGCCGTGTTCGACAAAGGCAGCGACCGCCTGATCAAAACTCGCATCGTCGGCTATGCCAAGGATGTCACTGCGCGGGACCATAACATCATCAACGCGGTGTTCGGAGAAATGCAGCAGGTTACGCAGCATGACGCGCTCTGTAGCCGACAGATCGCCATCATCCTCGTCATCGCCGCCGTCTTCGGCGACTTCTTCCTCATGCTCGATGATTTTTTCTTCCAACTGCTCGCGCAGCGTGGGTTCATGGTCCCGTCCAAATACCAGCGCGCGCAAGCGCTGCCATATTCGGCTTTCTCCATTGTCGTCGGACCGCGATTTCGATCCGTTACTACTGTCGCTTTCCGACATTATGTTGGCTTTGCTGCCTCCGTGTGGGTGATAGTATCGCTATATGGATTGGCAAGCCCCAGCGATGCAAGGGCTTTTACTTCCAAGGCCTCCATATGATCAGCCTGAGCGTCATCGATATGGTCGAAACCCAGAAGATGTAGCGTGCCGTGGACGATCAAATGGGTAACGTGGTTGGTCAGGGGGATGGTCTTTTCTGCGGCTTCTGCTTCACACGTCTCAAAGGCCAAAATCATATCGCCTAGCAGAACTTCCTGCTCCGCTTCGTCACCCTGAACTTGTTTCAGGGTCCATTCTGCCGCCTCACTCTTCAGCTTGTTCGGAGAGATAGACCCTGAAACGAGGTCAGGGTGACGGGGAGTTTTAAGTTGGAGCAGCTCATCAGCTTCCAACATCGGAAAGCTCAACACATTCGTCGGCTTATCCTTACCGCGCCATTGCAGATTTAATCCGTGAACGGTTTCATTGTCGGACAGGCAAATGCTGATCGAAATATCTGCACCGGCACTAAAACCGGCAACTTCAAACGCGGCCTTAACTGCAGTGTCCGCTACCGCTTGCCAATCCTGATCTCCGTTCCATTCGTCAGACTGGTCGAGTTCTACCTCAAGCATCCGGCCCCTCATAAGCATCGACGATTTTGCCGACCAATGGATGGCGGACAACGTCGCTGGAGCTAAAGCGGATCGTGGTAATTCCTTCAACGCCCTCCAGCCGTCCGACAGCATCGTTCAGGCCTGAATAGCTGGCGCCACCCGGGATATCGACCTGATTGGGATCGCCGCAGATCACCATCCGGCTATTCATGCCAAAGCGGGTCAGGAACATTTTCATCTGTGCAGGTGTGGTGTTCTGCGCCTCGTCCAGAATGATGAACGCATCGGCCAAGGTGCGGCCGCGCATAAAGGCCAAAGGCGCAATCTCGATTTCGCCACTGGCGATGCGCCGCTCCACCTGTTCAACCGGCAACGTATCGTGCAGCGCATCGTAGATGGGCCGCAGATAGGGGTCGACTTTTTCCTTCATATCGCCGGGCAGGAACCCCAGTCGCTCACCAGCCTCGACAGCGGGACGCGACAGGATCAGCCGGTCAACCGCGCCGGTAATCAGCATGGCAACCGCTTGCGCCACTGCCAGATAGGTTTTGCCAGTGCCAGCTGGGCCAAGGGCAAAGATAATCTCGTCGCGGGCCAGCGCCTCCATATAGGGGATCTGCGTTGCGGAACGCGGCACAAGTGTTTTCTTGCGCGTGCGGATCATGATCGTTGGCGCATCATTGCTGTCTTTGCGGACGATACCGTCAAGCGTGGGTTCTGCACTCATGGAAATAATCGCCTGCACAGCCTCTGGCTCAATCAATTCGTTACGCTGAACGCGGGAATAAATATCCATCAGCACATCGCGCGCGCGGGCTGTTGCACCGGCTTCACCCTCTATCTGCACCCGGTTGCCGCGCGCCGAGATATAGACACCCAGCCGGTTTTCGATAGTAACCAGATTGCGATCAAACTCGCCAAAGACGGTGTTGATCAGGTGCGGCTTGTCGAATTGCATTTCGAGCCGCGACATGTCGCCTGCTTGCGCTTGCGCTTTTTTGGACATTCAGGCGGCGACCTTCATCAGCATTTCTCCCTTGAGACTCATCGGACCGGTTTCGGTAATATCAACGGTAACGATATCGCCGATGTTGAGGCCGGGCGCAACTACATGAACCGACTGTAGCCACGGCGATTTTCCTATCAGCTGCCCGAGCAATTTCCCCTCACGCTCCAACAAAATGTCAGTGGTGCGGCCAAGGGTTGTTGCATTAAACGCGGTCTGTTGATCGACCAACAAAGTTTGAAGCCGTTGCAGCCGGTCGTCGGCAACCTCGTTTGCGATCTGATTGTCCATAGTTGCGGCCGGGGTTCCGGGGCGCGGGCTGTATTTGAATGAATAGGCCATGGCATAGCCAGCGTCGCGTACGATGCTAAGCGTATCTTCAAAATCGGCATCACTTTCGCCGGGAAAACCAACGATAAAGTCGCCGGACAGGGCGATATCAGGACGGACAGCACGCACGCGCTCGATAATCCGCAGATACGAATCACGCGTGTGGCTGCGGTTCATCGCTTTCAAAATGCGGTCGCTGCCCGATTGCACCGGCAGATGCAGAAAGGGCATAAGTTTTTCGACGTCACCATGCGCTGCTATTAAGCCGTCGGTCATGTCATTTGGATGACTGGTCATATAGCGGATACGCGCAAGGCCATCGATCCGGTCAAGCGCGCGGATTAAGGTGCCCAGGTCTTGGCCATCCGCCTCCCACGCATTCACATTCTGCCCCAGTAATGTGATTTCTTTCGCGCCTGCGTCGACCAAAGCCTTGGCCTCATTAATCAGCTCAGCGAACGGACGGCTGATTTCGGCACCGCGGGTATAGGGAACCACGCAATAGGTGCAGAACTTGTCGCAGCCTTCTTGCACAGTCAGGAAAGCCATCGCCCCGGTTTTGCGGCGTTTAGGTAGCACAGCAAACTTGTCGAGACCGGGCAGGTCAAGGTCAACGCTGCGTTCACCGCGTGCGACCGCAGCCACCATTTCGGGCAGTTTATGGTAAGCTTGCGGGCCGACGACGATGTTGACCTCTGGCGCACGGCGGCTTATTTCGCCGCCCTCGGCTTGAGCCACACATCCTGCAACCGCGATGATCGGGTCCGCTCCGTCTTTGCGGCGCAGGCGGCCAATTTCGGAATAGACTTTTTCGGCGGCTTTTTCGCGGATGTGGCAGGTGTTCAGCACAACCAGATCCGCTGCGTTCCGGTCGTTAGTTTCGGTCATACCTTGGGCTGCAAACATCTCTGCCATGCGTTCGCCGTCATAGACGTTCATCTGGCAGCCGTAGTTTTTAATGGCGTAAGTTTTAGGGGAATCGGTGGTCATACCACCGGCCTATATAGAACGGCGGTAATGGTCGCTAGCCTGCATCGCCTCTGATATACGATGCCGCACTTCTGCAGAGATCGCTTTCCGGTCAGGAAAATGCACTGGATCAAACGGATCCAGAAAATGCAAAGTTGCCGTAATCGGTTTCAAATACGACATTATCCGCCAGAAATTTTCGCCAACTCCCTCTTCGCCAACCCAGGATATTCGCGGTGTGTGCCGGCCATAAGTAAGAAATACTGGCTGAACCATCATCCCTGTTGGCGGCGGTACAAGCGCGGCGAATAATGACGGTTTGAACGGCAATAGCCCCGATCCATCATGCGTTGTCCCCTCGGGAAAGATCGTGACGGGCTGATCGCCAGTCATCGCGGTGCGCAGTTCATCAATCTGATCACCGACGCTCAACCGGTTTTCGCGGCTGACAAAGATGGTGTTATTGATGGTGCATAGCCAACCGATCAGCGGCCATTTCTCGATCCCGTCATTGGCGACAAAGGTGCAACCGGTAACGCCCGACATCACCGGAATATCGATCCAGCTATGATGGTTCGACGCGTAAAATACGTTTTTGCGAATCCGCGTTCCGGTTGTCGCCGTCGCAATCCCTGCAGTCCAGCTGACGGATAACAAAAACAGGCGCGGCCATGGTGAAGGTTGGCGAAACAATCGCCATAGATTGTGAAGGATCACGCCTGTGACCAATGATAAAGTCATCAGCAGCACGCGTGCGATAAACAACACTTGCCCAAGGATGAAGGCCAACGGGTTCCGCTGATTAATCGTCGCGGTTAAGGGCAACGCCATAAAGCTCCATACGATGATCGACCAATCGGTAGCCCAGCTTTTCGGCGATCAGTTTTTGCAGCGCCTCTAGTTCAGGGTCGACAAATTCAACGACTTTGCCGGTTTCGACATCAATCAGATGGTCGTGATGCGCCTCTGGCGATGCTTCATAGCGTGCGCGCCCGTCGCCAAAATCATGGCGATCAAGGATGCCCGCTTCTTCGAACAAGCGAACGGTACGATAGACTGTGGCGATAGAGATTTTCGCATCGACGGCGGATGCGCGTTTATAAAGTTCCTCAACATCGGGATGATCATCGGCATCAGAAATCACGCGCGCGATGACGCGGCGCTGATCAGTTATGCGCAGGCCGCGTTCATGGCATAAAGCCTCGAGATCAATTCTAGTTTCCATAGTGCACCATATTTAGTGTCACATGGGGATTCGTCAATGAAAAGGGCCGATCATCGCTGACCGGCCCCTTAGACATCATATTGGACGATTAGGCTTACTTAACCTTTTTCTTGCGTCCCGATCCTGGTGCACGGCCAAGGCCAATTGCCTTTGCCAACACACGGCGAGTCTCGGCATAGGCAGGTGCAACCATGGGATAATCCGCGCCAAGACCCCATTTGGCGCGATAATCATCAGGCGTCATGCCATAGCTTGTCATCAAATGGCGCTTCAGCATTTTCAGCTTTTTGCCGTCTTCAAGACAGATGATGTAATCTTTCTTTACCGATGTGCGAATAGGCACAGCTGGTTCCAAAGCTTGCGGAGCCGTTACAGCACCGGAAAGCCCGGCTAGCGCGCCGTGCACATTGTTAATTAGCGTGGACAAGTCAGAGACTGCTACGCTGTTATTGCTGACATGCGCTGCGACAATATCTGCCGTAAGCGTAATTAGCATTTCATTATTTTCTGCGGATTCCATCGTCATTGTAGTCCCCTTGACTTGGAGTGTTGTGCGACCCTTCAACAGCCTATGGCTTGTTGATATTTGAGGCTTTATATACGCAAACAAATTCAGTCAATCATCGGAAGTAATAAACAAAATAAATGACAGAATTATAACGATAAAGCCATTGTTATGGAATCATGATAGCTCCCATCTATCGATTTGTAATAGCTTGCACGCCTTCCTACGGTTTGGAATCCCATATATTCATAAAATGAATAGGCACTATTTCCATTTCTTACTTCTAGAAATATGACCGATCGACTTAATCCGGCGCAGACTTGATTCAGTTTTGTAATCAATTTCTGTCCTATGCCTTGCCGGTGCGCAGTCTTTAATACACCGATCAATAAAAGCTCTTCTTCGTCAATAACGCCGCGGCTTAAGGCAAAGCCAACAGTTGCGCCGCCATTTTTGGCAATCAGCAAACGGCCGCCGGGCATGGCTAGTGTCGACAAGCATTGCGCGGCCGTCCATGCCTCGCCAAATTCCGGATCGAACGCATCGTTCATCACGGGCATGATCGCCGCAACATCAAGACCACTGCCCTCTGTTATCTCAATCAAGGGGTAACTCCGCCGGGTAATTTGGCATCGGGTCCGCGCACATATTGCGGGCTTGGCAGCAGTGGTGGTAACGCTGCTATGCTCGGCCAGAATTGCGCGTTGGGTAGCATCTCGACTGCCTGACCCGAACCGCGCAACGCCACCAGGTTCTGCGCCATATCGCCTGCAACCAGCTGTGCCTTTGAAGTTTCAGCTGCTATCTCGGGCAGCAGCGATTGCGGCGGGATCGCTGCCACTCCATTTGCATCAAATGCCTGGAAATAATACTCACCATGCCCGCCCGTCATGACCACATCGACAGCGATGGCAGCGCCGTTTCGTGCCATAGCAGCGAGTAGATCAAGGCTGGAATAGCCATGGCACTCCGCACCCCATGCCAGCGTCAATGCGCGTGCCGCAGACACGCCAACGCGAATTCCGGTAAAGCTGCCGGGGCCGACATCGACATATATGCTATCAGCGCGCCCTTTGTCGGGCAGTTCAGCGATCATCGGCACCAGCCGCTCAGCATGGCCGCGGCCAATATCTTCGTGAAACGCAGCCAAGCATTCGTCGCCATCAAATAGGGCAACGGAACAAGCGCGTGTTGCAGTATCGATAATCAGCCGTCGCATAGTGACGGGTTGCTAGACGATCAGACGATTTTGTTAAAGCGGTCAAATCCCGGACGCGGGCTGCGGTCGAAAATGCTTGCCGGATCGCCGTAACCAATGGTCGAGATAAAGTTCGATTTCACTTTGGTGCCGGCAAAAAATGCTTCGTCGACGGCGGCGTTGTTGAAACCCGACATTGCCCCGGTATCAAGACCCAAGGCTCGGGCGGCAAGGATGAAATACCCACCTTGCAAGCTGCTGTTGCGGAATGCGGTCGCCTCGATCATTGCCTCATTGCCGACAAACCAGCTGCGCGCATCGGCGTGAGGGAACAGTTCGGGAAGCTGCTCGTAAAACTCCATATCCATGCCGATGATTGCGGTCGCTGGTGCAGACAGGATTTTGGTGGCGTTGGCTGGTGCAGAAAGTGCTGCAAGCTTTTCTTTGGATTCTTGGCTAACGCACCAGATGATCCGTGCTGGCAAGCAGTTGGCCGATGTCGGGCCATATTTCATCAGTTCCCAAACCGACTCGAGTTGCGCATTTGATACGGGGGTATCAAGATAGCCATTATAGGTCCGCGCGGTGCGAAACAGTTGATCCAATGCGGCATCATTAAGCGGCGTGTTCGTCGGCATAGATAATATCCTGTATTTGGGAGAGATTGGTTTTAAGCAGCCCGAACTTCGGTTACTTCGGGGACATAATGTTTCAGCAATTGTTCAATACCGTTTTTCAGCGTGGCGGATGAGGATGGGCAACCGGCACATGCACCCTGCATCTGTAGATAAACGACACCGCGCTGAAACCCGCGATAAACGATATCGCCGCCATCATTGGCGACGGCTGGACGCACTCGCGTTTCGATCAATTCTTTGATCTGGTCGACAATCTCTTCATCGGCGGGATCATCCAGCGGATACTCGTCGGCAGCTGCGGGCACAGAAAAACCTGCCACAGCGGGTTTGAACAAAGGCAAATGCGCGCTAAAATGATCGAGCAGGATCGACAGCACATCAGGCTTTAGATCACCCCAATTGGTACCCGGCCCTGCCGTTACCGAGATAAAATCGCGCCCGAAAAATACGCCGGTGACGTCACCTAAGGTAAACAGCGCCTCGGCAAGCGGCGACGCTTCGGCCTCGTCTGCATCGGCAAAATCGCGCGTTCCGCTCTCCATAATAATCTGCCCGGGCAGAAATTTAAGCGTTGCAGGGTTTGGTGTGGTTTCGGTTTCGATCAGCATAACGGGTATGTGGGGAGGCTTGGGCAGATTCGCAAGCGGCTTTTGCTTGACAGAGGGAAAGCTGGACCGGCATCGCGTGGCCAAGAGGAGATATAGCAGCATGACAGACCAAAGCGGCAAAACAGCCTGGATTACAGGTGCATCGTCAGGGATCGGCGAGGCATTGGCCACAGCGTTTCTGGCAGGCGGCGGGTCATGCATTTTGTCTGGCCGTAATGTTGCGGCTTTAGAAGCGGTGGCGGCCCATGCCCCGGACCGTTGTTTGGTTCTGCCGTTTGATACAACCGATTATTCAAGCCTGTCTGCTTTGGCTGAACGCGCCATCGGTTTTCGTGGCGGCGTCGATGTGCTGGTCAATAATGCCGGGATTTCGCAACGGTCGCTGGCGATCGATACCGATCTGTCGGTGTATCAACAGATTATCGACATTGATTTGCTCGCACCGATTGCGTTGACCCAAGCTTTGCTTCCGCATTTGTTGGCGCGTGGCAGCGGGCAATTGATCATGATCTCCAGCGTTGCGGGCAAAGCAGGCGTTCCTTTGCGCACAGCCTATTGCGCGGCCAAGCACGGGCTGATCGGCTATGCAGATGCGCTGCGCAGCGAAATTGCGGGGCAGGGCATCGGTGTGTTGACGGTTGCGCCGGGTTCGGTGCGCACCAATGTGTCACGCAATGCTTTGGCAGGTGATGGTTCGGTGCGCGGGATTAGCGATAACGCGATTGATAATGGTATTGACCCTGATGTCGTCGCGCAAACGATCTGGACTGCTGTCGCCGATGGCAAGCGCGAGATTGTGATTGCCGAGGGGATGGAGGCACAGATTCCCGTGCTGCGCGCCAGTGATCCGGAGAAACTGTTTGATATGGTCGAGGCAATGGTTGCTGCGGGCTATGCGGCAAAAATGCAGGCGCAATAGGCCTAGCCGCGCCCAGCCCGTAACGCCGCCCCCGCAGCAAACGGCGACAATGCGGTCATCGCCAGACTGGTTGCAGCCAGTAATTGCAGCGCGTTCCCAGCATTATCGCCTAGCGTTCCGGCTCCGAATATCAGCAATGGCACAGCCAGCGGCACCATCAGCAATCCGCCCAATGCCGACGCGCCATTCAATCCTGCGGTCAGCGCCGCAATGGTCACGCCAAGGCCCGCCAATGCAGGCAAGGCAAAGGCAAGGCCCGCCATTAACGTCATCGCTTTGCCTTCGGGAAGGCCGAGAAGCACAACGGCGAACGGCGTAGCGAGCAACAATGGCACGCCAAAGCCTGCGATATGCCCGGCAATTTTCGAACAGGCCAGCCACTCATCCGACCAACCGCGCAGCGCCAACTGGTCAAGCACGCCTGCCTGCCGGTCTGGCAGGATCAGCCGCTCAATCGGCAGCAGGCTGGCGAGCAACGCTGCGATCCACAATATGCCGCCGCCGGTTCGCGCCAGCAACGCTTTGTCTGGCCCAACAACAAACGGGTACAGCGTCGATACCGCTAGGTAGAATATGATCGGCAGCCACAATCCGCCGCCGGTCCATGCCAGCCGCACATCGCGCCAGACGAGCGAGAGAAAGCCGTTCATGCCGCCGCCTTTTTGCTAGGCTGGTCCAGCATAACACTGCGTGCGACGTTTACGGTCGGGGCAATGTGTGATGCGATCAGCGCAATCCCGCCTGTGGCCGTATGCCGGCTTAAAGCCTCGTCCAACCGTGCAACATTGGCTTGGTCTAATCCATTATAGGGTTCATCCAGCAACCAGATTGCAGCGTTGCTGGCGATCATCCGGGCAAGGCTGGCGCGGCGTTTTTG
>JAAFIB010000075.1 GCA_013297725.1 Sphingomonadales bacterium
CGACGCCGCGATTGACAGAGGCGATGACGCCGCTTTCAAAACCCGGCGAGATCATTCTTGAGGCACATAATGTGCATGTCCATTTCCCAAAGCCCGGCTGGCGCCCTCGATTGACTAAGGGACGCATTGACGCTGTGGTTGATGCCAGCCTGACACTGGCGAAGGGCGAGACGCTGGCGCTTGTTGGCGGCTCTGGTTCGGGGAAATCAACCTTGGGCCGGGCCATTGCCGGGTTGGGGCCAATGCAGGCGGGCAGCGTGTTGTGGCAGGGCCAGCCTTTGCCTGCACGCAAGCACCGAAAGCCCGAACATCGCCGCCTGATCCAACCTGTGTTTCAAGACCCGCTGGCCAGCCTTGATCCGCGCTGGACAGTGGCGGACATCATCGCAGAGCCAACACGCTGGCTTTCCAGCAGCGAGCGCGACGGCATGGTCGAACGGTTGTTAGCTGAAGTGGGCCTGGACGCCACCTACGCCACCCGCAAACCCGCATCGCTATCGGGCGGGCAAGCCCAGCGCGTGGCCATCGCGCGGGCGCTTTCGGCGAACCCCGAGATGCTGCTGCTTGATGAAGCGACATCGGCGCTCGACCCGTTGGTGGCTGGCGGTGTGGTGGCATTATTTGATGGGTTGCAACGCGAACGCGGGCTGTCGTTGCTATTCATCACGCATGATCTGGCCTTGGCGCGCCGTGTTGCGCACCGGATTGCGGTGATGGAGGCCGGACGAATTGTGGAATGCGCAACGCGTGAGGAACTGTTCGCTAACCCGCAGGCGGACGCTACAAAGCGGCTGATCGCGGCGAGTGGATAGGAAGATTCGCTCAGAAGGAAGAAGATAATAAGGAAGAAGGGGCGCAGCCCCCATAACATCCTTAACGCGGCAACTGGCATGCAGCGGCATCTAATTGCGCTACGCGCTTATTCCTTATTTCCTTCTTCCTTCTGAGCGAAAAAATGGCAAAAATCCCCCAGTCAGTCAGCCACCTAAATTGCCGCAAACCCTCGCTCTAAATCAGCTTTCAAATCCTCGACATCTTCCAAACCGATTTGCAGGCGGATGACGATGCCATCGCAATCCCATCGCGTTGCACTGCGATATTCTTCGGGACTTTTGGGCACGGCAAGGCTTTCGAACCCGCCCCAGCTATAGCCGATGCCAAACAGGTCGAGCGCATCGACAAATCTCCGTGCCTGTTCCCAATCGCCTTTCAAGACAAACGCGAACAATCCCGATGAACCGGTGAAATCGCGTTTCCAAATGTCGTGGCCGGGGCAGGATGGAAGGGCAGGGTGCAGCACGCTTGTGACTTCGGGCCGGTCCTGTAACCATAATGCGATATCAAGCGCCGCCGCCTGATGTGCTTTTAGCCGCACCGCCATAGTCCGCAGCCCGCGTGCCGCAAGATAAGCATCGTCCGGCGACAGCACTTGCCCGAGCATTTGGGCGGCGATTCGCAGAGCATGCCAGTGGCGTTTCGTGCTGGTCACGCTGCCCGCCATCACATCGCTATGCCCGACAACATATTTGGTCGCGGCAAGGATGGTGATGTCGACACCTTTATCGAGTGCGGTAAAGAACAACGGCGTTGCCCATGTGTTATCGAGCAATGTGACGATCTCACGTTTGCCTTTATGGGCCTTTGCCGCGGCACAGATTGCGGGGATGTCTGACACTTCAAAGGTCAAGCTGCCCGGGCTTTCCATCAGGATCGCACGGGTGCGGTCGCAAAACAGTGCGGCGATATCGGCCCCAGCTAGCGGGTCGTAATAGCGCGTTTCAACGCCCCAGTTTTTCAGGAACCCTTCGGCAAAGCTGCGGCTGGGATCATAGGCGTTGTCGGTCATCAACAACACATCGCCGGGCTTTAACACCGCCAGCAACGCACAGCTGATTGCCGCAACACCCGACGGATATAACAACGTGCCGTGCGCGCCTGGTTCCAGCTCGGTCAGTGCCTCGGCCAGCGACCATTGCGTCGGGCCGCCGCGCCGTCCGTAAAAGAAATTGCCGTCAGCGTTCTTGCCCCAGCCCGCCTCTAGATCAGCTACTGTATCGTACAAATGCGTGCTAGCGCGCCAGACCGGCGGGTTTACGACCAGCCCGGTTAGCGCCCGACGCCTGCCGCCAGTAACAACTCTGGTGGCGGGCTTTTTATCGCCCTCGTCGTTGCTCAAGCTGCGCCTGTGGCTTTTGGAGTGTCAGCGTCAAGTCCCCATTCGGACCAGCTGCCGTCATATAACGCGACGTCCTTTTTACCGGTCAGCCGTGCACCAAACAGAACGACTGCTGCGGTCATGCCTGATCCGCAGGTGGTAATCATCTGCCGGTCAAGGTCGACGCCAGCAGCGGTAAAGGCAGCGACCAGTGCTTCGCCTTGTTTCCATGTGCCATCGGCGTTGAACAGGTCGGAATAGGGCAGGTTGCGGCTGCCCGGAATATGGCCCGATGCCATGTCAGCCCGTGGTTCGGGATCTTCACCGGTGAAGCGCGCAGCGCCGCGTGCGTCAACAACAACAGCATCTTTGCTGTGCAGGTTGGACAGCATATCCGCCTTGTTCCGCACGCTGCTATCGTCTTTCCAAACGGTGAAGTGGCGGTGGCGTAATGTAGGCTTGCCGGTTTCAAGCGCGCGGCCCTCAGCTTTCCATTTGGCGATGCCGCCGTCCAGTATGGCAACGTCATGCGCGCCGAATAATGTCAGCATCCACCATGCACGGGTGGCGGTTTTGAATGGGCTGTCGTCATAAACAACGATACGGCTGCCATCACCCAGACCCAGCGATTGCATACGGCTGGCAAATTTTTCCGCAGGTGGCAACATATTGGGCAGGCTGCTGCTGGTGTCAGCGATTTCGGCAATGTCCATAAAGACAGCGCCGGGAATATGGCCGCCTTCATATTCAGCAGCGGCACTGCGCCCGCTGTCTGGCATGAACCATGTCGCGTCGACGACGCGCAGGTCAGATGCACCCAGTTCCTTTGCCAACCAGTCGGTTGTCACCAGCAATTCCATAACTGTCTGTCCCTTTTAATCCGCGAAGCGATTCTTTTTGTGCATCGCAGGGTAATTGGGTTTGCCAGTCGCGTCTAGGCTGCAATCGGACGGAATTGCAGTGCGTCGAACAGTTTAGGCCCGCGATCGATGGGGATGGGTTGCAGCCGCTCGGAGCCGGCACCACTTGGTTGCCCAACGACGCAGCTGACACGGCATGGCAAAGTTGTTCCATCATCGGATGCAACGTTGATCAAAACTATAGGCGCAACAAACCGCCGTTCGCGCCAGTCAAAGGCTTGCAATGCATCGCGGGGAACCTGCATTTCCAGCGTCAGATTAATCTCTTCCCCCGGAACGACAGGGCCAAGGCTTTCAATTTGCCCCGCCATTGGGTCGGAATGAAACGCATCAATCAGCGCCTTTTGTCCATCACAGGCCGACATAACGCGAGTGCGCAATTTTAGCGTTTCCAGCGGTGCTGCGCCTTCATAACGCAGATGCAAATGGCCTTTTACGGTCAGATTGGCGACACTTAAACGCGCATCGCCGGGATCGAAGCGTGCAGTGATGCTGGCGAGAACAGGTGGCGTAGGTTCAGCCGGTATTGGCCGCGCGGGAGTGCGTCGCACAGGGGCGGTTAGCTCGGGTGCGGCGGTTTCGGCAATGGCGGCGATAGGTTGAGGCCTGCGTCCTCTGCGCCCCCAATAGAATGCAAGGGCCAGAAGGGCCAGCAGAGCGCCTGCTGCAATCGGCCAGTACTTTATGTACTCGGCAAAAGCCGGTGGGCTGGAGGGTGTTGCTGTAACCTCGGGTTCGGTTGGTTCATTGATAACCGGCGTTGGTGCCGGCTGCACATCGGTCAGCCCATCTGTGCTTTCGTTAAGCGGATCGGGCGTGGCTTCAGCAGCAGGCAAAGTCTGCGTTTCTGCCTTTGCGGGCTGCTTTTGGGCCGCAGGTTTTTGCGCTGGCTTTGCCGGTGGAGCTACCGTTTTTACTTCAGGCTGAACGACTGGCGCTTCAACTTTTGGTGCAGGTTCGTCTGCTTTCTCTTTCGGCGGATCATCCAGCCGGAAGTCTTTCAATTCGCCTTTGGTATCTGGCAGCGTATCCTGTGCTGCGATCGGCGCGCCAAGCACTAGTCCGGTCAACGCCAGTGTAAAAACGCAATTTTGAAAAAGAACTCTCGGCGACATTAGCATCATAACTGACAAGGTATTTCAGGTTGAACCTGCCATGAATGAACGCAGGGAATGACATGACAGGTTGGTGACGCTAGATAAAGCGCATGACCGACAACACTCAACCAAAATTTCTGGGGCAGAACTCTGCTCTTCCTGCGTCACCAGCCGAGGCAGAACTGGATTATGTGCCCAATCCGCGCGCTGGCGAATTATATCTGGTGCGCTTTCCTGTTCCAGAGTTTACCTCGCTTTGCCCTGTGACAGGACAGCCCGATTTTGCGCATCTTGTGATCGACTATGCGCCGGGTGATACAATTGTTGAATCCAAATCGCTGAAACTGTTCCTCGGCGCATTTCGCAATCATGCCGGTTTTCATGAAGACTGCACGGTTGGTATCGGCAAGCGGCTGTTTGACGAAATGAAACCGAAATGGTTGCGCATTGGCGGCTATTGGTATCCGCGCGGCGGCATTCCGATTGATGTCTTTTGGCAATCGGGTGAACCGCCAATGGGACTATGGCTCCCTGATCAGGGCGTTGCACCTTATCGCGGGCGAGGGTGATTCTACCGCTTTGTCACGGCTCGTTCATCTAGGCTGTGATTATGATCTCCTTAGATAAAAGGAGATTACCCATGAATCGCCCAGTACAATTCGCCGCCGCTTTGGCCATTGTTGCTTTGCCGCTTACGGCCTGCACGACTAATCCTGAAACGGGCAACAAACGTATTTCCAAATCTGTCATCGGCGGGATTGGCGGTGCAGTTGGCGGGTATCTGCTCGGTGATTTGATCGGCGGCAAACGCGACCGTACCGAAAAAGTGTTGGGTGCGGGTATCGGCGCGATTGCCGGTGCTGGCGTAGGTTATTACATGGATGAGCAAGAGAAAAAGCTGCGTAAACAGACGGCTGGCACCGGCGTTGGCGTGACCCGCGAAGGTGACGAGTTAGTTCTCGACATGCCATCGGAAGTCACTTTTGCCACCGGCAGCTCTAATCTGGACCCTGCATTCCGCACAACGCTGGACAAGGTTGCCGCCACGCTGACGGAATATGAAAAAACCTATGTTGATGTGCTGGGCCACACCGATTCGGTTGGAACAGATGCGTTTAACCAGACTTTGTCAGAACAACGTTCAAACACAGTCGCCAGCTACCTATCGCAAAAGGGTGTGAAGCAGGCACGGCTGGCCACAAGAGGCTATGGCGAAAGCCAGCCCCGGGCGTCGAACACAACCGAGGAAGGTCGCGCATCCAATCGCCGTGTAGAAATTCGGCTGGTGCCAGTGACTGCAAGCTAGCTTGGCGGGGTAGTTTCTTCTAAGGGGCGTCGAAATCCCTCCCAAGAAAGACTCACTATGCGTATCGACCTGATCCCGGCTGGCGACAATCCGCCTGAAAGCCTTAACGTCCTGATCGAAGTTCCGATCGGCGGCGAGCCTGTCAAATACGAATTCGACAAAGCGTCTGGCGCGCTGTTTGTTGATCGGTTTTTGCACACGCCGATGCGCTATCCCGCCAATTACGGCTTTGTGCCGCATACCTTGGGCGAGGATGGCGATCCGCTTGATGCGTTGGTCGTTGCGCGCTCGCCGATTATTGCAGGTGCAGTCGTCAAATGCCGCCCGGTTGGCGTGTTGTTGATGGAAGATGACAAAGGCGGCGATGAAAAACTGATTTGTGTTCCGGTGAATGAGACATTTCCATATTATGCTGATGTTGTGACCTATAAGGATATGCCGCCCATCGTCCTGCAACAGATCGAGCACTTCTTTACGCATTACAAAGACTTGGAGCCAGGAAAATGGGCAAAGCTTAATGGCTGGGGCGATGTTGATGAAGCCAAACGCATCATCATGGAATGCGTCGCGCGCGCAACGGAGCATGATGGATGAAAGGGTTTGTCCTGCCGTTATTGCTGGCAACAACGCTTGCCGGATGTGCCACACCAGAGACGCGAATTCGCAACGCACTGGTCGAGGCGGGCCTGTCTAAACCCGTTGCAGGCTGCATGGCCGGGCGCATGGTCGACCGGCTTTCGCTGATGCAGTTAAACAAGCTGCGCGGTCTTGGGAAGTTTCAGGACAAGAAAGCCAAGAAGCTAAGCATCGAAGAATTCGTCAAGCGCACAAAGGCGCTGCAGGATCCGGAAATCCTGGGCGTTGTGACCTCTTCTGGCTTGATCTGCGCAGTGTCAGGCTAGACCTTTAACCCGAGCCGCCTTGTCTATTTATGTAGTTGACAAGACTATGTTACAGTATAACATGCCAATTGCAGTCATCGGCGGGGTTCGCTGATTCGCAATAGTTCCGCCGATGACTGCACCCTTGCAGGAAGAGGAGCTTGCACCATGAGTTATGCTGATAACACAAACCGCCAAAATCCGATGAGTATGTTCGCAGCGATTGCCCTGAACGGGGCGATTATCACCGCTGTAATCCTATCACCGATGGTCGCAAATCCGCCGAAAGACCCCGGACGAACGACAACATTCGATGTGCCAAAGAAAACGCCGCCGCCACCCGACAAGCTAATCGACAAGCCTGTGGATCCCCGTCCGTTCGATCCAATTTTTACGCCAAAGCCATTCATCGATTACACAAAAACCGATGATGATATTACAACCACAAATGATGAACCGCGGGATGCCGCTGGGCCAATTGAAGGTGAAGGCAAAGGAGGTTCTGGCGGAGTAGAACAGCAAGCAGAACAATTGCTGCCGCCGATCTTTACAAAGGCCAAACGCGATATGCGTTTTGCCGCCGCGTTCCAGCCCAATTATCCGCCATCATTGTTGGTGCGTGAAATAGAGGGCAGTGCAACCATCCGTGTCCTTGTAGGAACTGATGGGCGGGTTCGAGAGGCGATCGTCGTCAGCGCAACGCATCCCGATTTCGGCAAAGCTGCGGTGCGGCAAGCATTAAACGCATGGCGTTTCAAACCCGCAACACGCGGACAAGATGCGGTGGAGGATTGGGTCACAATCCCGATTACCTTTGAGATCACATAAAAATCCTGGCCTCGGCAGGCTTTCTGTCGGGGCTACTGGAAATCTCGCCTAGTAGGCGCTATCAATCCTTATATGAGCATTTTTCGTGACGTTAATTTTGTCGGAGCAGGCGCTGACCTAATCGCCTTTTTGCGGACACCGCGTCAGCACCGCTGGCTATTGATCATTCTCGCATGTGCACCCCCCGGCTTCATCGTTTTGCTGTTCAATCTTGATGTGTTGGAGGTGACACGGCCCGGCCCGCCTGAAGTGACGTATATCGAAAGCTGGCCTGCCGACCGAAGCATCAAAGACATTGTCGCGTCGAACCTTGAACGTCAAAAGATTGAGGACGAGCAAGAGGCAAAAATCCGCGAAGCTTATAAGGCATTGGGCCGAGCATCGGGCATGGATGTTGACCGCATCGAACGTGAAGCTGAAGAAGCGCGCGCTGAAAAAGCCAAAAAGGCTGCCGCTTCCGAAACAGCCGGAGCGACGAAATAACCAGCCTTTCACTCGACCGTCGTTTTATGGCTGCTGCTATCGCGCTTGCTGAACGTGGCAAAGGGCGCACTGGCAGCAACCCCTCGGTTGGTTGTATCATCGTAAAGGACGGCAAGGTAATCGGACGCGGCTTGACTCAGCCAAGTGGAAGGCCGCACGCCGAGGCGATGGCGCTGGCACAGGCTGGCGCTGAGGCAGCAGGAGCAACGGTCTATGTCAGCCTAGAGCCCTGCGCGCACGACAGCGAACGCGGGCCAAGCTGTGCAGACATATTGGTTGCGGCTAAGCCAGCGCGGATAGTCGCGGCGCTGACTGACCCCGATCCGCGCACCTCGGGGCAGGGTTTTGCAAGGCTGAAGGCTGCGGGCATCGAAGTGTCACATCCAGTATTGGCCGATGCGGCACGCGCCAGCTTAGCAGGCTTTATCTGCCGGATCGAAAATAACCGGCCGCATGTAACACTGAAACTGGCGACATCGATGGATGGCTGTATCGCGATGGCCGATGGTAGCAGCCGGTGGATTACGGGTGACGCAGCGCGCGCTCATACGCATTTGGAACGCGCACGCTGCGATGCCATCCTGGTTGGCGCCGGAACTGTTGCGATTGATCAGCCTGCACTCGATGTGCGGCTGCCGGGACTAGAAGACCGCAGCCCGCGCCGCGTGATGCTCGGCAGCGGCGAAGCGCCGGCAGGTTGGGAGGTTATCCGTTCACCACAGGACATAGCGCAACTGGATTGCAACAGCGTGCTTGTCGAGGGCGGCGCAACGACCGCGTCTGCCTTTCTGGAGGCCGGGTTAGTTGACCGGTTGCTGCTCTACCGCGCGCCTATATTGATTGGTGGCGGGCTACATAGCCTTGGCGACATCGGCCTTAACACATTGGGCGCGGCGCATGCTCGCTGGCAGCTTTCTGACAGGCGCATGCTTGGCAAAGATACTTTGGAGGTCTATGAAGCAGCATGTTTACCGGCATAATCACAGACATAGGCACGATCCGCAGTATCGAACACCGCGGGGATTTGCGCGCTGTCATCAGCTGCGCCTATGATCCCGACAGCATTGATCTTGGCGCATCGATATCCTGTTCGGGTGTGTGCCTGACTGTGGTGGATAAAGGACGCGATACGGCTGGTGGCTGGTTCGCAGTTGATGTCTCCGGTGAGACTCAAAATTGCACGGCACAGGGGCAGTGGACACAGGGGCGCAAGCTTAACCTAGAACGCGCGCTAAAGGTTGGCGATGAACTGGGCGGCCATATCGTAACTGGCCATGTCGACGGCGTTGGCGAGATTATCGCAGTCACGCCCATTGGCGATTCGCATCAGGTTGATGTTAAACTACCTAATGGGCTTGCGGCGTTTGTTGCGGCGAAGGGGTCGATCACGGTCGATGGCGTATCGTTGACAGTGAACAGCGTTACCGACGCTGCAAATAGTTCGCATTTTGCACTGAACATCATCCCGCACACTTGGGACGTGACTACATTCGCCAACTTGGCTGTGGGCCACACCGTCAATCTGGAGATTGATGTGCTGGCGCGGTATTTGAAACGGATGGAACAGTTTCGCGCCGCGTAGTTCTAATAAGGTGTAAGCTTAAAACGGCAGCCAGCGCTGTTTCTTGGAAAACTTCATATAGCCAACATTGGCCCCAAGCCGAAGGCCAGCGCCCACGCGGATAGGGATCAAAACAACATCGCCGCGCCGCAGATAGCTGGCGTTGAATCCACCTACCAAATAGGCAACGCCTTCGCCCGATGGGAAGCGTTTATAGAGGTCTTCGGTGTCATAGAGGTTGTAGACCAGCACAAAGGTGCTGCCCGCATTCGCGCCCGCATCCAGCCCGACCGACGGGCCCGTCCAATAGACTGGCTTTTGGCCTTCAACGCGGTGATGCATTGTGCCCGACCCATAACGCAGGCCCACGACAAACGCGCCGCCGCCTTCACGCCCCACGATATAGGCATTGGGACGCCCCTGTTTTTTCAAGATATCCTCAATCAACTTGCCAAGGCCTTCTGCGCCTTTGCCAAATACACCTTCAGCTGCGCCCAATAGATCATCATCCTGATACGTTGCTTGATCGCTGGCATCTGGAATCGGCACGCCAGAACTGTTGGGGTCAGCTGGCAGTTGTTCAGCACCCGGAACAGGCGAATCGGTGGGGGCATCGCTGCTCTGCGGAGTATCCACCTTTGGCGGAGTACCAAGATCTGCGTCGATCGCATCATTGGGATCAATAGTCTCTATCTGCGCGCTGGCAGGTGCAGCTAGCATCAAAAGGATCGAGAACATCATCATCAGTCGGGACCGAAGATTTGGACGGGTCAGGGCTGTCACAGGGAAATCCTCCCAAAAATGGGTGAAATGTTATTAACAAATATAGAACGCTTACTTGAAGCAGGCACAATGAACGCGCGATGACCCGAGTCAAAACTAGGGCAGTGCGAGTCGTATTGTTAGTTTCGCAGCGTGATGAATAAGGATTGCAGCCGCCATAACGCCTCGCTATACGCCCGCCAGCCGCCATTGGTACGGAGACGTGGGTGAGTGGCTGAAACCAACGGTTTGCTAAACCGTCGTACTGATAATTCGGTACCGAGGGTTCGAATCCCTCCGTCTCCGCCAGCATAAGAGGCTCCCGTTTTGGGAGCCTTTTTTGTTGGTGGTGACGGAACGTAAATGGCGACGACCGAAGCGCAGCAAAGGTCTACCCCTCCGCCTTCCCAAAAGGTTTCGTAAGTTCATTTGCGGAAAAATGGTGCCGGCTACAGGATTCGAACCCGTGACCCCCTGATTACAAATCAGATGCTCTACCAACTGAGCTAAGCCGGCGCGCCAATGTTGTCTGGCAACGTGCGAAGCCCCATAGCCTCAACTTATGCCAAAGGTCCAGCCCTCTGTTTGCGCAATTTTGTGTGACATCAACTTTGGTTGCCAAAATTGCGGGTTAGTGGCCGCTTTTGCTAGCCATGCGGCGGTCAACAACGCATCGGTGCTATGGTCGTCATAGCGGTTGATAGGTGCAGGGGCGGGACAGTTGAGGTTAGCAAGAGCCGTGTTGAGCGCCGATTGATCGCGAATCTTTGACCGGCCCTTGGCAAGCTGCGCAGCGTTGGCGGCTATGCTGGTGTAGATTTCGACGATTACAGGGCCGCTGGCTGGCATCGGATCAAACGGCCAAACAGGGATAATGCCGCGCAGCCGGTGTAGCAGGCGCATGCCCGTCAGGCTGGATTTCCCGACCTGTGCCGCGCCGACAAGGTTCAGACAGCTATAGGGACGCGCGGATATTTGCATGCGTGATTCGCGTTCGACAATGCGCAACCGGCCGGATTTCTCTGCACCATATCGGTCTCCCAATTGCCCTTGATGGCGGAAATAGCGGGCAAGTTCGGGGTGCGCGACAAAACTGCTGGCTGATAGATAGGGGTCAAGTGCGCACAGCTGATCGACCAGTTCCCATAATGCTGGCGCGCTGTGCGGGCTTTCATCCCAACCGGGGAAGAACGCGCCTGTATCGGCAAAGGGAAAGCCCATTGAGAGATCAAAGCCGATGAGCATATCGGATTGGCGATCCGCTTGCGTTAGCAGCCAATGCAATACATCGGCGCGGCTCCAATGGCTTGAGGCCGGGCGGTGCAGTTGCGGTGCTGTATTTGGGCGGCAGCTGGCAAGCGCTATCCCCTTTGGCCGCTCCACATTCTGGCCCGACCAGTCAAACACTGAAAATTCACCGAATGTCCGCATGCGTCTATCTGGCGGGTAATGCGCCAAAAGAAAAGGGCGAGGCAACGGCCCCGCCCAGTTTTGCTGTTT
>JAAFIB010000076.1 GCA_013297725.1 Sphingomonadales bacterium
TCGCAAAACCGCCAAACTCGCTTAAATTCGGCCGGTTGTTGGTAACGGTCAAAGCACCTGCCGAGGTGTTGCGGCCAAACAAAGTACCTTGCGGACCGCGCAAAACCTCAACGCGCTCAACATCAACAAACTCACCCAGCGCAACGCCAGGGCGGGATTGATAGGCTCCGTCGATAAAAATACCGACCGCACTTTCAAAACCGATGTTGTTCGATGTTGTGCCGACGCCGCGAATACGCAGCACCACCGAGCCCGATGCTATCTGCGCGTTCGATGACGAAAAACTTGGTGAGACCTGCGAAAGTTGTGCGACGTTTACGACGCCTTGGCGTTCCAGTTGTTCTGGGCTGACAGCCGTCACTGCCAAAGGCACGTCCTGCACATCTTGCGCACGGCGGGTCGCGGTAACGATAATGGCGTTTGGATCAACTTCCTCAGCGTCTGTCTCTGCATCCTGCGCATATGCAGGCGCGATGGCGAGTGTTGAAAGCATAGTGGTGGTTAGCGCGGAAACCGCAAACTTGTTCAATCGACGCATTTCTCTCTCCTAATGGACTGTCGAACCCGCTCGCCATTTGCTGATCTGGGCGGTTATGTGTGTCGGCCCACATCTTTTTGTAAAGGATGAGATGGCCGCAACAATTTACATACTACGCAAGTCAGTTCGCAATGCTAGTAGTTTTAATTGCGCAATTAAACATAGTCATTTGCTGTGGCATTTATGCGGCATAGGGGTAAATACTTAGCGATATGTTTGACCGACCGACTATCATCGATGAAGCCTTTACCAAACGCGTTCTGGCCGGCGATTTGCCCACCGCGCGCAGTAACCAGCAGAGCGATATTCCGCCTGAAAATCATTTGGTGGACCTGTTTGATACTCAGATCATGTCGCGACATCTCGATTTGTGGGCGCGGCGGTCAAAGGGGAAGACCTTTTATTCCATCGGCAGTTCAGGGCATGAGGGAACAGCTGCGATGGCCTTGGCCACGCGGCAGGACGATATGGCGTTTCTGCATTATCGCGATGCCGCGTTCCTGATCCAGCGTAAGAAGCAACAGGGCGGGCTGACACCTTTATATGATATGGCGCTCAGCTTTTCTGCCTCGGCGGATGATCCGATTTCGGGCGGCCGTCACAAGGTTTTGGGCTGCGCACAAACCTTTGTCCCGCCGCAAACGAGCACCATCGCCTCGCATTTGCCAAAGGCCGTTGGTGCAGCACACAGCATCGGTATGGCGCACCGGTTAAAGCTGGATGATGCGGTTTTACAGCATGATGCTGTGATCCTGTGTTCGTTCGGCGATGCCTCGGCCAACCATTCAACATCGCAAGGTGCGTTTAATGCGGCGGCTTGGGCGGCGTATCAACATCTGCCCATGCCGTTGATTTTCCTATGCGAAGACAATGGCATCGGTATTTCGGTGCGCACGCCGGGTGGCTGGATAGAGGCGAATTACAGTCAACGTCCCGCGCTCCATTATATCCAGTGCGATGGTGTCGACATGCTGGATGCAGTACGCGGTTGCGAGGAAGCAGTTCGCTTTGCACGCAGTCGCCGAAAGCCTGTGTTCCTGCACATGCGTACTGTGCGGCTGATGGGCCATGCGGGCGCAGATGTAGAGGCAAGCTATTCCGCAATGGATGCGATTGAAGCAAACGAAGCGCAAGATCCTTTGCTGCACAGTGCGCGTATATTGCTGCAACATGCAGGGATGACGCAGCAGGACATTGTTGGCCGCTATGAAGAGATGCGGCAACGGGTAGAGCGGGTTGCAGCGGAAGCTTTAACAAAGCCGCGCCTTACGACCAAAGCCGATGTCATGATGCCGATCGCGCCGCCAGTGCAGGGCAAAGTGTCGCCGCCTTTGCCGACCAAAGATGTGCGGGACGCGATGTTTGTCAAAGACGCACGCAATCTAGCCAAGCCGGTGACGCTGGCCAAATCGATCAATTTTGCGCTCGCTGACTTGATGTTGCGCTATCCCAATGTTGCGCTGTTTGGCGAAGATGTCGCGCGCAAGGGCGGCGTTTATGGCGTGACACAGGGGCTGCAGGATAAATTCGGCCCGGCGCGGGTGTTTGACACCTTGCTCGACGAACAGACCATCCTTGGCCTTGCCATTGGCGCAGGGCATAATGGCTTTGTCCCGATCCCCGAAATCCAGTTTCTCGCCTATTTGCATAATGCCGAGGATCAGATCCGCGGTGAAGCAGCTACGCTTTCGTTCTTCTCCAACGGCCAATATCGCAACCCTATGGTCGTGCGGATCGCGGGTCTGCCCTATCAAAAGGGATTTGGCGGACATTTCCATAATGATAATAGCCTTGCGGTGCTGACCGATATACCCGGCATTATCGTTGCGGTGCCAAGCAGCGCTGCCGATGCACCCGCGATGCTGCGCGAATGTGTGCGGCTGGCGCATGAAGACGGGCGCGTCATTGTTTTTGTTGAACCCATTGCGCTGTACCACACCACCGATCTTTTGGAGGCTGGTGATGGCGGCTGGACAGCCGATTATGCTGCACCAAATGCTGCGCAGCAAATTCTGCTCGGCGAACTTGCTGTTCATGGCAAAGGCAGCGACCTTGCGATCATAACCTATGGAAATGGTTATTATTTATCACGGCAGGCGGAGCAGGAATTGCGTGATGCCGGGATTGATCTGCGTATCATTGATCTGCGCTGGCTGCATCCGTTGAACGAGGCTGCTATCGTTAAAGCTGTGGCATCCGCAAAGAAAATCTTGATCGTTGATGAATGTCGCCGTGCAGGCAGTCCGTCGGAAAAGCTGATGACGATATTGGCTGAGGCAGGGCGCGGTAATGACACCTGCCGTTTAACCGCCGATGATTGTTTCATTGCACTTGGGCCCGCAGCTGAACTGACTTTGCCAAGCAAAACTTCGATCATCGAGGCTGCATTAAAGGCTGTGGGCAAATGAAAGAAAAACTGCTCGTCATCTGCCCCGGTCGCGGCACATATAACGCGGCTGAACTGGGTTATCTAAAACGGCACCATGCGGCGCGCGGGGATTTGGTGGCACGGCTCAACGCTTTCCGTGCTGCGCAGGGCCAAATGACAATCTCTGATCTGGATAATGCAGAGAAATTCAGTCCTTCGCTGCATATGCCGGGGGATAACGCATCGCTGTTGATTTACGCCTGTGCGCTTGCCGATTTTGCCGCGATTGATCGCGACCGGTTTGATATCGTTGCAGTGACGGGTAATTCCATGGGCTGGTATCTGGCGCTGTCGTGCGCTGGCATACTTGATTTTGATTCAGGCGCGCGGCTGGTCAATAATATGGGCCGGTTGATGCATGAAAAGGGGCAGGGCGGGCAGGTCGTCTGGTCAATGGCGGATGCCGATTGGCGCATTGATCCTGCTAAGTCGGCCGAGGTCGACGCGGTGATGGCCGAAGCAGCGGCGCGCAATGACATCGCAGTTCATATCTCCATTCATCTGGGTGCAATGATTGTCTTTGCAGCTGACGATGCAGGCATGAAATGGTTGATGGAGCGGCTGCCCAAGGATGACCGCTTTCCCATGAAGCTGAACCATCACGCTGCATTCCATTCGCCGTTGTTGAACCATATCGTACCAGAGGCGAGGGCGCTGAACCCGCGAAGCGATTTTGGTACAGGCGCGATTCCGGCAATCGATGGCACAGGCTATATCTGGTCGCCCAAGGCGTTTAACCCGGCCGCAATCCACGATTATACGTTGTTTACGCAAATCAACGCGACGTATGATTTTTCGCGTACAGTGCAGGTTGCGGCAAAGGAATTTTGTCCGGATTGTATCGCTGTGCTCGGACCGGGGACGACGCTTGGCGCACCTGTGGCTCAGGCGCTGATTGATTGCGGGTGGCGGGGGCTTTCAGGCAAAGCCGACTTTCAGGCGCGACAAAGCGATAATCCGCTGCTGATTTCAATGGGAATGGACGATCAACGTGCCTATGTGACGGCAAATTGATTCCTGAAAGAACGAAGGGTGCCACATGGCCGAAGAGATTGAGTGGTGGGATTTTGATTCAGCAAGCGAGTTTGTCGATGCTGTCGTTGGCGATATTACCTTTATTATCGAAAGTGCTCTAGATGCTCGCGGGCAGGCACTGGTTGCGTTTCCCGGCGGTTCAACGCCTGTTCCCATCTTGCAAAAACTGGCCGAGGCACCTTTGCGGTGGAAAGGCGTTACGATTATTCCAACCGACGACCGGTTGGTTCCGGTCAGTGATCCATTGTCAAATGTCGCCATGCTCGCAAAGATTTTTCTGCCAAAAGGCGCGCGGGTTTTGCCGTTGACTAGCGACGCAGCTGATCATCATCTTGCCGGAAACGCTGCGAATGCGCGGTTGATGGACCTGCACTGGCCGCTTGATTTGGTCTGGCTGGGGATGGGCGGCGACGGGCATACCGCATCGATTTTTGCTGGCCCTGATTTGGACGCTGCACTTGATGCACCCAAGGACCGCCGCGCGGTGGGCGTTGCCCCCGATCCTTTGCCGCCAGAGGCACCGGTTAACCGCGTGACACTGACTGCGCCGGCGATTGTGGCGGCGCGCACAACATTGTTTGTTATTGCGGGTCAGGAAAAGCGCGATCTGCTTGAACAAGCAGCCGAAGATGGCGCCAAATCAAACTATCCGGTGGGCAAAGTGCTCGACCGCATCACTGTGCCGGTCGATATCTACTGCTTGGTTGAGTAAACCGGCACGAAGCCGGTTCTAAACCTCAAATTGGGCGTTGCCGTTTCGGCGCGTTTGCTACTTGCTGGTCAATCTTGGCCAGATAGCGCGGCACTTCAAAACTGCTGCTTTCACGCACCGACAGCATCTTTGGGTCGATCGGATAATCGAACGCAATGCCAAAGCGTGATTCGGCAACCCAAGCGACTTTGCCGCTGACCCAGCCGATGTTACGCAATTGCACTTCGATCGGATCGCCGCGCGGTGTGCGCAATGGTGCCTCGGCCATCAGCCCGCCTGCCGAGATGTTGCGAACCCGAACCTCTTTTTCGTCCCCGCTTACAGGAAAACGCAATATTGCTTTCACAAACAGGCTGTCCCTGTTTTGTCCGCGTTTTACGTCAGCATCATTCGGGTTAAAAGGCTGGTTCATCATCACCACAATCTGTTGTCTCTTTATGTGAAGCTAGCGCGAAATAGTCGCCAACTGGTTAATGTGGCGCCGTCTCTGAAATTTTTTGTCAAACCCTCAGAGTTTTAATATGCAAGAGGCGGCATTCTTTCGAATACCGCCCCAGACATTTCGAACCTAAACTCGAACTCGGTCATTAATACTCGAGTTCAGTACTTACTTGGTAAGTTCAGTGTTTACTTCGTTAAAGGTATTCGAGAGGTTGTTACCCAGGCTCGACATAGCAGTAATAGCTGCTACAGCGATCAGGGCAGCAATCAGACCGTATTCAATTGCGGTCGCGCCTTCTTCGTTCTTGAAAAGCTTTTTGATCATTTTCATTTCTAGTCTCCTGTTCAACATTCACCCAATCAATCAAATATTATGACTGATTTTAAACTGATAACGCTCAGTTCCTAATAATGTGTTACTATTTGGCATTTACAACTTTGTCAGATACCTTATTCCACATTAATGTAGAAGTTTTAGCGAAAGAACCTAAGGATCCCACCATTGCGATGACGATCAAGGCTGCAATCAGTCCATACTCAATTGCCGTCGCTCCCGACTGGCATTTAAAAATGCCGCGAATAAGATCTACCATTATTGGCTTCCTCTTTCTGGTTGGTTACGAACGAGTGTTTTTTCTCACAAGAATCTTAACAAAAACTTTCAGAGTCGCACGAACATGAAAAAAATTCCGACAACTCTGCTAGTGGTTGCAGCCGCACTTGTGCGAGAAGATCACCGGTTTCTATTGCAGAAACGGCCTGAAGGCCGCTCTATGGCTGGGCTTTGGGAGTTTCCTGGCGGTAAGCTTGAGGATGGCGAAACGCCCGAAGCAGCCCTTGCGCGTGAGCTTGCCGAGGAGTTGGCAATCAATGTTGATTCCGCGAATCTGGTGCCAGCTTGCTTTGCCAGTGCCGAAATTGCGGGCCGTCCGCTGCTATTGTTGCTCTATATTTGCACAGTTTGGCAAGGCGAGCCTGTGGCAGTTGAAAGCCCAGAGCTTGGCTGGTTCACCATTGACGAGATGTCAGGATTAGACATGCCACCCGCCGACATACCGTTGCTCGCACTTCTCAAAAAGCTGCTCTAGCCCGATTTTTTCAACACGCTGGCAAGTGAAACCGTTCCGCTTCCGCGCGCAGCTGGCTTTGGCTGGGTAGGTGCAGGAGCCCAGCCGCTGAGTTGCAGGAAATGAAAGCTTTCGGCGACTCGGCCATCGGGATCAGCTGCCGTCTGCCAAGCTGTGTCGAGCGCAGGCGACACACTACGGTTGAAACGCCGCGGGCCGTTCATTGCGTTGCTTGCTCCTGCGTCGCGCAGATCACTCACCAATCGCCGCCAGTCTGCATAACGCACATTTAGCTTGTCGATATCCGTCACAGGCAGGGCAAAGCCTGTGCGCGTCATTAGGTCGGATATCGCACGCAGGTCAATCTGAGGATGGATGTGCGGTTGGACCTGATCGCCGTCTGCGGCCAGCATAGCTGCTTTTAAAGCGTGTAAGCTTCCTGCACCAAACGCTGTACCAAGAAAGAGCCCGTCGGGTTTCAGCACGCGCCGTATCTGTACCAACGCACCGGGCAGGTCATTGACGCTATCAAGAGTGCCCGCAGACAGGATAAGATCAAAGCTTGCAGGGGAATAGGGCAACACCTCTTCATCCAGCATAACATTGGCAGTTACTTCAGCGGTGCGCCCATCAAGGACTTGGTCAGCAAACGCAGCGATTGGCCCCATCAACACCACATTTTTGAAGTCACGCGATACATAAGCCAGCCGTTCGGCCAACTCATCGGCCATGTGCTGATACAAAAACGACTGCGCGATCCCGCGGGCAACTGCGCGGGCGCGAACGGCCATGCGGCGGCGGTTATCAAAAATCAGCGGAGCATCTGTGGCCATTTCCTGCTTGTGCCTTGCGTCAGCCTGCGGGACAAGGGGCTGTGCAAATGCTCGCCACACCTTTTCGCCTAATGCTTGATTTTGCACTTCCTGAACGCTGCCCTTCGTGCGGCGCGATGGCGCCAGCCGGGGCGTCGGCAGGTGGGGCTTTTTGCCGGGAGTGCTGGGACAGCTTGGTATTTCTGGGTTCGCCTTGTTGCGCCAGCTGTGATCTGCCGCTGCCTTACGCGACAGAACATGAGCAAAACTGCGCCGAGTGCCTTTCCAATCCGCCGCGGCATAACGGGATCAAAGCGGCGGTTGCCTATGGCGATATTGCCCGGCACGTTGCGCTTCGCCTAAAATACGCAGGTCGCATAGGTTTGGCACGGATGATTGCGGCGCAGCTGATGCGCCATGTGCGCGATCTGCCGCAGGATGCTCTACTGGTGCCTGTGCCGCTGCATTGGACGCGATTATGGGGACGCAGTTTCAATCAATCGGTGCTGATCGCGCGCGAGATTGCCGCGCAGTCAAACCATACGCTGTGCCCCGACCTATTACGCCGCACGCGCCGCACTCTGCCTTTGGGCGGGCTATCGGGTAAAGAACGGCGCAATATGGTTGCCGGAGCGTTTGAGGTGCATGCCAAGCTCGCGAGCCAGCTTAAGGACAGGCACATCCTTCTTGTCGATGACGTCTATACGAGCGGAGCGACGACCGACGCCTGTATTCGTGTGCTGAAAAAAGGTGGAGCCTCAGCTGTCACCATATTGTGCTGGACCCGCGTATTGCCATCAGGATTACAGTCCGCCAACGCCACTTGACTTGGCGCGCGCCACATCCCATTTCCGGTTCATGGTAGCAAAAGTTGAAATATATACGAAGTTTGCGTGTCCTTATTGCTTTCGGGCCAAGCTGTTGCTCGAAAACAAAGGCGCAGCGTATGAGGAAACCGACGCGTCTGGTGGACCAAACCGCGACGAGATGCTGGCGCGTGCCAATGGTTCGACGACCGTTCCGCAAATCTTTATCGATGGCGTCCACGTTGGCGGTTGCGACGATTTGGTTGCGTTGGACAAGGCAGGAAAGCTTGATTCGATGCTAGCAGGCAATGTTGCGTGATCGCATTCGACCTAATTTGCGCACCAGGCGGACACCGGTTTGAGGGCTGGTTTGCATCGTCGACGGAATATGAACGGCAATTGACCGCGCAGCTGTTATGCTGCCCCACATGTGGGACGAGTGCTGTGACAAAGGCCATTATGGCCCCCAACGTCGCGCGCAAAGGTAATCAGTCTACCGTTTCTCAGCCAGCCGTGTCACCGCTGCGCCCTCAACCTGAATCAGAACAAGTCGTCGCAGTCAGCAATCAACCAGATATGCCCGCCGAAATTGAAAAAGCAATTGCCGCGCTTGGAAAGCTACAAAACCGCATGCTGGAAAATTCCGACTGGGTTGGCAATAAATTCGCTGAAGAAGCACGCGCTATCCATTACGGCGAAACGCCCGAACGGATTATCCACGGCTCGGCCAGCGCAAACGAGGCACAAGCTTTGTTTGATGAAGGCATCACCGTAGCGCCGTTGCCATTGCCATTCGTTCCGCCAGAGGCAAAAAATTGACCCGCTGATGCTGTGAAGCTAAGGCTGCGTTTGGCGCACCCATAGCTCAGCAGGATAGAGCATCAGATTCCTAATCTGGGGGCCACTGGTTCGAATCCAGTTGGGTGCACCAAAAGCAAAAAAAGGCCCGCTACGAATATATCGTGCGGGCCATTTGTTTGTCGTTCAAACTTACTTCGTTGCGTCCTTGGCCTTTTCGCCGAGTTCTTTCGCCTTATCGCCTGCCTTTTCCAGTGCGTCACCTGTGGCTTTGGCTGCGTCGCCCGCAACTTCCTTTGCCGCTTCGCCTGCTTTGCCAGCCGTCGCAGAGGCCGCTTGCGCAGCTTGGTCAGTTTTTTCCTCGGCAACTTGCATGGCTTCTTCAGCAGCATCGCCTGCTGCATCGCCAACGGCTTCTGCGGCCTCAACCGTTTCTTCGGCCGCCTTTTCGCCAGATTGTCCGCACGCAGAGAGTGGCAGAGCCATCAACATCGCAGCGCATGATAGTGTATGGAATTTTTTCATTGCAGTTTCCTCCCCAAATGAATTTCAGGAAGGCTAAATTTATGCGGCAATCACATTGCTTTCAAGAGCAATGCTGCCTCGGGCGCTGCTAAATTTTATGCCGCGGAATCTACAGGCAACATTCCAGATAAGGCTGGTCAAATCCGTATTGGCGCGCTTTTTCCAAAGTATAGGGACGGACGCTGCCTGACACCCATTCGCCGATGATTTTACCGTCGGCATCCTCGTCGCGATATTCGAATTTGAACAGATCCTGCGTGACGATAACGTCGCCTTCCATCCCGATAACTTCGGTAATCTGTGTTGTCCGGCGCGAACCGTCGCGAAGACGTTTCACCTGCACCACCAGATCAACCGAATCGGCAATCTGTTTAGAGATCGCTTCTTTGGGGATTTTGATGTCGCCCATCAGGATCATGTTTTCCATACGGCCAAGGCATTCGCGCGGGCTGTTAGAGTGAAGCGTGCACATAGAACCATCGTGACCTGTGTTCATTGCGGCGAGAAGGTCGAAACACTCCGCGCCACGAATTTCGCCTAGGATGATCCGGTCAGGACGCATACGAAGAGCATTTCGCACAAGGTCGCCAATGGTAATCGCGCCTTGACCTTCAAGGTTTGGCGGACGGGTTTCAAGCGGCAGCCAATGCGGTTGTTGCAAGCGAAGTTCGGCCGCGTCTTCAATCGTCAAAACGCGTTCGCCCGGATCGATCATTTTGGACAAAGCATTTAGCATTGTCGTTTTACCCGAACCCGTACCACCAGAAATGACGATGTTCATCCGGGCAGCGCCTGCGATTTTCAGCACAGTCGCCATCTTTTCATCCATCGAACCAAAGCCTTTCAGCATGTCGATGGTGATCGGCTTTTCGGAGAATTTACGAATCGAGATCGCAGTGCCCCGCAGCGACAGCGGCGGAACGATGACGTTAACACGGCTGCCGTCTTTCAGGCGGGCATCGGCAAGCGGTGTTGTTTGGTCAACGCGGCGGCCAACCTGGTTCACAATGCGCTGGGCAATTTGAAACAAATGTTCTTCATCGCGGAACTGGATGCCCGACAGCTGCAACCGGCCCGATTTTTCAACATAGGTCTGGTTCGGACCGTTGACCATGATATCGGAAATATCCGGATCGGAGAGCAATTCTTCCAGCGGACCAAAGCCCAGCAGTTCGTCAACCAGCACCTTTTCCAGCGCAAATTGTTCGCGCCGGTTAAGGGTTAGTTTCAGTTCAGCCAGAACCTCAAGAATGATCGGCCGGAATTCTTCGGTCAGTTCGTCTTTGTTCAGCGATGCTGCTGCTTCCGGATCGACACGTTCCAAAAGCCGGGGAAGAACCTGTTCCTTGATCTTGTGAACCGAAGACTCAAAGCCCTCTGAACCGCTATCGACCATGATGAATTGGATGACCGTTCGGCAAGACGCTGCATAGCATCATTTGGCCGCGGCGCAGGTGCACCGC
>JAAFIB010000077.1 GCA_013297725.1 Sphingomonadales bacterium
ATCGACAGTGTGACGCAAAGTTCCAAAATCACTCGCGCATTGGGCGCACGTCCGCCCGAAGGTTTCAACTATGAAATGTTCCTCGATGAAAAGGGCGAGAAAATCTCCAAGACTAAAGGTAATGGTCTGAGTATCGAGCAATGGCTGACTTACGGCACGGACGAGAGCCTTGCCTTCTACATTTTCCGCGAGCCGAAAAAAGCCAAGGCGCTGCACATGGGTGTCATCCCACGTGCGGTGGATGAGTATTTCCAGTTTCGCGGCAATTATGCGGGGCAAGAGGTGGATAAGCAGCTGGGTAATCCGGTGCATCATGTCCACCGGGCGCGTCCTGAAGCCGTGCCAACGGCGACACCGCCAGTCACGTTTGGCCTGATGCTGAACCTTGTTGGCGTGATGGGGGCGGATGCTACTGAGGATCAGGTCTGGGGCTATCTGGGCAATTATGTCGAGGATGCACGGCCAGAGGCGCAGCCCGATCTGGCCAAGCTGGTGCCGCTGGCGCTGGCCTATAACCGCGATTTCATCGCCCCGACGCTAAAGCGGCGCAAGCCAGAGGGCGCGGAAATTGCTGCGCTAGAACGGCTCGGTGGCGAACTGGCAGCATTGCCTGCGGATGCCACGGCAGAGGATATCCAGAACATCGTCTACACCATCGGCAACGAAGGCGGATTTGAATCCTTACGTGACTGGTTCAAAGCACTGTACGAAACGCTATTGGGCTCCAGCGCCGGCCCGCGCATGGGCAGCTTCATTGCGCTTTATGGTGTCGAGAACAGCCGCAGGTTGATCGCTGAGGCACTCGCCTGATTTTCCTGAAAAAATTGGCTGGCAATACGCAGGTTGCAATTGTAACCCTGTTGCCGGGGGTATCAAAGGAGAAGCGACCATGAAGAAATTACTTACGATTACAGCCCTATCGGCTGCGATGCTACTTGCAGCCTGCGGTGGCGGCGATGATAAAGCTGCAAAGGCCGATGGCGGCGAAACGGCTGCAGTTGAACCAGCAGGTTCAGGCGAATTGGCTAAGGCTGCCGCTGGCGCAACCGGCATTGCTGAATGCGATAATTATCTGACGAAAGCTATGGCCTGCTTTGAGGACAAAATTCCCGAGGCGCAGCGCGCAATGATGAAAAAGAGCCTAGAGGATTCCAAGGCTAGCTGGGCCGCCGCGAAAGACAAAACTGCTCTCGCCAAAACCTGCACCGATGCGATGAACCAAGCCAAGGCGAGCTTTGGCGCAATGGGCTGCAGCTTCTAAGATACAATAGCCGGGGTAGCCCCCTTGGGTTGACCCCGGCTTTGTAAAGCCACTATCCCGTAACGGCGGCGTAAACTAAGCTACGTCGAAACAATATGGGAATAGGAAAATGCCCGGCTATCATCTTGCCCAGATCAACGTTGGGCGTTTTATTCATTTGCGTGACGATCCGGCCAATGCCGATTTTATGAACGCGCTCGATCCTGTAAACGCACAAGCTGATACAGCCACAGGTTTTGTCTGGCGGTTGGTGGGTGGTGGCAATGACGCGACCGATCTGGTTCCTGATGCTCAAGACCCGCAGCTGTTGGTCAATATGTCGGTTTGGACCGATGTAGAGGCGCTGGCCGCGTTCGTTTACCGCAACGCCGATCACCTTGCCTTTATGCGTCGCCGCAAGGAATGGTTTGAGAAAATCGAAGTCTTTATGGCGTTGTGGTGGGTTCCAGTAGGGCATATCCCCAGCGTTGCAGAAGGAATGGAGCGTGTTGCGCTGCTGCGCGCCAATGGGCCAACGGCTAAGGCCTTTACCTTTCGTCAGACCTTCGCCGCGCCCGACGGCACACCCGCCGTTCCGCAACTGGATGAATGTGCATGACGTCGCCGCGCACCGTCGATGACTTGGCCATAGAGTTGCTGGGCAAGACCAGCGAGGCGCTGTCACCCTCTGAGCGCCGTGTTCTGGAACGCATCCATAAACGCGAAACGATCAGCCAAGACATGGGCGTCGTTCACGAGGAAGACGCAACCTTTGGAGAACGCTTGTCAGATCACGTCGCTGCAGTTGGCGGCAGCTGGGGCTTTATTATTGCCTTTGGTGTGGTGCTGTTCGGATGGATGATCCTGAATTCGCAAATTCTGGGGCAGGTTGGTTTTTCCTTTGATCCTTATCCGTTTATTTTTCTCAACTTGATGTTGTCGACGTTAGCAGCGATCCAAGCCCCGATCATTATGATGAGCCAGAACCGGCAAGCTGCCAAAGACCGAGCCGCTGCCTCGCACGATTATGAAGTCAATTTGCGCGCCGAGCTTGAGATTTTGCGGCTACATGACAAGGTCAATCATATCATTGAAAAATTGGGTGCCAAATGAGTGTTATTGCCGCCAAACTTTATCGGGACGGCAAAACGCTCGCCAATCTTGATCTCGCTAAACCGATACCGCACGTCGAAAAACCAGGCGATTTCATCTGGATAGGATTGCACGAACCGGACGCTGGATCGTTGCAACGCATACAGGATCATTTTGGCCTGCATCCATTGGCAGTCGAGGATGCGCTTGATCCAAAACATCTGCCAAAGATGGAACCATATGGAGACCATTTGTTTCTAGTCGCCCGTACGGCTCATTTGCACGGCGATACGCTAAGCTACGGCAATACCGCGATTTTCGTCGGACGGCAGTTTATCATCACTGTACGACATGGGTCAGATCGCGCCCACAGCCCACTTCGTACCCGGCTAGAGGCAACGCCGTGGTTGTTAAAGCATGGCCCCGATTATGTGCTGCATGCTATTTTGGACTTTTTGGTTGATGGCTATTTTCCTGTAATTGATGCGTTGGAGGAAAAAGTGCTGGCGATGGAGGATCATGCCATCGACATGTTCCTGAACCGATCAGAGACAGCGCGGTTGTTTAAAGTGCGCCGAGAGCTGTTTAAACTGCAGCGTATATTAGGCCCGATGGAGGATCTATCCAGCCAGTTCCTCAATCTGAATCTGCCGCAGGTTGATGCTGATATTCATCCCTATTTCCGTGACTTGCTCGATCACATTCGCCGGCTGATCTATCGCGTTGAGGGGCTTCGCGAAACGCTAACGTCCGTTATCGAAACCAGTGGGCTGCTGGAACAACAGCGCCAAGGCATTATAACGCGCCAGCTTGCTGCATGGGCCGCAATCCTTGCTGTGCCAACAGCGATTGCCGGAATCTATGGAATGAATTTCGAATATCTGCCGGAAAAGGAATGGCGCTATGGCTATCACGTCATATTGGGTGTGATGTTCACGATTTGCGGTGCGCTTTATATCCGGTTTAAGCGGGCTGGCTGGCTGTAAGCTCTTGGTTTGTAACCCGGCGCAACACTGACCAATAATTCGGCTCGATGGTCATCCGCTGATGATGCCCGCCTTTGCCGAGTAACGCATGGGCGCGGGGCAGATGATAGCAGGGAACGCCCATGAACAAGTGGTGTTCGCTGTGGAAATTCACCCAATAGGGCGCAATGGTTGTGCGTTCGATCAAGCCTGCATAGGTTGTTCGTGCATGGCTAAACGGATCTGCGCTGCCGGTGGTGGTGCAGGCGTGTTCAGCGACGTTACGGATGCGCAGGAAGAACTGGAATGTTGTGGCGAGCGACACGATCCATAGCAGGAACGGCGTCCAACCCCAAAGTGCCAGCGACAGGATGAGGATAATCGACTGGATCGCCAAAAACCGTCCGACTGTGCGTGCAGTTGTTTTTGCGCCATCGATATTAGCAACCGGCGCGTCGATGCCGCTGCGGCTTTGCAGGTTGAGTGCGCGACCGGCGCTGGTGTCGCGGCTGCCGTCTCCGGTATTGCCCGCCAGCATGGCTCGAACGCCTCGCCACGCCGTCGCAAGTTGCGACCTACGCTGTTTGAAAAAAGTCTGCCCTGTCAGGTCGCGCACAGTCTTGCGCCACAGGCTCGCACGCGTCGTGGGAAACGGTTTGGACAGCGACAGATCGGGATCTTCGGGTTGCTGCGTGAATTTGTGATGCGTCAAGTGATAGGCGCGGTACGCGTGCAGATCGCTGCCCGTTGCTGCGCCTGACGGCCATTGCCCGAGCCAATTGTTCAGCTTTCGGTTGGAATGTAACAGCCCGTGCGCCCCATCGTGCATAATGATGGATAGCCCCAATTGCCGCCCGCCGATAATCGCGAGTGCAATGGGCGTTGCGATTAAGCCAGCTATCGGGTGAAAACTCCACGCCCAAGCCGCGCCGAATGCGGCAAATGCAACAACGACCCAAGCATGGACAATCAACCAAATCCCGCGCCAATTAGATACAGCGGTAATCGTCGCCCACTCATGGGGCGCAAACAGGTTCCTTGGGTTGGCGGCTTTTACAGCTGGCATGCGTGCAGCATACACTCATCCGTTGTTACTGCCAAATCCGCTACGTCGTGCGTTCTTAGCGTAATACCACCAACTCGGCGTTATAATCACCAACCCATTCGACCTCTGGCAGATTGCGGTCCACCGCTTCGCCAAGTTCGTAGACGTTTTTATAGCCATAGCCATATAGGTTGATGAACGTCTGTATGTTCAGTGCCAATTGTATTCTTTTCAAAGGGATCGGCCGCAGGTTGTTGGTGAAATTATTGTTGCAGTAAATCAGGATCTGGCGATCCGGATTATTGCCGATCAGCTCTGCAAGGCTTTGATCGTTAAAGTCTGGCAGCGGCAGGTTAACGGCGCCGTCAATATGCCCCTCGGCAAAAGCCTGCGACGATCGTGCGTCAAGAATAAGGACATCGGGCTTTGCCCCTCGTGCCTTAAAATCGGCCAGGGTAATCAGCCGCGAGGCACGGTATGTTTGAACCTCGGCGGTCAAATCACTGTACCCGGCAAAGTCGATGAACGGGCTGCCGGTGCTCTGCGCCATGGCGGGTGTGGCTATCGCGATGGCGGCGGTGAGAAAAAGTGACGGAAATAACTGCATTGGCATAACCCTCCATTTGCAAGAAATGGCGGTTGGCCGTTTAACCTGCACTGAACGGCGCAATTTAAGATCACTGCTAATGCAATTTTCCCACATTCTGACAGATTATCAAGGCAGACGTAAAAGCGTCGCCCGTGGCCGAAATCACGGGTCGTATCGGACACATATCTTATCAACCTTGGTCACGCACCAAATGGAAAGGTAGTTCGATGCCCATTACCCTCGCTCAACTTCAAGACCCCATTGATTGGCAAAAGCCTGAGTTCAAGGCGATGCTTAAGGATCTGCAAGCCAATATCCTGAAAGGCCATGGCCGCCCTGCAACGCGGAATGTGTTTTTGACGGTAAAAACGGGGCAGGCTGTAGCTGCCCGAACCGGCCTTTCAAAACTGGCTCCCTTAGTAACCAGTGCTTTGTCGCAATTGGAAGAAACCAAAAAGTTTCAAGAAACAGGCGCAAGTGGCGGAACTGTTGTTCTCGCATTCTTGTCGCGCGCTGGATACAAGGCGTTATCTGCTACAGCGGCGAAAATCCCCAAGGATGCCAGCTTTGGTGGCGGCATGGCAGCTGCGGGGGGCAACCTGATCGATCCCGCGCGCAGTACATGGGATCAAGGCTATCGTAAAGCCGCACATGCCATGATCCTGATCGCGGATTCCAGTCAGCATTTGTGCAAAATGGAAGAAGCCAAAATACGCACCAAATTGGGCGCCGCGTGGAGTGTTCTGCATGTCGAAGAAGGCCAAGCGATCCATGATGATGCAGGCGAAGGGATCGAGCATTTTGGTTATGTTGATGGTCGCAGCCAGCCGCTGATGCTTACCGACCAAGTGCAGAAAGAAAAGGAAGCGGCGGGCAATCCGCCATCGCTGAAATGGTCAGCATTTCTGGGACCAGCCAAGCTCGCATTGGTCAGTGATCCTGCAGGCGCGACGAGCGAAAGCTTTGGCAGCTATTTTGTCTTCCGCAAATTGGGACAGGATGTTGCAGGTTTTAAGGAGGCTGAACTTGCGCTGTCAAAAGCACAAATGCGTGCAGCTAAACGTGAGGGCGTTTCGCCCCTGCCAGACGGAGAACTTGCTGGCACGATGATGATCGGCCGGTTTGAGGATGGCACGCCCGTTGTCGATAGCCCGATAGCCACCGGCGGTTCGCCGCCCAATAATTTCAACTATGCCAACGATCCAACAGGCAACGCTTGCCCGCTGCATGCCCATATCCGCAAAACAAATCCGCGAGATGGCAGTGAAGTGAATTCCATAATGCCTCGCCGCGGGATTCCATTCGGCGGTCTTGAAGAATCGGGTAATGATGTTGGCCTGTTATTCATGGCGTATAACCGGAATATCGCCGAGCAGTTTGAATTCATTCAGCAATCCTGGGCCAATAATCCCGACTTTCCCTTCACCGGGCAAACCCATGGCGTTGACCCAATCATCGGCCAAACCCGTGACCGAAGGCCGGATTATGAGAATTGCCCAATTGCGCACGGCAATATGAAAAGACACAAAGGCGATTTCCAGCAATTTGTGACCATGCGGGGCGGCGAATATTTCTTCGCACCCAGCATTAGCGGCCTCAAAAACCTGACATGAGTATTAAGGCGAGCCGGTGACGTTATCGGCTCGCCGCAATCCCATCGTCGATTTTCTTGAACCTCGGCGGTCAAGTCACACTATCCGGCAAAGTCTATGAACGGGCTGCCCTTTGAAACTAATGAGCGCCTTTGGGGTGATATTCAAACTCGTTAAGATCGTCGTTCCAGACAAGTTCGTGAATATCCCATTTGCTGTTGCCATTGGGGACTTCCAATTTCTGCGCAAGGATCGTTTTGTCGCCATCGGTGCGCAGGGTAATCATGCCATAGACCGCAACATGGCGATCACGATAGGCATCCATTTCTTTTTGAATAGCCTTGCGCTCTTGTTCAGATGGTGCCGCTGCAATGCGTTCCCGGAAACCATCAATAATCGGCACATGGCGCGCCAAAGGACTTGATTCGCGTGTGCTACGCGCCAGTTCAGTCGAGAAGATTAACGGTCTGATGCCGCGGCCATATTTGCCGAATGCGCCCAATGCATCTGGCCGGGGATGCGAATAGGATTCCGCATCGCCGCTAGAAATAACTGTGGCGGTTGCATCAATCATTTGCAGGAAAGGTTCTGTGAAATGGTGGCTTCCATGGTGGCACGCCTTGGCCACATCGACGCGGAACACTGTGCGGCCCTCGGTGACGGCTAGATCCAACTGTGTTTTGAGATTCTGCAGTTGGGCATTTTCAGCAGCGGTCCGGCGGGTACCTTTGCGCCGCAGAACCTCTGAATCTTTCCACATTGTCGATAGGTCGGCAGTAAGGCCTAAATGTTTCCGCCCAAGATGGTCCTCCGATTGCGTGTTGAGATCGCCGCCCAACAAGACTGACAATTTGCCAAAGGTCATGCGGAAAACGACGGAATGACCGTTTTTCGTTTCGCTTTCATTACCAAGTTTTGGCAGGCAATACCGATCTCGACCTTGAAAGGTTGCATCTTCGCCGAACGGACCCAGCACGTTAAACACCGGTTCTGTTGCAGCGGATAGCCCGGGTAAAACACCGTCGCGAACCGAAAGCGAGGAGATGCTGATATTGGGGCTGTTTTCAATCGCCGAACGAAACGCCGTCATTAGCCTTTTGGTGGTGGCCGAATGCCGGGAAGATAACGCCTTCATTTCGGCATCGGTATGGATCACCTCCCATAACAGCTTACGGTTCGATATGGTAAGATATCCGCCGATATCCTCGTCGCTGCCATAGGTCAGGCCTGCAATTTTGTCGGCTGCCGCAATCGGACGTTCGACGATGCCATTGTGGAATAAACGATTAAACCGCAGTTTGGGATTGCGAAAAATTGGCGTCAGCCCGCCATAGTGGTCCTCGTCGGGGTGTGACATGATTACCGTGTCGATCAGGAATGGGTCTAAAGCAGCCGGATCTGTCGCGGCGATATTGTCGACGCCTTTAACTTTTCGCCCTCTTAGATTGTAACGCCACGACAGGAACCGTGCCATGTTGTCGCCGATCCCTGCATCAATCAAGATCACACGGTCGTCAGGCGTCACGATATGGCAGCCGTCGCCTTGGCCAATGTCGACAAAGTTGATCTCAAGCGGACGAGTTAGGCTTAGAACATCAGCGGGAAGCCAACCGTCGTCGCCGCGCGCCCGGACGGGAAACCATCCATTTACCTCCGCACCTGTTGTTCGAACCCAGTCACCCAGCAGCAAGTGATTTAAGACACCGCTATCACGTCGGGATTCTGCAAACAAAAAAGTGTCGCGCACCGCAATATAACGCTCATTTGGACCGGGCATTTAGACCTCTCCATAAATCGATCAGAATATATGCCGCGTTTTAGCCCCAAAAGTCCAATGCCTGTGTGACTGCCATCACACAGGCGCCAGTTTCGTCATCACTTCTGCGCCGCAATCCAATCGTCGATTTTCTTTTCCAGAACAGTCAACGGCAACGCGCCTGTGTTCAGTATCTGGTTGTGGAATTCGCGCACGTCGAACTTTTTGCCCAACGCCTTTTGGGATTTGGCTTTCAATCGCTGGATGGTCAGCGCACCGATTTTATAGGCGAGTGCTTGTGACGGGATGGCGATATAGCGCTCGACCTCTGCAGTCGCATCGGTTTTGCCCATGTCGCTGTTGGCAAGCATGTAGTCGATGGCCTGTTCGCGGGTCCAGCCTTTGCTGTGGATGCCGGTGTCAACGACCAGCCGCATAGCGCGCAGCATCTCGTCCGACAATGTGCCAAACCGCTGATACGGGTCTTTATACAGGCCCATGTCATAGCCCAAAGTTTCCGAATACAGCGCCCAGCCCTCAACATAGGCAGTGTTACCGCCAAAGCGCATGAACGCGGGCAGTGCTTCATTCTCTTGCGCGATGCTGATCTGGAAATGATGTCCGGGCGCGCCCTCGTGCAGATACAATGTCGTCATGCCGGGCGTGGTGCGGCTGGGCAGATCATAGGCGTTGAAATAGAATATGCCCGGGCGCGAACCATCGGGCGTGCCGTTTTGATAGCTGCCGCCAGCTTCATATTTCTCGCGGAATTCTTCGTAAGGGCGGATTTCTAGGGGCGCTTTGGGCAGATATTTGAACTGCGTGCTGATCACCGCATCGACTTTTTTGCCAAGATCATAATAGCCTTGCGTCAAGCCTTCGCGGCTTGCCGGTTTGAACTTCGGGTCGTTGCGCAGATGGTCGAAGAATTCAGGCAGCGTTCCTTTAAAGCCCACCTCTTTGCGGATGATCTCCATCCCCGTTTTGATCCGCGTCACTTCGCTAAGGCCAAGCTTGTGAATTTCGTCTGCGGTCATCGGCAGCGTTGTGGTGGACTCGATCAGATAGTCATAAAGCTTCGTGCCGCCCTTCATATGCATCAGGCCAACGCCGTCGCGCGCAACGGGCAAATACTCAGTTTTCAAAAAGTCACGCAGCCGCGTGTAGACAGGGTAGATGCCTTCCTCGATTGCGGCGCGATATTCCTTGTTCAGCCGTGCTTTGTCTGCATCGGAAAAGCTTTCGGGAAACATCTTGGTCGGGCCGAAATAAGGGGACTCCTCGACAGTCTGTTTCAACTGGGTATCAAGCTGATCGATGACATTCGTGATCGTCATTTTTGTCTCGACAACGCCCGACTCCATCCCCTGACGAAACCGGCCAATGGATGCATCCATCATCACCACGAATTCCTTATGGCGTTTCAGGTTGTTTTCATAATCTTCCATTGTTTTGAATGGCGCTGCACCTTGGCCACTTGCAAAGTTGGGATAGAATGTATGAAATCCGAAAAAGTGGTTGATGGGGCGAACAACGGTCAGGTCCATATACTCTTTGGACAGGCCTTTCAGCGTGTCATTCTGGTTCCGCAGAAATACATCATAGGCAATCTGGTCAGTGGGGTTCAGCTTGGCTCGGTCAAGCGCTTTCAGATTTTTGACGTTCTCTTCAGCGGCGCTGCGTTCGCCGTCAAAATAGGCATCGCTGACAAAATCGCCCAGACGGTCAGCATAGCGCATATCGCCGCGGAAAAGGCCGTTGAGCGGATTGCGTTTCAGGCTGGCTTCGTCATCAGCGGCAAATAACGCTTTCAGCTTTTCACCCTCTTGCAACTCTTTCGCCTCGGTCTGGATCGCATCGTCCAAAGCAAAGGCAGGTGCCGAAATGGTGATTGTGGCAAGCATTGCGGTGGCAAGCAGAAAGCGGGATTTCATTGAAGGTCTCCAGAATAAAAAAGCGCGTCGCGATTGCGCAACATTATTGCTTACGTGGCGAGTTTTGGCGTTCGCTTTCAACGAGCTTTCGACAAACGACGCCGTGGCGGGATGAATATCTCGGTGATTATCGCCTGTCGCCTATCATCGCGCCGCAATCTGCTCTACCACTGCGATGTCAGGAGACAAATTATGGCCAAGGGTCAGAAAAAATCGAACAAAGAAGTCCGTAAGCCAAAGGCAGAAAAAGCCGCAAAGGGTAACGCGTCCAACCCGTCGTCTAAAAATCCGGTTGCTGGTTTGATTGCCAGCAGAAGCTGATTTCAAACGCTC
>JAAFIB010000078.1 GCA_013297725.1 Sphingomonadales bacterium
TCTTTTGTTTGTGGATGTGGATGGCCAGTTTCCCAATCATCATCCCGATCCCACCGACGAGGCTAACCTTGTCGATTTGAAGCGCCTTGTCGCGGAGAAGAACCTCGATTTCGGAGTGGCTTTTGACGGCGATGGCGACCGCATTGGCGCGATTGACGGTCAGGGCCGCGTAATCTGGGGCGATCAGCTGCTGCAAATCTATGCCGAGGATGTGCTGGGCGAAGTACCGGGCGCGACGATTATCGCCGATGTGAAAGCATCACAGGCTTTGTTTGACCGCGTTGAGCAACTCGGCGGAAAGCCGATGATGTGGAAAACCGGACACAGCCTGATTAAGTCCAAAATGAAGGAAACTGGGTCTCCGCTGGCTGGCGAGATGAGCGGGCATATCTTTTTCAAGCATGACTATTACGGGTTTGACGACGCGATCTATGCGGCGCTGCGGTTAATGCGCGCGTCGGCAAAGCTTGGCAAAAGCGTCACCGAGTTGCGCAGCGCCATGCCAGAAATGATCAACACCCCCGAAATGCGTTTCCAAGTGGACGAAAGCCGCAAGTTCGCAGTGATCGACGAAGTGCTCGCGCGGTTGTCGGCGGATGGCGCGGATGTGAACAACACCGATGGCGCGCGGGTGAACACGCCCGACGGCTGGTGGCTGCTGCGTGCGTCAAACACGCAGGACGTGCTAGTGGCGCGGGCAGAGGCTTCTTCGGCGGAAGGGCTAGACCGGCTAATGGCGCAGATCGACGCGCAACTAGCCGCGAGTGGACTAAAGCGCGGGGAGCAAGCTGGGCATTAATGCCCCGCCGCCGCAACCTTGTAATTCTAGCAGTGGCTGCTGCGTTGCTCACCAGTATAGGTGCTTGGCGCATCAGCAAGGCGCGGTGTTTTCAGCTGGTGGGGGAAATGACTTGCCGGGTTGAGACGACCCAAAAAATCGTTGCACTCAGCTTTGATGATGGCCCAACGCCAGAGGGGGTGGATGCAGTTCTCAAAACGTTGGAACCGCGCGGGATCAACGCGACGTTTTTCCTGATCGGGAAGCATATGGAGCGCCATCCCGGCCAAGGGCGGCGATTGCTGGCGGCGGGGCACGAGCTTGGCAATCACACTTTCACTCACACGCGCATGCTGGGGAAGTTGCCGTCGACGTATGACGAAGAGATTTCGAAAACGGATCGTTTGTTAAAGGCAGAGGGTGCCAACAATCCGGTGCTGTTCCGTCCGCCCTTTGGCAAACGGTTGATCGGACTTCCGCTCGCGGTCGATCGAGCGGGGTATAAAACGATCATGTGGGATGTGGAGGATGATGCCGAGCATCACCCGCGCCCCCGCGATTATGCCGATGATATTTTGCGCCGGGTGCGGCCCGGATCAATCATCCTGATGCATCCGATGTATGACCATAGCCAAACGGCGAAAGATGCGTTGCCGCTGATCCTCGATGGCTTGAAGGCAAAAGGATATCGGGTGGTAACGGTTGGCGAATTGCTGGCGCTTCGCAGACGCTAGGTTATAGCAAGAGGCATGGTTGCGCCTTTGCCCGACATTATCACTAACTGGTTCGCCGAGCGCGGCTGGGCGCCTCGGCGGCATCAGTTGGAGATGCTGGATGCTGCGGCGGACGGGCGGCATGCTTTGTTGGTTGCAGCGACCGGCGCGGGAAAGACGCTGGCGGGGTTTTTGCCGACTTTGGTTGATTTGATTGAACCTAAGCCCCTCCCCTTCAGGGGAGGGGTTGGGGTGGGGCTGCTTAAAGGCGCAGACGATTTCGGCAGCCCCACCCCCGGCCCCTCCCCTGAAGGGGAGGGGGGCTTACACACCCTCTACATCTCCCCATTGAAAGCACTCGCCGTTGACGTTCAGCGCAACTTGCTGACGCCGGTGGAGGAAATGGGGCTGCCCATCCGCATTGAAACGCGCACCGGCGATACGCCATCGGAAAAGAAGGCGCGGCAGAGGGTTAAACCGCCGCATATCCTGCTGACGACTCCTGAATCATTGTCGCTGCTGCTCAGCCATGAAGACAGTGTGCACATGTTCGCGGGGCTGAAACGGATCATCGTTGATGAAATCCACGCTTTTGCAAACTCCAAGCGCGGCGACCTGCTCGCACTCTCCATTGCGCGATTGCAAAAGCTGTCGCCCAATTTGCAGCGCGTCGGCCTTTCTGCGACCATCGCTGATCCTGATGAATACCGCGCATGGCTGTCGCCTTATGGTGATATTGATGCCGTCCAGCTGGTTGAGGGCGAAGCGGCGGCGGAGCCTAATCTGGAAATCCTGCTGCCAGAGGGACGCGTGCCGTGGTCGGGGCATAGCGGCCAACATGCGGTGCCACAGCTGATCGAGGAAATCGGGCGCAATCGTACCACATTGATCTTTTGCAACACGCGCTTTCTGGCGGAGTTCATTTTTCAGAAATTGTGGGATGCCAACGACCCGAAATTCAGCATCGGCATCCACCATGGCTCACTATCAGTAGAGGCGCGGCGCAAGGTTGAGGGCGCGATGGCGCGGGGCGAGCTGCGCGCGCTGGTCTGCACCGCCTCGCTCGATCTGGGCGTTGATTGGGGCAATGTCGATTGCGTGATTCAGATGGGCGCGCCCAAGGGATCGTCGCGGCTGTTGCAGCGCATTGGTCGGTCCAATCACCGCATGGATGAATCATCAAAAGCGATCCTCGTCCCCGGCAACCGCTTTGAATATCTTGAGGCGCAGGCGGCCTTTGATGCGGTGGTGGCCGGACAGCGTGATGGCGAGGACTTTCGCGCAGGCGGTCTGGATGTGCTGGCACAGCATGTAATGGGCGTTGCCTGTGCCGGGCCGTTTAGCGAGGCGGCATTGCTGGATGAGGTGCAGTCGGCCTTGCCCTATAGCGGGATTGACGCGGCAACATTTCACCGCGTGATCGAGTTTGTTGCGACCGGTGGCTATGCGTTGAAAGCGTATGATAAGTTCCGGAAGTTAGTGGCTGAGCCCGTAAAACCCTCCCCCCTTCAGGGGGGAGGGTTGGGAGGGGGGGCTGTCGGTACAACGCAAGGGCCGAAAGTCCCCACCCCGCTGCGACTAGGCATCAAAGATGCCAAGTCTCACTACCCCTCCCCTGAAGGGGAGGGGGTTAATACTCACACAGCGAACTGGCGCCTGTCCCACCCCAAATTCGCGGCCCAACACCGCTTTAACGCTGGCATCATCGTTGACACGCCGATGCTCAACGTGCGGTTCCGTAATGGTCGCAATCTGGGCAAGGTGGAGGAGGATTTTGCAGCAGCGTTGCGCCCCGGTGACGGCTTTATCTTTGCAGGAATGGCGCTGGAGGTAGAAAGCGTAAAGGACATGGACTTGATTGTCCGTGCCGCAAAGAAAGCCGTGCAAATCCCCAGCTATATGGGCGCGCGGATGCCGTTGACGACGCACCTGTCCGATCGCGTACGACATTTGCTGAACGACCGCGCAGGCTGGGCACGGTTTCCCGATGATGTGCGCGAATGGCTGGAAATGCAGGATTGGCGCAGTGCCATGCCAGAGCCGGGGCAGTTGCTGGCCGAAACTTTCCCGCATCAGGGGCGACATTATCTGGTGGTCTATCCGTTTGAGGGCTGGAATGCGCACCAGTCACTGGGAATGCTGGTGACAAAACGCATGGAGATGCGCGGGCTGCAACCCATGGGTTTTGTCGCCAATGATTATGCTTTGGGTGTGTGGTCGCTGGAGCCCGTGCTTGATCCCGCTGCGTTGTTTTCTGCCGATATTCTGGCGGACGAATTCGTCGAATGGGTCGAGAACAGCTATCTGTTGAAACGCGCATTCCGCGAAGTCGCGATCATATCCGGCCTTGTCGAGCGCAACCATCCGGGCAAGAAAAAGTCCGGGCGGCAAGTCACGTTTTCAACCGACCTGATTTATGATGTCTTGCGTAAATATGAGCCTGACCATCTGTTGTTACAGGCGGCGTGGGCGGATGCACGGGCAAAGCTAACCGATATCGGGCGGCTGGGTGATTTGCTTGATCGTGCGGCGGGAACGATGCTGCATGTAACGCTAGACCGCGTTAGCCCGATGGCGGTGCCTTTAATGGTGATGATTGGGCGTGAAAGCGTAGCGCAGGGCTCGGTCGATGATGCGCTGTTGATCGAGGCGGAAAGCCTTGCCGGGATCGCGATGACGCCGTGAACGCGCGGCTTGTATCACTATCGATAGAGGCGTAACCTGCCACGCAGAGGAGATTGCGATGTTGAGGCAGAGCAAAAGGGTATTGGTTTCGGCGTTGGCGTTATTGGCGCTGGGTCCGGCGTTGGGTCCGGCAATCGCGCAGCAGGATATTGCCGCAGAAAAACCGGCAGCGACTGAAGAGGAGCTTATTCCCGGCTTTATTCAGGATTTCAAAGTCGACCGCGGCGACCGGATGATGGTTCCGGTCAGCATCAATGGCAGCGCAACCTATCCCTTTATCGTAGATACCGGCGCGGAACGCACAGTGATCGCTAATGATCTGGCAAAGCTGTTAAAGCTGGAACCCGGGCCGCAGCTGAAATTGGCGACGATCACCGGCACGGCCTATGCCGATTCCTATATGATCGAAAATCTGACGATGAATACGATCAACGTCGAATTGATTGAGGCACCCGGGCTAGAGCGGAACAATCTGGGCGCTTACGGTTTGCTCGGCATCGATAGCCTTGAAGATCACAAAGTTTTGCTCGATTTCAAAAATGGCAAAATGGATGTTCTGCCATCCAAAAAACGTTCGGGCCTTGGCAAGGTTGAACGCGGCATGATTGTTGTGACGGCAAAGCGCAAAGCCGGACGAATGATCCTGTCCGATGCCGAGGTTGGCGGCGTTAAGGTCGATATCATCCTTGATACTGGCGCACAGTCGAGCATGGGTAATTTTGCCCTGCGCGAACGCCTACGGAAACGGGACATGCGTTTTGACTATGTGCAGGTGCAGATGCGCAGTGTGACCGGCGATATCCTAATGGGTGATTTCACACAGGTGCGCGATATTACCATCGGCGGGGTAACGATCAGCGATCTGCCCATGACGTTTGCGGACAATTATGCGTTCAAAGCGCTACAGCTTGAGCGAAAGCCCGCGATCCTATTGGGCATGGATGCGATGAAGCTGTTTGACCGTGTGATGGTGGATTTTTCCAACCGGCGTGTCGGCTTTGATTTGCCAAAGGGCGCAAGGAAGCAACAGAACATTCAGCTGGCGATGAATTAGGTGAGTTAAACCCTCATTTCGTCATCCTGAACTTGTTTCAGGATAACACACGGTGGTGGTTTGTTATCCTGAAACAAGTTCAGGATGACGATAGCTTTGTGAGGGATAGCAATAGTTGTCTGGCCCTTGTCAGCCAGCGGTCAGATGCGCATAGCAGCTGCGATGTCCGCGACTTTCCATTTTGCCGATCACGAATTTTTTGCAGCGGGGGAGGCTGCGCTTTTTTGGCCAGCGCATAATGCGTTACTGGTTGCGGATCTGCATCTTGAAAAGGCATCAAGCTATGCGGCAACAGGGCAGATGCTGCCACCCTATGATAGCCGCGCAACATTGTCGGAACTTGCGGGATTAGTTTCGCGTTTTGGCGCGAAGTCGGTCTGGTGTCTGGGTGACAATTACCATGATGATAAGGGCGAGGCGCGGCTTGAGGAAGGGGCGGCTTCGTTGCTGCGCAGCCTGACCGCTGAACTCGATTGGCGCTGGATCGTTGGAAATCATGATCCCGGAATTGGAACGCATTGGGGCGGGCGGGTGTTTGACGAGATGATCGCGGGCGGCATTGTCCTGCGCCACGAAGCGGACCCAACGGATGGCCAGCCGGAAATGTCAGGGCATTTTCATCCAAAGCTGCGCCAACAGTTGCGCGGGCGGATGGTGTCGCGGCGTTGCTTTGTGCGGACCAATACTAAACTGATTTTGCCAGCGTTCGGGGCGCTGACGGGGGGGCTTGATGCCGATCACGACGCCATTGCAAAGGCGGTTGGCAGGCAGAAAACAGAAGCGTTGGTTCCCGCAGCCGGACGTGTTCTGGCGTTTCCGTTAAACGGCGCGCTTGCCAAATAGGGCAGTGCCAATGCGGATATGCGTTGCACCCAGCATAATCGCGGTGCCGAAATCATCCGACATCCCCATGCTCAGCTGGCCCAACCCGTTTCGCGCCGCCAATTCGGCGAGCAACGCGAAAAAGGGTGCAGGCTCTATATCCGCCGGGGGCAGGCACATCAGGCCGATGACGGGGATAGATTCGTCTTTCGCAGCGGCGAGCAGCGCCGGGATATCCGCAATCGCACAGCCGCCCTTTTGTTCCTCAGCACCAATGTTGACTTGCAGAAAGCACGGGACGGATTTTGCCTGCTCGCGCATCGCTTTGCCAAGTGCTTTTAGCAGCGACAGCCGGTCTAGGGAGTGGATGCAGTCAAAGATCGCAACGGCCTCTGCCGCCTTGTTCGATTGCAGCTGCCCGATCAGATGCAGCTGAACATCGGGAAACTCGGTTTTCAACGCAGGCCATTTTGCCTCAGCCTCCTGCACACGGTTTTCACCGAACACCCGCTGGCCAGATTTTAGCAGCGGCAGGATTTCGTCGGCGCTGCGGGTTTTGGATACCGCGATCAATTGGACAGCGTCCGGATTTCGGCCTGCAATCTTGCAGCTTGCGGCGATTTGCCGGTTGATTTCGTTTAGTGGATCAAAGGTCGCGTCGGTCATAGTGGCGCGCTATAGCGACAGCGATGCCGCACCGCCAGCCATACAAGAAACGCCCCTTGCCCAAAATCTGGCTGATGACCGATCCGCGATTGGGTGATGGATTAAAGGCTGCGGTTCGAAAGCTGCCATTCGGTTCAGGCGTGGTGTTTCGCCATTATCAGATGCCGCCCGCCGAACGCCTTATCCTGTTCCGCCAGATACAGCGGATATGCCGTCAGCGCGGGCATTTGTTGGTGCTCGCAGGGCAGGACGATTGGCGCGCAGAGAGTGTGCACGGGCGCGGGCGCATTCGCCCGGCACAATTGCTGACGATGCCGGTGCATTCGCTGCGCGAAATCGGGGATGCGCAAAAGCTGGGGGCGGACCTGATGTTCCTGTCGCCGCTTTATCCCACGCAGTCGCACCCCGAGGCAAAGAGCCTGGGCATCATGCGCTTTGCTGCATTGGCGAGGCTGGCAGCTCCGGCAAAAGTCATCGCGCTTGGCGGCATGACGCGCAATAAAGCGCGCATGATAAAGCACCATGTGGCTTACGGTTGGGCTGGAATTGATGCGTTTAGCGGGTGAAATCAGAACTTGATTTTGGTGCCGACATAGACCGCTTCACTATCGGCTTTTGTCGTAGCGGCGGTATCTACCCGATCACTGTCACGTGAATAACGGACACCGGCGGTTACATCGACGCCCTTAGCGACGCGGATGCTGCCACCGACATTGACGCTATAATCACCTGCTGCGGCGTCACTGCCGCGAAGGCTAGGCGTTGCGCCGCGCGGGCTTGCCACTTTCAGGTCCGTGCCAAACCGGCTAGGCTTTTTCTTGGCGCCATCATCAAGGCGGAAATCGCCTTTACCCAGCATCTCGCCAAGGCGGGGCTGTTCGACCGAGGTCGATGGTAACGTAAACGCCTGCCATCCGCGTGCGGTCGTCAGTTGATAGCTGCTATTGTTCAGGCGTAGCGAAGTGCCGCTGCCAATATCCAGCTGCGCCATCGCATTGCGGACCGAAACAGCATTGCTGTCGTCAGCACGCGCGGCCACAGTCAATGTGTTGCTCGTGCGGCTGATGCCTGCGGGCGTAAAAGGAAACGCTGCGCTGCGCACGGCATTATTGCGAACGCGTTCTGCCGAGCGGCTGTCAACACCAGCGGGGGTAAAGTGGCTTGCCCAGCTGGCAAGACCGCCAGATTGTTTAGAAGATTGAAACTTTGCAGCGACTGCAGTGACAAGAACAGGCGACAGCAAAAGCCCGCCAACCGCCCCATAAGCGACGGTACGCAATAGCTTTTTGCTAAATATGTTACCACCCCGTTGCATGATCTTGTTTCAATCGACTCCTGTAGCTTTACGACTATATGCCTCGCGGCCTGTGGACAAAAGAAAATAAGTGTTTTGAACCAACAATTTTACCTTCTGTAGCAGGGATACCACAGTTTTGTGACAAAGGATTGCGATTCCGCAAAATCTGGCGCTGCGTTAAGCAAATTTCTGTTCAGCGCTGCGAAAGCTTGCCCGCGCCAGCAAAGGCGCATAGAGACACTTTATATTCGTGCGGCAACGCACCAAATTTGGCGAGGAAATTTTATGCGTTTGAACGGGTTTGCCCTGATGATGGTTTCGGGGTTGGCACTTGCGGGTTGCGGCGGCGGCAAAGAACGTCCGGCAACGGATCTTGCTGCAAGCCAAGTGACAACGATTGGTGTGAACAGCTATTTGTGGCGCGCATCGCTTGATGCCTTGTCCTTTATGCCATTGGTTCAAACAGATAGCGCTGGCGGCGTGATCGTGACCGATTGGTATGTGAACCCCAACACACCCGGTGAGCGGATGAAGTTGACGGTGTCGATCCTCGATCAAGATCTACGCGCCGATGCATTGCGCGTTGCCGCTGCCCGCGAAGTTAACCAAAACGGCCAGTGGGTTTCCGCTGCGACCAAGGCAGCGACCGTGCAAAAGCTGGAAGCGATCATCCTAACCAAGGCGCGTGACCTTCGTCGCAGCGCAATCGCTGAATAACACTCCAATTCCTGCGTCTTCGCGTTGAAGGCGCGAAGACTATCAGGGAAGAAGCCGAAAATGGCGTCACGTTTCAACCCGTTCAAAGCGGACGGGCATTGGCAGAAAATCTGGGAAGAGCAGGCGGTGTTCAAAGCCCCGCCCGCCACCGATCCGCGTCCGAAATCCTATATCCTCGAAATGTTCCCCTATCCATCGGGGCGCATCCATATGGGGCATGTCCGCAACTATACGATGGGCGACGTGCTGGCACGGTATAAGGCGATGACCGGCCATGCGGTGCTGCATCCGATGGGCTGGGACAGCTTTGGCATGCCCGCCGAAAACGCGGCGATGGAGAAAAAAGTCCATCCAGGCGCATGGACGCGGCAAAATATCGAAGCGATGAAGAAACAGCTGAAGCGGCTGGGCCTTGCGATTGATTGGTCGCGCGAACTATCCACCTGCGAACCCGATTATTACGGCCATGAACAGGCATTGTTTCTCGATTTTTACAAGGCCGGTCTGGTCTATCGCAAGGAAAGCGAGGTCAATTGGGATCCGGTCGATATGACCGTGCTTGCCAATGAACAGGTAATCGACGGTCGCGGTTGGCGTTCGGGCGCGCTGGTTGAGCGTAAGAAGCTGAACCAGTGGTTTTTGAAAATCACCGACTTTGCCGAGGAACTGCTCGAAGGCCTCGACGGGCTGGAGCATTGGCCCGAGAAAGTCCGGCTGATGCAGGAAAACTGGATCGGCAAGTCCAAGGGATTGAAACTGACGTTCAACCTGACCGGAACGCATGACGGCATTGATGTGTTTACCACGCGTCCCGACACGCTGTTTGGGGCAAGCTTTATCGCGATCGCAGCGGATCATCCATTGGCACAGTCGCTGGCCGAAAACGCGCCGCGATTGCAGGATTTTATCGCCGATTGCAAAAAGGGCGGGACGACAGCGGCGGAGATTGAAACTGCGGAAAAAATGGGTTTCAATACCAATCTGACCGTTGAGCATCCGCTCGACCCCAGCTGGCATTTGCCGGTCTATGTCGCCAATTTTGTGCTGATGGATTATGGCACAGGCGCTGTCTTTGGCTGCCCTGCGCATGACCAGCGCGATCTGGATTTTGCCCGCAAATATGATCTGCCGGTGCGCCGCGTGGTTTCTGATGGCGACGCAACCGATAGCGATTTTGACGGCGATGTCGCCTTCACCGGCGCCGGGCAGATTGTGAATTCCGACTGGATGGACGGGATGAGCGTCGATGACGCCAAAGCCGCCGTCATAGCAAAATCCGAAGCCGAAGGCTGGGGCGAGGGGCAGACGCAATACCGGCTGCGCGATTGGGGCGTTAGCCGCCAGCGGTACTGGGGCACACCCATCCCGATTATCCACTGCGAGTTCTGCGGCGTGTTGCCCGTGCCGCGCACGCAGTTGCCGATTGTCTTGCCAGAGGATGTCAGTTTTGATGTGCCCGGCAACCCGCTCGACCGGCATCCGACATGGAAGCATGTCAAATGCCCGAACTGCCAAGAACCGGCGCGGCGCGAAACCGATACGCTGGATACTTTTGCCGATTCGAGCTGGTATTTCATCCGCTTTGCCTCGCAACCAAGCGACAAACCGTTTGATGCGGACGAGGTAAAGGCGTGGTTGCCGGTTGGCCAATATATTGGCGGCATCGAACACGCGATCCTGCATCTGCTGTATGCGCGGTTCTGGACACGGGCGTTGCAAA
>JAAFIB010000079.1 GCA_013297725.1 Sphingomonadales bacterium
GTTCCCAGCTCAAAAATGCAGGTCATCTCAAATCTGGAAGGCGGCATCGTTCAGGAAGTTCTGGTCCGCACGGGTCAGATCGTAAAGAGCGGCGATCCGCTTGTGCGGCTTGACCCGACACAAACTGGCGGTGAATTTGGCAGTGGTTCGGCAACGGTTGCGGCGTTGGCGGCAAAGATCGAACGGCTGCGCGCTCAAATCACCGGCGGCGCGCCCAATTTTTCCGGTGCTGATACCTCGGTTGAAATCGAACGCGCGCTATACCGCGCAGAGATGGCAGAGCTTGCCAGCCTGCGTAATGCGGGCCAAGCACGCATCGTTGCTGCCGAACGCGCAGTAAACGAAGCACAGTCCATCTATGCCGCCCGCCGCGCCGCTTCAATATCGGCGCAAGCAGAGCTCGACGCGGTTCGCCCGCTAGTCGAAAACGGTATCGAGCCGCGTATGGTTTTAACCCAAGCGATTGGACGCGCAGGTGCAGCTGCTGGCGATGCTGCCGCTGCATCCTCATCCATCGCGCGCGCCAGTGCAGGTATTTCCGAGGCACGTGCCGCGTTGAACCAGCAAGTGCAGGATTGGCGATCACGCGCCGCCAATGAACTCACCACTGCGCAAGCCGAATATGCAGCGCGCAGTTCAACGCTGCCCGCACTTGAACAACGTGCCGAACGCTCGATTGTGACCGCGCCTGTCAATGGCACGATCAACAGGGTTCTGGTTTCGACCCGCGGCGGCACCGTTGGCCCCGGCGCGCCGATTATGGAATTGGTACCCAGCGAAGACGGTTTGTTGATTGAGGCTATGGTCAGCCCGAAAGACATCGGCTCTATCCGCATGGGCCAACAGGCAAAGGTCAGCCTGACCGCCTATGACAGCAGCATTTACGGATCGCTGAAAGGCAAAGTCGTTTCGATTTCGCCCGATGCTGTGGTCAATGAAAAGACCGGCGAAAGCCACTATATCGTTGAAGTCCGCACCAGCCAGACTGCGTTAATTGGTAAGACAGGGCGCAAGCTGCCGATTGGTGTCGGCATGATTTCCGATGTTGCGTTGCTTGGCGATAAGCGTTCGGTGTTAAGCTATTTATTGTCACCGTTTACCAAGCTGCGCGACGAAGCTTTCCGCGAATAGCCGTCGTTACCTATCCGGCTTTAAGCTGCGCTTCCCATGCAGCAAAGGACTGTGCCAACCGTTGCGCTGCGATTTCGCGCCCTGCGCTGCGTTCCAGCCCCAGTGATGACGACAACGGCCCGCCCAGCAGCGAGTCACCCAGCGCAAGCAGCACCAGCTCCATCGTTAGCGTATGCAGATTGCTGTCCTCATGACCACCCTCGCCCACTTCATCGACAAGCTTGTGGATTGCCTCGACCACAGGATTAAGCGCGTCTTCGTTGCCGCTAAGCAACATCCACGCAGCAAGAGCCCCAGCGCCAGCCTTGTCAAAATGGTCAAAGATCATGTCGACCAATTCGCGCGGACCGATATCGCCGCCTCTAAACCGGTGAATCTGTTCGCCAATATCGGCGCAAATCGTTTCGGCATGAAACGCAGCAAGTTCACGCTGCAATCCAGAGGCAGAGCCAAAATGGTGAAGCAGATTGGCGTGCGTTCGCCCGATCCGGCCGGCAACAGCCTTTAACGTCACCGCCTGTGGCCCAGCCTCGATCAGCAAATCGCGTGCCGCCTCAAGCGCGGCAAGACGGCTCGCCTCTGGCGATAAACGGCGGCGGGCGAGGACTTCGGTAGGATCCGGAAATTTAACAAGCGACATAGCCAATGCATGTGCGCCATCGCGCCAAAAATCGCAACCGCAACTAAGGGGCAAACCCTGAGTCTGTTACAATCATGCGCCGATTTACCTGTGAGTTAATGCGATTTTTGGCGGAAAAAGGTCGTTCCACCAAAATGCGCTTATCTGCTGTTAACCTTCACTGTTAAACGGAATTTATAGTGCCAGCCCTAGAGCAAGGCTGTGGACCAGACTATTGTAAACGAACGGAAAAATGCTCTGTCGCGTAAACAGGGTGAACACCAGATTGTTCCCCGAAAAATGCGAACGCGTGATCTTGATGCAGGCGGCAGGCACTGGCTTGGCGGCGATCCCTATGCCACGGCATTTTTCAACGCGCTATCGGCTGTGTTCCCGCGCGGCGAAGCGTTTATGATCGAAAGCCTGAGCGCCTGGCAGGATAAAGTATCGGGCCAATTGGCCGACGACGTTAAAAACTTTATCCAGCAAGAAGCCGCGCACAGCCGCGAGCATGCCGGGATGAACCGCGCGCTGATCCGTTCTGGCTATGATATTGCTCCGCTTGACTTAGCCATCCGCAAATTCGTCGAGTTTTTTAGCGCAACCAGCGACCTGACCAAGCTAGGCGCGACGATGTGTATCGAACATCTGACAGCAATTGTTGCCGCAGAAATGCTGGCTGATCCCCGGCACCTTGAAGGCTGCGATCCCGAAATAAAGAAATTGTGGATCTGGCACGGTATCGAGGAAATCGAACACAAAGCTGTGGCGTTCGATGTGTGGATGCATGCCACGCGCGAATGGAGCCCGTTTCGCCGCTGGATCACGCGGACGTCGATGGTATCGACAGTATCCTTCACCTTTTTCATCAACCGCACACGCGGCCAGGTGGAACTGTTGCGGCAGGATGGCGTGGGCTGGCGGCAGGCATTGCCCCGAATAATCCAATATGGTTTCAAAAAAGGCGGTATTGGCCGCCGCGTGTTAAAGCCATGGGCACAGTTTCTGAAACCCGGTTTTCACCCGTGGGATATTGATGATCACGCGCTGATCGACAAGGGCGAAGCAATGCTGGCGGAATTGACACCGGTTTCCGTTCCAGTGGCCGCCGTAAAGCAAGCACCTGTTCCTATCGCGAAAGCAGCCTAAGCCGCTCTCGCCATAGGCATTCTTGGCTGCATTCGGGGGGCCGCTACCGGCGAGGCAACATCACCGCTGTTCTTACCATCACCCGAAAGCGATAGTTCGAACAGATCACAGGTCACTTCACGCTGGCGCCCAGCGCTATAGCGTTGTTCAGAGCGTCCAAGAGGACGAAAGCCGATTTTGCGTAGCACCCGGCCCGATGCAGGGTTATCGGTGAAGTGACCGGAAACCAGCTTGCTATGACCCAATGCCTTTGCAATGTTTACCACAGCACGGGCCGCTTCTGAAGCAAAGCCTTGCCCCCAATAGGGCCGCGCAATCCAATATCCTAATTCTGCCTCGCCATCCAGCTGCCCAAGTCCGCATGATCCAATCAGTTTTGGTGCGCCGTCAGTGCGCAACATCAGCATAAAATTTGGGAACATGAGGCCGTGCTCTAGCGCAGCAAACTGTGCAGCATCACACGGCGTATAGGGCCAAGGCGCGCGCGCCAAATTGCGAACAATGCCTTCATCAGCAATCGCTGTGTGCAGGGCTGACGCATCTTCGGGCCAGCTGGGCCGCAGCAATAATCTTTCGGTCCGTGCGAACATCTTCTCTCTCCTGTTCGTATAGCTGCCCTTTAATCACTTTAGTGACAGCCATGTGAAAACGACCACCCGTTACGAGGTGGATTGCAGGGAGATTGGGGCAAAAAGAAAGGGAGCCGGATGATCCGTCTCCCTTAAGCGATGGGAGGTGTCACCACACTCCCCGGATCATCCAGATGGACAATCCGTCATCGATTGTCCGTATTTATTCGGCGGGCACCGCTGCCATATCGACCGACACATATTTGCGGCCAAGGCGACCAGCATGGAATCGGACGCGTCCGGCAATAAGTGCAAAGAGAGTATGGTCTTTGCCCATGCCAACGCCTTTACCCGCGTACACTTTCGTGCCGCGCTGACGGATAATAATGTTTCCGCCGATCACTTCCTGACCGCCGAATTTTTTCACGCCCAGGCGACGACCTTCTGAGTCGCGACCGTTACGGCTGGAACCACCTGCTTTTTTATGTGCCATGGTCTAAACTCCTACGTTCTTATTCAGCTTTAGCGGCAGCGGCCTTTTTGGGCGCAGCCTTTTTGGCGGGTGCAGCGTCAGCCGCAGCTTCAACTTTTTCTGCTTTCGGAGCAGCAGCAGCCTTTTTAGGCGCGGCGCCACCGACAGCGGTGATGCGTAGCAATGTCAGCGACTGGCGATGACCTTGTTTGCGGCGATAGTTGTGGCGACGACGTTTTTTGAAAACGATGATCTTTTCACCACGCTCTTGCGCAATAATTTCTGCCGAGACAACCAGACCCTTTGAGTCTTTGATCTCGCCACCGTCACCCGCGAGCAACACATCATCCAGCGACACAGTGTCACCGGCTTCTCCAGGCAGCTTTTCAACTGCAATCTTGTCTCCAGCGGCAACGCGATACTGCTTACCGCCAGTGCGCACGATAGCGAACATGGCTTTGTCTCAATCTCTATATATCTGCTTTACGCCCGTTTTGTGGGCTTCTCCAACGCGCAACAGCAAAACGTGAGTCTGGCAGACCCGCATTGGAAGGCGCGCAGCTAGTGTATTGAGTCGCGCTTGTCAACGCACGTTTCGCCTTTTTGTGCCGTTTAGCACAGCACTTGCTTGCCCGCGTGGCCCGCCGTAAAGCAACTTTATGCATAGGATCAACCGAACGTTTCTATCCCTTTGTGCTGCTGCATCGCTTAGTCTTGCAGGCTGCAGCACTGTTCAGGGTGATTTTCCGTCGCTTGCAAAGCGGCCCTATGAAAAAGCGAACCCGATTGAAGAGCCAGTTTCAGCGCCAGAGGTGCTGACGACATCGCTGCCAGCCGACCTGCAACGGCAGATTGATTCTTTATTATCACGCAGCAGCGCAGCCCATTCTGCGTTTGAAGCAGCGCTGCCATCCATTCGGTCAGTGATCCAAGCGGCGGGCAATCCAGCCAGTGGCAGCGAATCATGGATTAATGCGCACATGGTGCTGTCACGCACAGACAGCGTCCGCGCCGATGGGGTCGCGGCCTTGGGCGAGATCGACAGGCTGATCGCGCGCGAGCGGGAAAAGGGCGCAGATTCAGGCTTGGTCGCTTTGCTAACCGCACCACAGCAAAAAATCGCCGATCGCGTCAAAGACGAAAATGCCGAGATCGAGCGGCTGACGCAGCTGATCGGGCTGTAAGCTAAAGCGGCTTAAACGTTACCTTCAGCCCGTCCTTTGGTTGCGGGATCGGCCATGCCTGCCATTCAGGCTGATAACCCTCGGCAATCTCGACCCGCACCTGCGTCAACAGATGATGGATGAACAACTTGGTCTGCATATAGGCAAAGTGCAGGCCGATGCACATGTGCGCGCCGCCGCCAAAAGGCGCCCATGCATATTTATGCCGCCCTTTTGAATTTTCGGGCGTGAAGCGCATCGGATCGAATGTTTCCGGATCCGTCCAATGTTCAGGCATCATATGAACATAGGATGGGCTGATACTGACAGCAGTCCCTGCGGGCACATGATGACCCATGAATGTGAAGTCACGCAAAGCGCGGCGCGGGATGGATGGAACTGGCGGGATCATCCGCAACGATTCCTTAAACGCATATTCGGTCAGCTCGAACCGGTCGAGATCGGCCATCGTCAGCTCTGCACCCGCTGGTGCAACGGATAGACATTCCTGCCTGACCTTTTCCTGCCATTCAGGATGCCGTGCGAGCATCCAGATCAGCGATGTGACCGATGATGTAATTGTATCGTGCGCCGCCATCATTAGGAAGTTCATATGATCAATGATTTCGCCATCGGTCATGTGCTGCCCGTCCTCACGTGTGGCGCGGCAGAATTGGCTGAACATATCCTGCCGGTTTTCGTTACGGCGGCGTTCCTCAATCTGCGGGCCGAAATATTCGATCAGATATTTGCGCCCGGCAACACCGCGCCCCATGGCGGTAAACGGCAATGGCGCGCGGATGACGCCAATCGATGCCTGCACCATATCGACAAAGGCTTTATTGATACGGTTCGCCTCTGGCCCCAAAGGCACGCCAAGAAACGAGCTGGCGGCCACATCCAAAGTGATCTGTTTGATCGCAGGATAAAACGCCATGTCGCCGCGCCAGCTGGGTAGCTGATCCCGGAAAATGCGGTTCATGTCCTGTGTATAGCCGCGCATCGGCTCTGGCTTAAACGCGATGCCCAGCGCACGGCGATCCATGCGGTGATGGTCAAAATCCATCAGCATCAACCCGCGCGGGAACAACAGGTTCAGCACCGGTCCCCAGCCCTGTTCTGACGAAAATAGCTTGTCGCGATCAAACAGCATCAGCTCGTTCGCCTCTGCGCCGACCAACGATACTGTGGGGTTGCCAAAGGCGTTGGTGCGGAAAACTTTGCCGTAAGTGTTGACCATATGTGCACCGTAAGCACCCGGATTACGAAGCACACGAAGCGTCGTGCCAATAATCGGCGGTCCGTTTTCGCCCGGAATATGGGCAAGGTCGCGGATATTGCGGCGCGGTGTCCAATGCGGGTTTGCGGCTTCGCTGCTGGCAAGGGCCATGTTGTGCTCCGGGTATGTTAATCGTTCGGTTAAATGCTTACTGCCATCAGTGTTAATAAACAGCAAGCGCGATAGACGTTCATCGAACACGTCTCAAATATGAACAACAGCCAACAACATCATTCAGATGCAATTCAACCAAAAAATTGCAATCCTGTCATCACGATAGAACGTGCCAGCGATTCGACGAAGCGATTCGGAGAATAACAGGACGGTCGCTCGCACGAACAAAGGGGTGGACGATGAAAATGATTTCCAAAAAGCTTAGCCTGCGGTTGGCGGCATTAACCGCTGCGACTATCGGCCTGTCAGGTTGCGTCTATGACGTTGGCCTTGGCTATGCCAGCGACGGCTATGGCTATAATGATTATAATTGCGACCCATACGCCCCGTTTGACAGCTATTATGCCTGTGACAGTGGCGTTGGTTTTTACAACATAGGCTTTGGCGGCGGCTGGTATGACAGTTTCTGGTATCCCGGTTACGGCTATTATGTTTTCGACAATTATGGCCGCCGTTTCAACATGCATGACCGTCACCGCCGTTATTGGGGTGCTCAGCGCCAACGCTGGTATCGTGACAATCGCCACCATGATCGCGGACGCGGCCATGATGGCGGCTATGGACGTGGGCGCGGGCATCATGACGACCGGGGCGATGGCCGCGGACATGATCGTCGGCGTGGAGACGGACGTAACGACGCTGTAGATCAGCCAATAGGTTGGCCAGAGCGTGACGGCGGACGGCGTGATGAGCGTCCCGGTCGCCGTGCCGAGCCAACGCCGCCTCCCGGTGCAGTGCCAGATGGCGACTGGGGTCGCCGCGGTGATGACCGCCGTGGTGGTCGTGGTGATGGCCGTCGCGGACGTGATAATGACAGAGGTCGCGGTGACGCAGTCAACGTTATTGATCCTCAGCCAATGGCACGTCCTGGTCCGGACCGTCGTGGTGAAGGCGGTGGTCGTCGCGGTGACGGCGGCGGGCGTGGTCGTTTTGAACAGCCCTCAAACGCTGCACCTCAAAGCGCAGCGCCGCCTGAACAGCCAGCTGCACGCCCTCAACCGCAACCACAACCGCGTCAACGCGATGTGCCGCAATCAGACCGGGCGGGTGGTGATGGACCACGCGGTCGTGGAGCACCTGACCGGCAGCCGGACTAAGACGCCAAAGTTATAAACAATTTCTTCTGGTAAATCCTGATCTCACCAGAAGGACCGGGCCCGGACGCGTGAAAGCGTTTCCGGGCCCTAACTTTTTGGGCTTGAACGATTGCTGCTACCGCGACACACTCCCGATCATAAATCTTGGGGAGAGAACACATGATCCGCGCCGCCTTGCTTGCCACCGCCAGCTTAATGATCGCGAGTCCCGCGCTGGCGGAAAGGCACTACATTATTGCAGGCGACGTTATCCCTGACGCTGCAACCGGCTCGATTGGCAAGTCGATCATCACCGTTGTTGACGGGCGCATTACCGCCATTGAAAAAATGTCCGCCCAGCCGCGCGAAGAAATACGCGGCGACATCGTCATTGACCTATCCACAAAGACAATTGTCCCGGGTCTGATCGACCTTCACGTCCATCTGACTGGCGACCCGGGCGGTGATTACCGCGATGAAGCCGTCGATCCCGATGAATGGGGCGTCGTCATGGGCGTGAAGAATGCCGCGCTAACCGTAAAGGCTGGTTTCACGACCGTGCGCGAAGCTGGCTCTGCGCAGTATACCGCCTTTGCGCTGCGCAGGGGAACCACCGAAGGTAAGATTGAGGGACCACGCATTGTTGCTGCTGGCCCAGCGCTTTCCATCGTTGGCGGACACGGCGATGTCAGCGGATTTCGCGAAGATGTGCTAATCGCACTCGACACCGGCTATACGTGCACCGGCGCAGTCGAATGTGCCGAAAAGGTCCGTAAAGCGTCAAAGATGGGCGCGGATGTTATTAAGATTACAGCCACCGGCGGCGTCTTGTCACAGCAAGGCCGCGGCCTTGAAGCGCATTTCACCAGCCCCGAAATGATTGCGATTGCCGATACGGCACACTCGCTAGGCCTGAAAGTCATGGCGCATGCGCATGGCGCGCGCGGCATGGAAGCGGCCGCAGCAGCAGGAATTGATACGATCGAGCATGCAACCTTTGCCGATGAAGCAGCATTAAAAGTTATGAAAGCCAAAGGCACAGTGTTGGTCCCGACGCTGATGGCTTTGGAGGGTGTGCGTGAACGATTGGGCAGAGGCATTTACACGCCGACCGTAGAGGTGAAGGCCAAACAAGCCATTGAGACCGCCGGGCGCCAAGTGACCCGCGCCAAAGCACTCGGCGTGACTGTCGCATTTGGAACGGACGCTGGCGTATTCGACCATGGCAAAAATGCCGGTGAATTTGCGTTGATGGTAAAGGCGGGCCTGACCAATCAAGAGGCACTTGCCAGCGCGACAACGGTTGCTGCCAAAACACTGGGCATGGAAAACGAAATCGGGCGGATTGCGGTTGGCTATTCCGCCGATATGATTGCCGTCGACGCAAACCCCTTAACCGATATCCGGACACTGGAAAAAGTGAATTGGGTTATGGTAAGAGGCCGAATAGTGAAGTGAACGGAGAGCGGTCCGTGGACACCGATACACAGCCGAAGCGCAAATTTGATCCCAATAACGATCCGGCCAAGCTGGCGAAGATCGGGAATGCTGTTACACGCCGGTTAGAGGCAAACCCGCTGGTCCAGCGCGTTCCTGTCGACGATATGCAGCTTTATGTCTTTATGGATTTTTTGGGGCAACGCGATTGCCAAATCTTGATCGACAAGATTGACGCGCACGCTGTGCCATCGGCTTTATACGAAGGGACAGAGCAAAAGGGATTTCGCACCTCGTCCAGTTGCCACCTGAACCGCTGGGATCCAGATATCACCCGCATCGAAACCAAAATGACGCAAGTAATTGGCATCGACAATAGCTACGCCGAAACGATGCAGGGGCAGCGGTATCATGTCGGCCAAGAATTCAAAGCGCATCACGATTTTTTCCATCCCAGCGAACATTACTGGCAGCGCGAATCCCCCGCGGGCGGGCAACGATCATGGACCGCAATGATATTCTTAAACAACGTGACAGAGGGCGGCGCGACCGAGTTCCCCCACCTGAAAATTGGCATTCGTCCGCAGGCCGGAACGATGCTGATCTGGAACAACATGCAGCCTGACGGCAATATGAATTACAAATCGCTGCACACCGGCACCCCGGTAAAGGCCGGGGTGAAGCACATCATCACCAAATGGTACCGGCAAAATAACTGGCTGGCGCTTAATTCGCATTAGGGCCAGCGTTTGAAATCAGCTTCTGCTGGCAATCAAACCAGCAACCGGATTTTTAGACGACGGGTTGGATGCATTCCCCTTTGCGGCTTTTTCTGCCTTTGGCTTGCGGACTTCTTTGTTCGATTTTTTCTGACCCTTGGCCATAATCTGTCTCCTGACATTGCAGCGATAGAGCAGATTGCGGCGCGATGATAGGCGACAGGCGATAATCACCGAGATATTCATCCCGCCACGGCGTCGTTTGTCGAAAGCTCGTTGAAACCGAACGCCAAAACTCGCCACGTAAGCAATAATGTTGCGCAAACGCGATGCGCTTTTTTTGTTCTGGAGACACCCAATGAAATCCCGCTTTCTGCTTGCCACCGCAATGCTTGCCACAATCACCATTTCGGCACCTGCCTTTGCTTTGGACGATGCGATCCAGACCGAAGCGAAAGAGCTGCAAGAGGG